>CAZDGB010000153.1:14612-17048 GCA_964504645.1 uncultured Planctomycetaceae bacterium | reverse complement strand
AAAACCGATTCCCGCAAGATGTTCGAATGGGGACTCGAAGGAGGCCGGCCCGCGGCGGGAACGCGCGGCGTCGCTCCGGAATGGTTCTACAAAGGCAACGGCACGATCCTGCGCGGCCCCGGCGAACCGCTCGACATCCCCGACTTCGCCACTGACGGCGGCGAGGAACCCGAGATCGTCGGCTGCTACCTCGTCGACGACCAGGGCCGCCCGTTCCGGCTTGGCTTCACGCTCGGCAATGAATGGTCGGACCACGTCACCGAGAAAAAGAACTACCTGTATCTCGCTCCATCGAAATTGAGGACGTGTGCGATCGGGCCGGAACTCGTCCTCGGACATGACTTTCAGGAGATCGACCTTCAGTGCACCGTCTCGCGCGGCAGCCGGACGATCTACGACAGCGGCCCGCTCAAGTCCGGCGAGCGGCACTTGTGCCACACGCTCGCCAATTTGGAAGACCATCACTTCAAATATCCGCAGCACCGCTGTCCGGGCGACGTGCATCTCTATTTCTTCGGCACGAGCAAGCTCAGCTACGGCGCGCGGGACTGGATTTACGCCGAGGGGGATGAAATTCAAATCACAGCGGTGGGCTTTTCCGCGCCGCTCGTCAACGCCGTTCGCAAGTTTGCCGAATCCGATCACCCATCGAACGTCACGCCGGCGTGACCCGTTTGAAAATCTGAACAGGGATTCTCCGCGGGCAACTGTGACACCGTCGCGAAAAACGACTTGACATTCGGTGCCGCTATCACCGGGAACCCGGCAGAAGTTGCCGATGAACTGCACGGCTGCATGTTTTGATCTCCTGTTCTCCGCCGGGCGAGCCGAATCGCATTGACCCCGTTTCACCGGCGGAATTAGAGTTTCGCCGATTCCGAATCGGAGGCGTGATTCATGGCTGGCCGGCTGCTTCTTGCTGCGTGCACAACCCTGCTGCTGTGGGGCAGATGGTGCGCTGCGCAATCGGAAGAACCAGTGGCGGCGCTCCGCAAAGAGCAAGTCTTGGTCATGCACAACGGCCAGGTTCTACGAGGATCGATCAGCCGCAGCCCGAACGGGTACGTTGTCGAGCATTCCGCAGGACGATTGGTCGTGCCGTTCGACGACGCGTGGATCGTGGGCAACGATATGAAGGACTCTTTCCGTCAAATGGCGGAAAGCTTTCCGAAGCCCACTGCGGCCACGCACTATCAACTCGCCTTGTGGGGCTGGTCGCATCAATTGAAGCAGGAAGCGCGCTCGCAACTGGTCATGGCTCTCGATCGCGATGCCGAGCACGAAGCCGCTCGCGATATGTTGAAACGAGTCGACGAGCAGTTGGCCGCGGAACGGCGCCGGACCGCGGGGCACAAAACTCCGACACAAGTGCGGACGGTCGGAGGGATCGAGCTGCCGGAGGTCGAATCGCTCGCGGGACTGTCACGGGAAACGGCGTCCCAGTTCACAACGCGCGTCCAACCGCTCCTCGTCAACAAATGCGGCAATGCGACGTGCCACGGCGCGAACTCGAATGCCGAATTCCGGCTGGAGGCGATTCGCGGCACGGGGGCCGGCGCGCGGGTCCGTACCGAGCGGAATCTCGCAGCCCTATTGAATCACATCAACACGGTGCAGCCGCTCCAGAGCGACGTATTGACGGTCCCCGCGGGAAATCACGCCGGATTGAGCAAGGCGATCTTCTATGGCCCGACTGGCGAACGGCAGCTGCAGACTTTGAAAAGCTGGATTCGCAGCGCTGCCAAAGAGATTTCCCACGACTCCCAACTGGCCGAGCAACGGCCGAACTTGGTTGCCGCACAGCCGAACTTCCCCAAGGCGACGACGCCGACGACGGTCGATGAGAACGAAGAAGAAGCGAGCGACGAGTCCGAGTCCGCCGGACCGGTGCGGATAGCGTCGGCGCGCCGCATTGAACCCGAAACGACTTCTGTCGAAGAAGACGACGCGGAAGACGCGTTCGATCCCGAAGTCTTCAACCGCCGCTATCACGGCACACCGGGAAATGCCCCGAAATCGCGAAAGTCGATGCCATGATCAGATTGCATCCACTCGAAAACTTGAAATGCTTCGCGGCCTTGATGTTGGGCCTCGTGATTTGTGCTGCCGGGGGGTGTAGTGCTTTTCCCGGCGTCGTCAAACTGGCGCAACCGGCGGAAAAACCGAGCCAGGAGCATTTTTCGTGCGGCGAAGATTGCCCGCCGTCGATCGCGGGCGGGCCGCGGGGCTCCGCTACGCCGCCGCGTTCTCGCACGGCGGCAAAGTACGAATATTCCGCCGAGAAATAACCGTCTGGAGCGTCCTCCTTCGCAGTCTTCGCACACTCCCCGCTGCGAAATGTATGCGTGAGAATGCCCGGCTTGCTCGACTTTAAGCCTCATTGGGTAAGTCGGCATTTGAACAACGCCGGTGGCTGCGGTAGCCTACGGAGTGGAA
>CAZDGB010000153.1:0-14602 GCA_964504645.1 uncultured Planctomycetaceae bacterium | reverse complement strand
TCCGTGGGATGAGCGCCGTGGTTTTGAGGACATTGTGACGTCTCCCGAATCGAAAGAGACCGCGCAACCGGACAACGCACCCGATGCCAGTCGAACGCCGCTGGCCGTGGACGTCGCCAGTGCGGCGTCGAAGTTGACGAGCACCGACGGCGAATTGAAGACCATGGTGGAGATCGGGGGCGAGATCGCCCTGGCCGATGCGCCGATTGCCGCCGGTGAGAAAGTCGGCAAGTACGAAATTCGATCACAACTCGGCACCGGCGGCATGGGGGCCGTGTACCTCGCGTTCGATCCCCTCATCGAACGCGAAGTCGCCTTGAAAGTCCTGTCGCCGAATCTCGGCGACTCGCCCATCGCGCTGCAGCGATTCCTGGGCGAGGCGCGGGCCATCGGTCGGCTGAATCATCCGAATGTCGTTTCGATTTATGACATCGACCTGTGGAGCGGCAAGTATTTCCTGGTGATGGAACTCTTGTCGGGCGGCAGCGTTTCAGGCCGCGTGCAAAGCACCGGCAAGCTGCCGTGGCAAGAGGCGTGCCGCATCACGGCGGAAGCGGCCCGCGGGCTGGGCGCGGCGCACGCGGCGGATTTGATTCACCGCGACGTCAAACCCGAAAATCTGATGCTTACGAAGGACGGAGCCGTCAAAGTCGTCGATTTCGGTTTATCGAAGCTGATCGATTCGGCCCAGGACGGGCACGAAGCCGTGACGAAGGCGGGCCAGATCATGGGCACGCCGCAGTACATGAGCCCGGAACAGTTCGAGTCCGCCAACGTCGACGCGCGGACCGACATTTACAGCCTGGGCGGCACGCTGTGTTACCTGCTGACAGCGCAGTTCCCGTATGCCGATTGCCGCACAATCTTGCAGATGATGACGGCTCACATGACGAAGCCTCCGCCGGCGCCGTCGACGCTCGATCCGTCGATTCCCGCAGAATGCGACCGGATCGTCGCCCGGGCAATGGCCAAGGAACTCGCCGATCGCTACCAGACGGCGGAGGAACTGGCGGACGATCTCGAAGCGCTCATCGCCGGGACCACGCAACGCACGCCGGCGTCGGGTCTGCTTGAAATCGAGGATCGGCCGCTCGCCCATCTACTGATGGTTGAACCGTCGCGACTGCAGGGTTCGGTGCTGAAGAATGGCTTTTCCAATGCGGGCGTCGCGACCGTGGACATCGTGGGGAACAAAGTGTCGGCGACGGAAGCCTTCATGCGGCAAACGCCCGATCTGTTGATCACAGCGATGCAATTGCCCGACGGCCGGGGGATCGATCTCCTCTCGGAACTAAGCCGGCAAGCGCGGCTGGACAAAACGACCGCCGTGCTGAATTCGAGCGACTCGACGATCGACGACCTGATCGCCGTTGGTCCGGCGGCCTGCCTGGTTCTCGCACCGAAGAAAGCGAAGCCCGACGAGATCCTCCGCGTCGTGCATGCCGCGGGGCCGTGCGTGTTGGCCAGCGGCCTGGGAGCGACGCCGATCGATCCGCTGTCGCTGCGTTTGCAGATCGTCACCGATTTCGACCGCCTCCCCGAATCGCTGGCCGACTTGCTGCGCGAATTGAATCTCTTGGATATCGGCGTGTCGAACGCGTTGTCGGCCGAGGCGGCGACGGCCCATTTGATCCTGCTGGTCCGCCGTGAAGATCCGATGTCCGGTAGTGCCGATTTTGCGGCGCAGGCACAGCGCGCGGCGGAATCCGGTCCAATCGCGGCAGCGATTCAAGTCGAAGGGGGAAAACTGCTGTTGCGAGCGGTCAGTCGCGCCGGCGTGACGGCCGTCTGCCATCGCAGCCTGAACATCCGACGACTATCCTGTCTGCTGCAATGCGGCTGAACGACCTTCCCTTGAGTTCTCAACAGCGTTCCGCCGTCTCACACGTTGGAAACGTGTGCCACACTTGAGGAAGCGTCTTGACACGTGTGGCGCGCAGCGTCCACGATATGTCAGTCAAATGCATTCCACCCTCGGCGTCGGGAAAATACCAGTCGCCAACGGACCGGTGTTCCCCACTCATGCCGCAGCAAAGCGACCCGTCCGTGACCAGCCCCGCCGGATCTCCGCGCTCCGAATCGATGGCGAAATCCAAGTCCTCGATGCAATTTGTCGGCTTTCGACTCGCCGATCAGGAATACGCGTTTCGGATCGAGCAGATCCAGGAAATCGTCATCCCCGACCGCGTGTCGCGGATGCCGCAGGTTCCCGATTACGTCGAGGGCGTGAGCAACCTGCGCGGCACGATCATTCCCATCATCAATCTGCGGCGGTTGTTCGACCTTGAGCACAAAGCCAAAGACGATGAGACGCGGACGATCGTCGCCAACGTCGGGCCGAAAACGATCGGCTGCACGGTCGATTCCGTCACGCAGGTCATTCGCATCACCCCCGAGCAGATTCAGCCCGCGCCGGAGATCGTGAAATCCGAGGGTGCGTCGTATATCGCGGGCTTCGCAAAAGTCGACGACCGGCTGATTGTCGTGTTGGAAATCGAGGAATTGCTCGACCCGGCGAAGATGGAGCAGGTTCGCCAGATCGCCAGCCGGGGAGTTTCGTTCGCGCCGTCGGAGTGACGCCACTTCTATTGATTCGCCACATTCCGCCATCGAGCCGTTGCCGCCATGCATGAGCCGATGAGCCACTGACAGCAGGAGTCGCAGCATGGCCACTGAACCCACCACCCGTCCCCCGCGCCGCCGCGGCGGCGCGGCCGCCAAACCGACGCTTGATTTCGAGCAGTTGGTGCAGAACGCCACGGTCCGCGTGATTGTCGCCGACCGCGACTTGCGGATCATCTACATGAACCCGGCGTCGATCGCCACGCTGCGGGAATTGCAGCACTTATTGCCCTGCCCGGTCGACGAGATCATCGGCCAATCGATCGACATCTTCCACAAAGCGCCGGAGATGCAGCGGCGGCTGCTGGCCGATCCGAAGAACCTGCCGCACCGCGCCAAGATCCAGCTCGGTCCGGAAGTCCTCGACCTAAACGTCACGGCTCTGTACGACGCGCAGCGGAATTACCTCGGTCCGGTCGTCAATTGGGAACGCATCACCGACCAGCATGCGCTGGAACTGCAGCAAGCCGATTTCGCCGCGCAAATGGAGGCGATCGGCCGCACGAACCTCGTGATTCAGTTCCAACCCGACGGCACGGTGATCACGGCCAACGAGAATTTCCTGAAAGGGATGGGTTACACACTCGACGAAATTCGCGGCAAGCATCACCGCATCTTCTGTGACGAGCAACTCGTGCAGAGTGCGGGGTACCGCGAATTCTGGGCTAAACTGCAGCGCGGCGAGTACGTGGCCGACGACTTCAAACGCATCGCGAAGGGTGGCCGCGAAGTCTGGATCCGCGCATCGTACAACCCGATCTGTGATCAGCAAGGCCGCGTGCTCAAAATCGTAAAGTTCGCCACGGATATCACCAAAGCCGTGCAGGACCAGAACGAGACGCTCCGCATTCAGGCCGAACAGCGCGCTGCCGCGGAAGACTTGCGGAGCCGCGTCGCCAAGCTGACGACGGTTGTCGAAGCCATCGCCAACGGCGACCTACGGCAAACGGTCGAGCAATCCGGCTCCGACGACTTGAGCCGATTGGCCGCCAGCATTCAGCGGATGAGCAACGACCTGCGGGAACTGATCGGTCAATTGGTTGAGTCGGCCAACCAGCAGAACGAAGGCGCCCAGGCGATCGCCGAAAGCTCGCAGAACCTGAGCGAAGGGGCGCAAAGCCAAGCGGCGTCGGTCGAGCAGATGTCGGCGTCGGTTGAAGACCTGCTCAAGTCGATCGGCGTCATCTCCGACAGTGCCGCCGCGGCCCGGCAGCAGGCCGATTCGACGGCGAACCTCGCCAAGGCCGGCGGCTCCTCGGTGCAGGAAGCGGTCGCGTCGATGAAACTCATCCAGAAGTCGAGCGAACAGATCAACGACATCATTCAGGTCATCAGCGAGATCGCCAGCCAGACGAATCTTCTGGCGTTGAACGCGGCGATCGAAGCCGCGCGGGCCGGCGAGCATGGCTTGGGCTTCGCGGTCGTCGCCGACGAAGTCCGCAAGCTGGCTGAACGTTCGAGCCTCGCGGCGAAAGAAATCACGCAGCTCATCAAGGAATCGACGCGCCGCGTGGCGGAAGGGGCGGAACTGTCGGAAAAAGTCGGCGACTCGCTGAGCTCCATCGTGCAGGCGGTGGAACAGTCGGCAACGGGCATCGCCCGGATCGCCGATTCGACCGAAACGCAGGCGGAAAGTGCGAAGGAAGTGCAAGTCGCCATCCGGTCGGTCGGCAAGACGACGGAGTCGAACGCCGCCGGCGCAGAAGAAATGGCGGCGAGCGCCGAGGAACTCGGGGCGCAGGCTTCGACGCTGCGAGACTTGGTGTCGCGGTTCAAAGTCTGATGGATCGGCATCGTCTTGAGACAAAGGCAGGGCGGCTGTGAACGCGTCTCAATTGTCCCCGCAGGAATTCGAGCAGTTTCAGACGCTCACCTACCAGTTATGCGGCATCCGCGTGCCGGAAAATAAAGTCATGCTGCTGAGCAATCGGATTCGCCGCCGCGTCAAAGCCACGGGCGTCGCCGACTTTCAGGCGTACCTGAAGCTGCTCCGTTCGCCCGCGGGCCGCGACGAACTCGAGGGCTTTCTGAACGCCGTCACCACGAATGAGACGTCGTTCTTCCGCACGGAAAAGCATTTCGACTGGCTCCAGACGGAGTTCGTCGACGAGTTGCGCGAACGGGCGAAGGAAGGCCGGCACCCGCAGCGCATCCGCGTGTGGTCGGCGGCGTGCAGCAGCGGCGAGGAACCCTACAGCATTGCCATGTGCCTGGCGGAGAACCGTTTGAAACTCATGGACTGGAAGATCGAAGTTCACGGCACCGATATCAGCGAACAGTCCCTGGCGAAAGCGCGGGAAGGAGTCTACGGTTCGCACGTCGCCAAGGAAGTCCCGGAGAAACTGCGGTCCCGCTACTTCACGCACAAGCCGGATAGCGACGGGTGGGAAGTGAAGCCGGCGCTCAAGGAACTGGTCTCGGTCCGGCAGCACAACCTGATGCAGCCGAATCCGCAAAAGGACTACGACTGTGTATTCATCCGCAACGTGCTGATCTATTTCAGCCGCGAATCCAAGCAGGTGGTGATCGACCACCTGGTCGATGCGCTTTCTCCCGGCGGCTATCTCGTCGTCGGTCCCTCGGAAGGGATTTTCGACATGCTCGGCATGCTCGAGAAGAAATCGACGTTTGTGTATCGCAAGCCAGAGCGGGCGGGCCGCAAATGAGCAATGATTCTTCCACGCCGCCCGGCGCCCATTCGTCCTTCTCGGACGATATGGCCCAGTACCTGCAGGTTTACATCGATGAATCGGACGAGGAGCTCGAAGGCCTCACCGAGGCGATCCTGCAACTGGAACGCAATCCCAAGCACTCTGACGCTCTGCACACGGCATTCCGCCTGTTGCATTCGCTGAAGGGCTCGTCGGGCATGCTCGGCTTCGAAGTCGTCGGCAACTTCGCCCACGAGCTGGAAGACCGCTTCGAACGCTACCGTTCCGGAAAAGCCGTCCTCGATCGCGAGACGACGACCGTCGTGTTGCACTGCGTCGATTATTTTCGCGGCTTTGTCGGCCGCTTGCGGGCCGGCGACCTGACGGAAGGTGATCCATCGGAACTACTCGACCGATTGCGGGCGTTGGAGCAGTCGGCCTCCGCGAGCAGTTCGACGCCGCAACGGGCACAAACACCCGTCGTAATGCCGCGGCCGATGCCTGTGATGACGGTCTCGGGCGGGTTGAAGATCGTCGTCCATTTTCGTCCCGGACTGCAGCTCGCCGATCTCAAGGCGCGGCTGATCGTCTCGCGGCTTTCGTCCATCGGCGAGATCATCGCCTGCGAACCGCCAATCGACGACGCCCATAGTTTTGACGAACTGCCGCTGTTTTCGCTGACGCTGGTGACGGAACGGAACATTGAAGAGGTTCGCAAAGTCGCCAATGTTGACGGCGTGGAATCGCTGGAAATCCAGAGTGGTGAATTGACAGCGGAAGGCTTGCAGGCCATCGCCGCCGCCGCAACGCCGCCAGCATCACAGGAGAAATCACCCGCGCCAGAATCTATTGCCGCACCGGTGGTCGCCGCGACGGCGAATGTTCGCGAACCGGCGGCCGTTGTGGAAAGCGACGCCGGCGAAGCGCGCGGCCCGGCGAGCGAAACGCTGCGGATCGACATCAACCGGCTCGACGATTTGATGAACCTCACCGGCGAACTCGTCGTGGCGAATGCCCGTTTCGCGAAGATCGCGGGCGATTTGAGCACGCTCTTCCGCCGCAATGCCGTCTCAAAGAAATCCAAGGAACTGACGGAGCGTCTCCGCAAGACGTTCGACGAAGTCCGCGATCTGCCTCAGTCCGACGAGCAGTGGCAACAGGCTGTGAAGAACCTGGAGGCCGACCTCGACGGACTCGACCGTCAGGCCGAATTGTGGGAGCAGGGACATCATCATTTTGCCGACGTCAGCGACGCGGTCGATCAGCTTACGCGGGTCTCCAAGAATCTGCAGCGGGGCGTATTGAATACCCGCATGGTTCCCGTCGGGCCGCTGTTCAACCGCTTCAAACGCGTGATTCGCGATCTGTCGGTGGAACGGAAGAAACAGGTCCAACTCACGATCCAGGGGGAAAAGACCGAGCTCGACAAGCGGATGATCGACGCGCTCGGCGATCCGCTGCTGCACCTGGTGCGGAACTCGATCGATCACGGTCTGGAGCCGCCCGACCAACGCCGCGCCGCCGGCAAGCCGGAGACCGGTTCGATCGTGCTGGAAGCGGCGCACCGCGGGAACAACGTGTTGATCACCGTCCGCGACGACGGGGCCGGCATCAACACGCAGAAAATCCGCGCCCGCGTCCTCGAACGGGGACTCGCCGCCGAGGCCCAGTTGCGCGAGCTGACCGACCAGCAGGTCATGGAGTACATCTGGCATCCGGGGTTCAGCACGGCGGAAGCCGTCACGGAAATCTCCGGCCGCGGCGTCGGCATGGACATCGTCCGCAACGCGATCTCCAACCTCAGCGGCACCATCGACGTCGCCTCCGCGCCGGGCGCGGGCACGACGTTTACGATCCGTTTGCCGCTCACGCTGGCCATTATTCACAGCCTGCTCATCCGCTACCGGAATGAGGACTATTCGATTCCCATCGACGACGTGCGCGAGATCGTGTCGATTCCCCGCGACCAGGTCTATGCCGTGCATCGCCATCTGACGATCGATGTCCGCGGCGAGTTGATTCCGCTCGTCAGCATGGGGAACGTCTTCGCCTGGCGGAACGTCGGCGGAAAAATGGAAACTCCCGCGGCGGCGAACGGCGCCGTCAACGTCGTGGTGCTGCACGCCCGGGGAAAAACGGTCGGCCTGAGCGTAGACTCACTGGTCGGCCGGGCCGATCTTGTGATCAAATCGCTATCCGAGAACCTGTATCCGGTGCGGGGGTTGTCGGGCGCGAGCATTCTGGGTGACGGGGCCGTGTGCCTCATGCTCGATGCGGCGGCGCTCATCGAACTCGCCTCGGAACGGGCTCAGTCGAGTCCGACCCGAAATTGATCGTCAGGAGCTTCCCTTGTCCGCAGAGCGGCGGCCGTTTTCGGAACATGAGATCGCCCAATTGACCCAGGCGTTCCATCGCGGCGCGGCGGAAGCGTCGCAGGCGCTGGCCGGTTGGTTGAATGCGCAAACTGATATGTCGATCGATTCGATCGACCAATGTCCGCTCGACGCCGCCACCGGCGTGCTCGGCGAAACGGATGACGCCGTCTGCATGTGCCTGATGGAAATGGAAGGGACGCTCACAGGCCACATGCTGCTGGCGTTCGACGATGCGAGCGGCCTCGCCGTAACCGATCTGTTGCTCGGCCGAGCGCCGGGAACCGCCCAGGCCTGGGGCGACGTGGAAACGTCTTGCGTGCAGGAAACGATGAACATCGCCGGCAGCGCGTATTTGAACGGCATCGCGCGGGATCTGTCCCAGCGGAGCGGCCGAAAGTTCGAGCTGATCCCGACGCCGCCCATTTTCTTGCGTGACTTCGCCGAGAGTCTGTTGGAAACGGCGTTCCTCAATCAAGCGATTGCGGGAAGCGACATTGTCTTTGCCAAGGCCCGCTTTGACCTGTCGGGTCAGCCGCTCCGCTGGACGTTTCTCTTGGTTCCAGATCCGGCGTCCCTCGCGCGCCTGTCCGAAGTTCTCGCCCAGTTGTCGTAGTCCACGGCCGGAAGCCTCATGCCCGCTCAGTCCGCTCAACCCGATTCGTCTCCCGAGCGGAAGATCGGCATGGGCGAACTCTCGGTGGTACAAGGGACCGGCGTGTTAAAAACGCTGCTGGGATCGTGCATCGGCCTCGTGCTGCACGACTCGAAAAGCCGCGTGGGAGGCTTGGCACACATCGTGCTCCCCGTGGCGAACGGCGAACAGCAACTGCCCGGCAAATACGCCGACACCGCCGTGCCGGAATTGATCCGCCAGATCGAGCGGGCCGGCGGCAAAAGTCGGAATCTCGTCGCCAAATTGACGGGGGGCGCAAACATGTTCGCCACCACGAACCTGAATCGGATCGGGGAGCAGAACCTGGCGAAAGTCGAACAGCTGCTGCTGGCGGCGGGAATTCCCGTCATCGCCCGGAATTGTGGTGGCCAGCAGGGACGGCGGATCGCCTATGATGTCGGAACGGGAACCGTCCGTGTGGAGATTCTCGGCAGCCCGCCTGTGGAGTTGTGACAACCATGAACCGATTGCTGATTGTCGATGACGCGCTCATCATGCGGATGAAAATTCGCGAGATCGCCACCAAAGCCGGGTGGACGGTGGTGGCGGAGGCGACGAACGGCGCCGACGGCGTCAAGTTGTTCGAGGAACACCGGCCGGATATGGTGACGCTGGACATGGTGATGCCGGAACTGGACGGCCTGTCGGCGCTGAAGGCCATTCGCGGCATCGAGCCGGCGGCGAACGTGGTCATGGTCAGCGCCGTCAATCAGAAGGACAAGCTGCGGGAATGCATCGCCGAGGGGGCGATGGATTTCGTCGTCAAGCCGTTCGATCCGCACCGGCTGCAGTCGTTCTTCGAACGGTATCATCAGGATGCTTGAAGCATGGATGTCTTCCGCGTGGTGGTCGTGGACGATTCAGCGCTCTTTCGCACGCTGTTGCGGAACGTGCTGTCGGAGATCCCGCATTGTGAAGTCGTCGCCAGCCTCGGCGACGGCAGAACGGCGATCGACAAGATCGCCGAACTGAAACCGGACCTTGTGACGCTCGACGTCGAGATGCCGGATGTCACCGGCATCGAAGTGCTGCGCGAACTGAAGCGGCGGCGGATCAAATCGACCGTAATCATGATCAGCCGGTTCACGTCGGCCGGCGCGCAGGTGACGACCGACGCGCTAATCGAGGGGGCCTTCGATTTCATCCTGAAACCGTCGGGCGGAAAACCGGCGGAAAACAAGGCCGCCTTGAAAGCCGCCCTCGCGGAAAAAATCTCCGCGCTGCGAGAAACGGCGGACGACGTCGCCGTAGCGACGCCGTCCAAGTCTTCGGAGACAATTCCCGCCGGAAAAGTCGAAGCTGTCATCATCGGCTGTTCGACGGGCGGACCGGACGCGTTGGCGCGAATCATTCCCAATCTTCCGGCCGATCTACCGGCGCCCGTGTTCATCGTGCAGCACATGCCGGAAGGGTTCACCGCCACGCTGGCGTCCCGATTGAACGAGGCAAGCGAACTCGAAGTGCTGGAGGCGTCCGATGGACTGCGGGTCCGAGCGGGACAGGTGATCCTGGCTCGCGGCGGACGCCATCTGCAACTGGAACGACGCACCTCGGACGGGGCGATGATTAGCTTGAGCGATGCGCCTCACGAGCACAGTTGCCGTCCCGCCGTCGACTACACGCTGCGCTCCGCGGTGAAATTGTTCGACGGACGCTTGCTGGTGGTCATCCTCACCGGCATGGGACGCGACGGCCTGGCCGGTTGTGAACTCGTGCGACAGCACGGTGGCCGCGTCCTCGCGCAGCATGCCGACGGCTGTACGGTCTACGGCATGCCGAAAGCTATCGTACAGCACGGCCTGGCCCAGGACGTCGTCAAACTCCCCGGCCTCGCCGCCGCGATCGAACGCTGGTCGCGAGGATAGGCAGAGGCCGATTGCGATTGCTCGGCCGAGTCGTCAAGCTGAGTGAGGACAGCACTCGTCACGCTCAGGAAGTCAGCCCATGCACAGGGGAGTCGACATGCGTTTCTTCTTTTGGTTGTTCTTCTTGGCCATTCATTTTTTTACGGCCGCCAATGCCGAGGAAGCGCACGAATATCTCCTCGGTTACATGGGCGTCGGCGGAACGCCCGAGGAGTTTGCGCACGTGCTGGGCTTTATTCGCCCCGATGGCACGGAGGAACGCTATCCCGACTTCAAGCAGCCGAATCAATGGAGCTGGGTCTTCGGACCGCTGTTCGCCGACGGCGAGCGGATCATGCTCTGCAGTTTCGAGCGGAGCAACATCCAAAGCGTACGGGCCGGGAAGGTCGGCACGCACGATTGGATCTATCACCTGAAAACCGGCAAGATCGAGCCGACGCTGCAGCACGAGCGGCAAGCCGATCAACTCCGACCGTACGCTTTGCTGCCGGGCGAAAAGCGGGTGATCGAAACGGCGTACATCGGCAACGAAGAACGGATATTCGTCAAAGACCTCGACGGCCGCAACGCAGCCGAACTGACGTCGCCTGGCGGCGGATTCCACTACGCGCTCGAACTCAGCCACGACGGGAAGCGGCTCACCTGCCACGTCACTGGTGGCGCCCCGGCGTTTTATAACCCCGGGATGTACAACATCAACGTCTTCGACCTGGAAACCGGCCAGCGGACGCTCGTCGCCGGATTGCCGGGACACCTGCTCTTCGGACCGCGCTGGTCCCCGGATGACCAATGGCTGGCGTATCTCGACTGTCATGCGCTCGAGGATACGGCCCACTTCCGGGCGGCGCTCGCTGTCGGACTCGCGGATGGCTCCGAACACCGCGTGCTGAAGACGGGCCAGACGCATTGGTTCGGCACGCCGTTCGGTTCGAACATGACCGAGTGGTCGCCCGACGGCGAGACGATCACGTACACGCGACTGCAGGACAATTCCAAGCGCGACATGAGCGAAGGGGGAGCGCAACTCTGCCTGCTCAATCCTCAGACCGGCGCGATCACCGAATTGACGAAAGCCGAGGAAGGCGTCTGGGATTACCGGGCAGCCTGGTCGCCGCGCGGCGCCCCCATCGCCGTCACCCCCCCCCCCAACGACCGGCCCCGCGAACAGTGGCTCAAGAACCCCCACGGCACCAAACCCCCCAACCAGACGGACGGCTACCAGCACAAGGGGGCCGATTTCACGCGATGGCTGCGGGTGAAGTGAGAATTCGTTGGCGACGATCACCGATGGGTGGCGCTGCGTGAAATCCGTTTTGGCAGTCTCTCGCTACTCGTCATCATCCTCATCGAAATCGTCGTCATCGAAGTCCTCGTCCTCATCGTCATACTCGCCGAGGCTGGCGGAGACCTTATCGAGAGACTCCTTCTCAATCTTCGTCATGTGCGAACGGTTCCACGTCAGGTAGTCTGGAGGACCGTCCGGCGTCAGGTCGAAAACGTCCTCCACGCCGATGCCGACGACCTGGTCTTTCCACACGACCATGTTCAATCCGTGTTCCTGGTCCCATTCGGGATCCCAAGCGATCATGAGCACCGCCTGGCCTTCGCAACTGCTCCGCGTAAACGACACCCCATCCAGCGTGACGAGCGGGCCGAGTTCTTCCACGGTCTGCACTGCGGGACAGTCGTTGTTGTCGAACCAGTCCTCATCCGCCGCGCGGGCCACCTGATAATATCGCAGCAGCGCGTTCGCAATATTTTTGCAGACCGCGGCTTCGTTCGCCTGAAAGTATTTCAATGCGGCGATCTGTTCATCCGAGGGCAGGACATCGCCCGTCTTTTCGAAACCGACTTCGCATACGCCGAGGGACCGCAACCCCGTGTAGAGGCCCATGTCGCGGCAGTTCTCGACCAGCTCTTTGGGAGTTTGTCGCCAACTTTCGACCAGCTTCCGCTCGTCGGCGTCCAGATTTTGGAAGGCTTCTTTCGCATGCTTAGGCGCGAAGACCTTCAGCCCCGAGATTTCGCGGAAACACATCAGCGAGTCGCCCCATTGATCGGGCAGCAGGCGGCCGGCGACGGGATGATCGATCGGTTTCAACTTCATGGAGCGCGCTTTCGATGGGAGTGAAGCCGGGCCGGCCGCGCCAGCCGCGTTCATAGAATGGCTGACGAAACCGGACTTATGCAACCGAGTTTAATGCCGGCTCGCTACGTCGGCCCGCCCTGTGCTGCGAGAAGGGCCAGCCGCTGGATCGCGTGATGGTATCCGTCCGCGGCGGCTTGCCGCAGAAGTTCCAGTCCGCGGTCGCGATCGGGAAGCACCGGATGGCCTTCGAGCAGCATGACGCCCAACGCGTAAACATGATGCGGATTGCCGGACTCCAGCCGGGGATAGACGAATTCAAACGTTCCGTCGGTGCGGCACAGCCAGTGATCGATGCCGTTCTGATGCGGAACTTTCAACGTGTCGTCATCGATCCAGGAAATCTTGCCCACGTTCAATTCATTGCAACGCGCGAAGGGAAGACGGAGCAACTCGTTTCCCTGGCGATCGAAAAAGACCGCGCTCAAGATCGGTTCGCGATTGAAACGGTAGAACAATTGAGCCTTGCGAGCGCGATCCGGCGAACTGAGCGGTTTACCGAGCCAGTATTCGAGCCGAAAGTCCCCGGCGACGACGCGCTTTTGGGCGGCATGGAACGATTCGACCGGGAATCCAAAATATTTCGCCGCGCGCAGCGCGCCGCGATGAACGATGTCGAGCAATCCGGATTGCTGGCCGCGCTCATCGAGTTTGGCGATCCGGTCGAAATCGGCCGTCACCCAAACGCTGCCGATGCCGAGCCCGTCTTCCCGTGGCGCGAGTTCCCCTTCGCGGCACGCATACACGTTCAATTTGATGAGGGCGGCGCAGGGGACCGGCAAGGCATAGCGGACATACAACTTGACGCCGTTCAGAAAGTTGGGATGCCAACCCGCGCCGTAGGGCAGCAAATGCTGCTCGGAATCCGCGGCGACGGCTTGAAATCCGCGGAAATCGAGAGAGCGGAGGAATTTGGCCATCGGAAGTCATTCCCCCGACTCACGGCTGCTGCAATCGGGCGAGCGCTTGCGCTTTGACTTCTTCCCAGGAAATCACGTCGTCCGGGGAGGCATCGTCCTCAGCGATTCGCCGGGCGAGCTCGGCCCGCTGGGCAGCGGTGATTTGGATGCGATTCGTTTCCGCGGCAATGGTGTCCCAGATTTCCTGCACGAGGGCGAGACGCTCTTCACGAGGCAGGCGATCGATACCGAGGGAGGCGACATTAGCTGGCATAGCGAGTTCTCCAGCCAGTGCTCTTCATGAAAATTGTACCGGAGAATCCTTACGGTGTCAGCCAGCGTGTTGATCACGGTTCTTGGCCAGTTTCCCTGCCGCTGCGTGGATGGCCTGTAGCGGAGTAACCTCGGTTGCCGCATAAGCTATCGCGGCCGCATGTCTTGGAAATCTCCAGCGCCGCCAAATTCTGATCAACAACTCTCCTCCCAACCATCCCCAAATCGCACTATTCGCGATGACTATCAGGAATTGCAAGATTACGGGAAGACGTAGAGGCGATAAGTAAGCGAGCATCGTAAGAGGAAATGACAACACGATCAGTACATAGCTCGCGGCTTGCTCCGCCAAACTCGGTTCTCCACCGTGGTCAAAGCGATCCATTCCCAATCCAAACATGACTGCAAACGTAATGAATGAAAGGGCGAGGTGAGCGATTGTCAGTAAGCCCGCCAGGATAACGAGAGACTTGTTCATCGAAAATCTTGATGTCATTAGCCAAAAGCCCAGGCACCGCAGTGCCTGGGCTTCGCTGACTCTTGTCCCTCGTCTCTTGACGGAAATCAATACCGGTAATGCTCCGGCTTGAACGGACCGTTCACGGAGATGCCAAGGTACTCCGCTTGCACCGGCGTCAGCTTCGTCAGCTTCACGCCGAGTTTGCCGAGGTGCAGGCGGGCGACTTCTTCGTCGAGTTCCTTCGGCAGGCGGTGCACGCCGAGTTCGAAGCGGTCGGGTTCGGTCCACAGGGCGATCTGGGCCATCACCTGGTTGGTGAAGCTGTTCGACATCACGAACGACGGATGGCCGTTCGCGCAGCCGAGGTTCACCAGCCGGCCTTCGGCGAGGACCAGGATCGCCTTGCCGTCCGGGTAGATGTACTTGTCGACCGGGCCGCCCTCGTCGACGTGGTTCTTGATGTTGACCTTCTTGATGTCCTTGCGGTTGTTCAAGTAGGCGATGTCGATTTCGAGGTCGAAGTGTCCGATGTTGCAGACGATGGCGTTGTGCTTCATCTTATCGAGGTGCTCGCCGCGAATGATATCGCGGCAGCCGGTCGTCGTGACGAAGATGTCGCCGATGGCGGCGACGTCTTC
>CAZDGB010000152.1:0-17085 GCA_964504645.1 uncultured Planctomycetaceae bacterium | reverse complement strand
CATCGCCCTGCTCTTGCCAGCGGTCCAGCAGGCCCGCGAGGCGGCCCGGCGGACGCAGTGCAAGAACCATTTGAAGCAGCTCGGCCTCGCGCTGCACAACTATCACGACATCCATCAGGTCTTCGCCCCGGCATATGTCGGGCATCCGACGCAGGCCGGCACGGCGTTCGGCGTCACTTATCCCGATGACAACGCCAACGGACCGTCGGGCTTCGCCTGGGGGACGATGCTGCTGCCGCAACTCGATCAGGCGCCGCTGTTCAATTCGCTCGATTTTTCCTCTCCCTGCTGGGCGCCGCAATTCGCGAATCAGGCGAAGACCAAACTGACGGTGTTTCTGTGCCCGTCGTGTCCCGGCGGGGACGACGGTTTCATCGTCGAACGCTGGACGAGCGGCAGTTCCGCCGCGCCGCACAGCCCGGCGCCGTTCTCGCCGACGCTGTTCTTCGCTCACGCGCACTACGTGACGAACGCCGGCATCCATCAGCCGTGGGGCCGCGACCCGGCGTATTCGCTGGATTTCTCCCTGCCGGAGCCGATCCCCGCGACGGGGGAATCGGTCGTGCAGGAAGGACCGTTCTACCGCAATTCGAAGATTCGCGTCGCCACTGTGACCGACGGGCTGTCGAACACGATCTTCCTCGGCGAGCATTCGTCGACGCTCAGCAACAAGACGTGGTATGGCACGGTGCCTTACGCCGCGACCTGCCCGAAGCCCGGCTGGCCGTCGGACTGCAACAGCGCCGGCTGCCTCGTCGGCGTGCACAGCGGTCCGGACACGCACGACCATCCGCAGGTCGTCATTCACGCGCCGAACCATCCGTTCGGCCACACCGATGAAATGTATTCGGACCACGTCGGCGGGGCGCACGTGCTGCTCGGCGACGGCTCGGTCCGCTTCGTGTCGCAATTCGTCGACGCCTTCACGTGGGTCGCTCTCAGCACCCCGCGCGGCGGCGAGATCGTGGGAGAATTCTGATGAAAAGCATCCGCCAAATCGTGCGACGGAGCGGGACCTTCCTGCTGCTTCTGTGTGGGTTGGGAGTGGCGGGTTGTGGGAGGCCGCCGCAGATCGGGCCCGATGAAGCCGTGTTCGGCGAAGTCGACGCGCTCTACACCGCGGTGACGGCGAAGCGGCCCGACCTGCTCGATCAGTCGCGGGCGCGGCTCGACGAACTCCACAAGAGCGGCAAAGTCCCCGAGGCGGCGTATCAGAAGCTGTCCGTCATCTGCGAGCAGGCCGAACGCCAGGAATGGCGGCCCGCCGCGGAAAAACTGTGGCATTTCATGCGCGGTCAGCGGAAGTCGACGTGAGCCAAATTTCAAAGCCGCGGTTGTTAACCGCGGTCTTCTGAACGACGCCGCAGAAGACTACGCGATCCACCCGCCGCCGAGAACGCGGTCTGCATCGTAGAACACGACCGCCTGGCCCGGCGGGACGCCGAATTGCGGCTCGTGAAAGCGGACGCGCATCCGGTCGGCATCGAGGCGTTCCACAACCGCTTCCGCCGCCGTGTGCTGATAGCGGATCTGCGCCCGGCATTCCAATCGGTCGGGGATATTCGGCGTCAACCAGTTGAGGCGATGGGCCGTCAGTTCGTTCGCGGCGAGATCGTCTTTCGTGCCGAGCACGACGCGGCGCGTGTCGGGTTCGATGCGGATCACGAACCGCGGTTCCCCGAACGTGACGCCCAGCCCGCGCCGTTGGCCGATGGTGAATCGCTCGAAGCCCGGATGCCGGCCGAGAACGCGGCCCGCCGGATCGACGAACTCGCCTTCCGTTTCCGAGATGTCGCGGTGGCGATGCAGGAAACCGACGTAATCGTTGTCCGGCACGAAGCAGATTTCCTGGCTGTCGGGCTTGTGCGCGTTTCGCAGCCCGGCTTGGGCGGCAAGCTCGCGGATCTCGCTCTTCGAGTACGTGCCGACGGGAAACAGGATCTTGTCGAGCACGTCCCGCGTGATGCCGGCGAGAACGTAGGACTGGTCCTTCGATCGGTCGTCGCCGCGGACGAGGGCCGGGCGGTCTTCGCCGAGGTCGACGAGCCGGGCGTAGTGTCCCGTGGCGATGCGGTCGGCCCCGACCGATTGGGCGAACGTCCACAGCTTGCCGAATTTCAGCCAGTTGTTGCACATCACGCAGGGATTCGGCGTGCGGCCGGCGAGGTATTCGTCGGCGAAGTAATCCTTGATGCGGCCGAAAGAGTCCTGGAAGTTCAGCGCATGAAACGGAATGTCCAACAGGTCCGCCACACGACGCGCATCGGCCGCGTCCGACGCGCTGCAGCAGCCCTGCTTGTGGGACTTTGGCGCGAGGATCGGCAGCGCAAAGCCCGGCGATCGCATTGCCGGGACGGTCCCGCCGTCGCCGACGGCAGGCTTTGCCTCCGTCTTGCAGACAACTTCCTCCGTCGCCCCGCTGCGCATGAAGAGGCCGATCACGTCGCAGCCCTGCCGCTTGAGCAGGACCGCGGCCGCGGAGCTATCGACGCCGCCGCTCATCGCCAGGACGACACGCATCTGTGGTGGAGAGTTCAGGGTTGAGGGTTGAGAGCCGGAAACAAAAGCCGCGGTTGGCAACCGCGGTCTTCCGCTACTGAGTTCACCATTCGTACTGCTGCACAATTTCCGCCTTGCCGTTCGCGAACTTCACAGGCACGAGCAAATCGTGCTTGCCGTTCGACTCGCGGATCGCCGGTTTCTCGGCGGACGTCAAACGAATCGTCCACACGCCGTCGATGCGGTACGTCCGGTCGCCGATTTCTTCAATCGACCCGGCGAGGGCGGCCCGGTACCACAAGTTTTGCTCCGCGTCGGCCGCCGTCAAGCTGAGCGTTCGTTTGAGGCCCGGAAGTTTGTCGCCGGGTTGGGCCAACGGCTCGGGGTGATCTTCGATCATCACGCCGCCGAATTTATAGCGGAACGTCGGCCGCTGCTGTTTGTCGAGGGCGTAACCGAGGAATTGAAAGCCGGCTTCGCGGCCGGGCGTCGCGGGCCACGTCTCATTCGCCGAAGCCAGCCGGGCGAACGACGGCTGCGGGCCGAGATCGAGGATGTCGTCCCCCAGCGGGCTGATCGTGCCCGCGCCGCGGCCGGACCAATGCTGGGCCGCGTCGAGGAACTGTCCGTGCCAGATCAGCGCGAGCCGGAAATCGTTGGCGTCGAACGCGAGATTCAACCGTTCGGGATATCCGACGCAGATCGCGCGATTCCCGGCGCTTTCGATGAAATTGCGGTAGATGATCGGCGTGGTCGTCGGCTTGAGTTCGATCGGCTCGCGGACGAGGCCGAAAGGGATCGCCGCCTTCTCAGCGTCGGAAAGATACTTCCACACGGCCCGCATTTGCCGCGGGGCATCGCCGTGCAGCACATCGGGGATGCTCGCCTGCCCGTTCGGCCACGGGGCCGGCATGCGCGTTCCCGGCCGGAAAACCTGCGGATTGAACATGTACGGATAGAACCATTCCTCGCGGAGTCGCAGCGTCATCGAGGTCAGATTGAGGGCCCGGACTCCGGTCGAGGGATGCTCGCGGAAATCGTGGCATTTGATGCACGACAGTGCCGCGCCGCCGACGAGTTGCCGGCCCGCCGCCTTGATGCGGTATTCCGGTTCGGGAAACTCCATTTTCTCCAACGGCGGCGACTGTTGATCGGCCTTCGCAAACAGCCCCGTTAGCGGCTCGACGTTCGCTTTGCCGAACTTCGGCATCTTCACCCGCATGTAATTCTTGCGGTCGTCGGAGCTATGTTCCAACAGGTGCGCCAGCCACGTGTCGCGCAGTTTGTCGCCCACGCCGGTCAACGTTGGCGGCACGCGGCTTTCATCCCCCATTTCGGGAATCAGCGACGCGAAGAAGGCGTTGCGGCTCTCTTCAACGCCGCCCCAGCCGTCCCGCGTGTGACACGCATAGCAGTTGAACGCGAGCAGATTCCGATGCACCGTCTGCGCCGCTGTCTCCGCGGGTTTCGTCGTCAACGCCGCCGCGAGTTGCGCGCGCTGCGCCGCGGACAGATGATAATCCGGAACGTGCTTCTCCGGCTTCTCCGCGAGGCATCCTTTCCTCGCGTCGAGACTCGCTTGCGGTTTCGCAGTCGTCTTCGCCGCCAGCCGCTGCCCATCCAGATGCAACGCGTGGCACGCTGCGCACCCCAGCGACACGAAATACTGCTTCCCCTGCTCGACCAGTTCCGGTTTCACGACAAACGCCGGCGTCGCGGCGGCGGCTTCCTTCCGTTCGCGCGTCAGCAGGCTGCCCAGCGACTGCCGCGGAACGCCTTTCCCTTCAACGTCGAGCGACAGCGTCCATTCGCCGCCCCCCTGGATGTAATCGACCAGCACATCGTGCCAACCGGCGTCGAGGATCGCTTCCCCCGATTTCTCCGTATGCGGATGGACGCCGTCGTTGTCGACGATGGTTTTTCCGTCGATGATCAGCCGCGAGCCGTCATCCGAGCCGAGATGAAAGCGGTACTTCCCCACTTGCGCGACGTTCCACTGAGCGCGGAACCGCACGCCGAAATCGTTCGTCCGCTGGGCGACGCCGAGGTCCAGTCCGCCGCACGCTCCCTCCGCAGCAGGTTTCAACTCGTTGAAATTCGGAATGTTCCCCCACTGGCCGTGATACGCCGCGAAGTTCACGTTCGGTTCGATCGACACGTCCTTCACGAGATAATGCGCCAAGTCGCGGAACTGCTGATCGTTCAGGTTGAAGACCGGCATCCGCCCCGACGGACGGACCTGGTGCGTCGCTTTCAGAAACGCCGCGAGGCTCGTCGAACTGTATTTCTGCGAAAGATTCGGCAGCGGGACCGACGTGGCAATCGCCGGGGCATCCCCTTCCTGCGGATCGTGGCACGCGACGCAGCCCACCGTGTGGAACAACGCCTGGCCGCGCTGCGCCGCCGCGGAATCGCGAATCACGTCCTGCGTACGGCCGGTGTTCGCCAACAAATGCACGAGCGCCTCGACGGCGGCGGCTTTCTCGGCGTCCGGCAAATGATGCAGCACGTCCGGCATCGTCGCGCCGGATTTCGCCGCGTGCGGATCGAGCAGATAGCTCCGCAGCCAGTCGGTCTTCACGCGGCTGCCGACGCCGTCCAGCACGGGCGCCTGTTTCGTCAGCACGAACGGCTTCCATTCCTCATTCAGAGCATGACACGAAGCGCAAGTCAATTCACCCAGCAGCACGCGGCCTTCCAGCGCCGCGTCGCGCGGAATCTTGATTGGCGGCCGCGGATCGTCCTCCTCGTCGTCTTCGGGCTGCGGCTTGTCCGTCGCGAGTTGCAATCGTTCCCACGCGGAGATTCGCGGCGACGCGGCGTCGGCCGAGCACGCCCACGCCGTGATGATTCCCACCACAAATCCGTATCTGAATCGTCCCGGCATCCGTCGGCTCCCGTCCAAATTTCAGAGGAAGCCTCATGATATCCGTCGCCGCGACCCTGAACAAAGGCTTGGAGGGAATCAGCAAGGCTGTGGTCGTTAATTGGAGGAGTACGGACATTCGCGGTTTAGCCCGTAGGGTGAAAGAACATAGCCCAGGGCGTCAGCCCTGGGCGGGATGATGGGCAGAAGATCAGCCCGGAGGGCGACAGAAACTTCTGCCGCCCTCCGGGCTAAATCCGCATGAGCCCTACTGTCCCAGGACTCACGTCCTGGGCTAAGTTCTGCCGCCCTGCGGGCTCCAAACCGACAAACCGTATCTGGCGTGAACAAACAGACTCCACCAATTAACGACCACACCCAATCAGCAAAGCCGTCTCTCGCAACGATTGCAACCCCCGCCGCCCGGCTTTAGACTTCGTTTTCCCGCCGTGACGCTCTGCACCGCACACGCCTGAGGAATTTGCATGTCCCAGCCGAGCCCCGCCCCTGTCCCCGCCGCGCAGCCGATGTCGGCCACCGTCTGGCTGATCTGCATCATCGCCGCCATCGGGTTCGCGTTCGACACTTACGAACTGCTGATGCTGCCGCTGGTGGCCCGGCCGGCCTTGCTGGAGTTGAAAGGGCTGTCGCCCGCTGATCCGGCATTCAAGACGTGGGTCGGCATCCTGTTTTACATTCCGGCCGTGGCGGGCGGAATTTTTGGTCTGTTCGGCGGCTATCTCACGGACCGTCTGGGCCGGCGATTCGTCCTGACGTGGAGCATTCTGCTCTACGCGTTTTCCGCGTTTTTCGCCGGCTTCTCCACCAACATTTACATGCTGCTCTTCTTCCGCTGCACCTGCTTCGTCGGGGTGTGCGTGGAGTTCGTCGCCGCCGTCGCCTGGCTGGCGGAGCTGTTTCCCAACCCGCAGCAGCGCGAGCGCGTGCTCGGGCAGACGCAGGCGTATTCGTCCATCGGCGGATTGCTGGTGGCGGTGGCGTTCGGACTCGCGGCGGAGTACGGCAAGTTCTTGCCGGCGATCTCGATTCCCTCGTTCCTCACCAGTCTCATCGGCCAGATCGGCGACGGCCATCAGCACGAGGCGTGGCGGTACACGCTGATGTCGGGTCTCATCCCGGCGATCCCCTTGATCTTCATCCGCCCGTTCCTGCCGGAATCCCCCGCGTGGAAGGCGAAGAAGGAAGCCGGGGCGCTCCAGCGGCCCAGCATCGCCGCCCTGTTCGCGCCCGAACTGCGGCGCACGACGATCGTCACGGCGGTTGGCTTCGCCTGCACGCTGGGCGCCGCGTTCGGCGCGATCCAGCAGATGCCGAACATCGTCAGCGGTCTGGCGGAAGTGCAGCACAAAGCCGACGCGAAGGCCGCGGCGGACGCCGAGAAACAGGGGATCACCGATGAGGAAGGGAAGCTCAAACTGAAGCTGGCGGCCATCGGGCAGATCGGGCAGAAGACGGCCGCCGAATACACCAAGGTGCAGGAGATCGGCGGACTGGTGGGCCGTTTTCTGATGGCGCTCCTGTTGGCGAACGTGGTTCGCTGGGGCTGGACGCTGCGCATGTTTCAGATTCCCGGCCTGATCATTACGCCGCTGTTGTTCTACTTCTTCGTGCGGATGGAGAACCGGCATTTCTTCGACATCAACTTGTCGAGCATCTACCTCGGCGTGCTGCCGATCACGACGATGTCGATCGGCATGTTCCTCGTCGGCCTGTTCACCGTGGGGCAACTCAGCTTCTGGGGCAACTACCTGCCGCACGCTTATCCGCTGCATCTGCGCGGCACGGGCGAGAGTTTCGCGGCAAACATCGGCGGCCGGCTGATCGGCACGTTTGCGGCCATGGCTGCCGCGAACCTCGCCGGAGTGATCCCGGCCCCCCCCGGTCCGTTGCAGGGGCCGCTGCAATTCTCGACGGCGGCGACGATCATCGGCGGCAGCGTCTGCGTCATCGGGCTGATCGCGTCGTTCTACCTGCCGGAACCGAAACCCGAAACCGAGCACGAGTGAGGTGTGCCGGGTGGCCGGGGCTGGAGCCGCTTTGGGCGAAGCCCCGGATCGATGCCGTTGAAGACCGGGGCTTCCTCCCGTTGGTCGTCCAGCCCCGGCCACCCGTCGAAGCCGAGCACGAGTGATCGGTCAAAGCCCGGCTTCAGCTTTGGAAAGCCGGGCTTCGTCGGTCTTCCATCGAAAGCCCGCGGTTGCCAACCGCGGCTTTGAGACCATCACGTCGGCGCTGCGGCTTCGAACGGCGATTTTTCCTGCATCCACGCGCAGAGGTAAATCCCCACCTCGTACAGCGCGAGCAGCGGGGCCATCATCATGAACAGCGTGAACGGGTCGCCGGTCGGCGTCAGCACCATCGACGCGATGGCGATGATCAGGATCGCCAGCCGCCGCTTCTCGCGGAAATCCTTCACCTGCACGATCGAGACCTTGTTCAGGAACAGCATCACCAGCGGCAACTGGAAGCTGATGCCGAACACCAGCGGCAGCAGCACCGCGAAGTTGATGTACTCCGAAATGCGGATCTGCGGCGTGATGCCCATCCGCTCGTTGAAGCCCAACAGAAAATCGAGCACGATCGGGAACACGCCGTAGAAGCAGAACACGGCCCCGAGCAGAAACAGGAAGATGCTCATCGGCAAAAACGTGTAAATGTATTTCCGCTCGTGCGGATACAGTCCGGCGGCGACGAACAGCCACATCTGGTAGAAGATCCACGGGCTGGCCAGCACGAAGCCGGAAATGAAGCCGACCTTCATGTACGTGAAGAACGCCTCCTGCACGTTCAGCGTGACCGGCTCGCTGACCTGCTTGATCCGCGAGCGGAGATCGACGAGGGCATCCGACGTCGCCGACAGTTTCAGCGTTTTGCCTTTCAGATCCTCGCCCGGCACCGGATAGATATCGGGCGCGGCGTCGTGCAGGCCTTGCGCCAGTTCCTCGGCGGAGAACTGCAGGGTGATGGAGTTCTCGGTCTGCGGCGTGACGATCGTTTCCGGTTTCGGCGCCGGCGTGCTCGGCGGCATGAACTGGCCGCGCAGACTCTTCCACATCGATTGTAGCAGGCTGTAGCCTTTGACGTCTTCGGTGACTTTCAACTGCTCGAGTTTCTGATCGGTCCGCCGCTGCTGCGAGCGTTCCAGCGCCCGGTCGACCGGGTCGCGGATGAAGACGATGATCTGCTCGCCGAACAGCAGCGTGATCATCATGGCGAGGAGCAGGCCGTAGATGGAATAGAGCAGCCGCGTGCGGAGCTCTTCGAGGTGCTCTCCGAACGTCATCACGCTGTCGTCGAACAGGTCGCGGGATTTGGGGCCGGGCATGGGACGGTCTCCGGGCGAACGAGTCGCCAAACTGGACGCGCCGGGCAGCGGAAGCGCTGATCCCGGCGAGGCAGGCCGTCGCGCGTCGACGAATCATCGACAGCGGTCAGACGGTATCGACCCGGTCCGCCCGTTGGAAGAACAGGCACGGAGGGCAGTGAGACGATTCTATCATCCGCCCGGACGGCAGGGAAGCCGAAGGAGCCGCGCACGAAGTAAGCGGCCGTCGAACAATGGACCACTTACTTCGTGCGCGGCTCTTGGTGGGACTTACGCGAAACCCCAGATCGGTTTTCCGTTTTCCAGCAGGTACACCGGTCGGCCGGCCTGGTTGTTGTACTGGACTTTCGGGTCGAGGCCGAGATGTTCGAAGATCGTCGCCATCAGGTCCTGCGGGCGGATCGGCTGCGTCTTCGGGACGTCGGCCTTGGCCATCGAATCGCCGATGACCGTGCCCGCCGGCAAGCGGCCGCCGGCCAGCAGCAGCGTGCTGAGCGGCGCCCAGTGATCGCGGCCCGCTCCCTTGTTGACGCGCGGCGTGCGGCCGAATTCACCGCTGACAACGACCATCGTCGATTCGTTCATGCCGCGGGCCCAGAGATCGTCCACGAGCGCGGCGATCGCTTGATCGAGGGCCGGGCCGCGCTGTTCGATGGCGCGCTTCAGGTTGCCGTGCATGTCCCAGCCGCCGTAGTTCACGGTGACGAAGCCGCAGCCGGCTTCGACGAGCCGTCGGGCCGTCAGCAATTGCTCGCCGATGGCGTTGCCGTTGCCCCGGACATTTCGATTTTTCCCTTTGCCGTCGGAATTCGGACTGACGCCGTAACGGTCGAGCAGCCGCGGGTCTTCTTTCTGAATCTCGAACGCCGCCGGCGCATTTCCAAGCAACACTTGAAACGCCTGCTGCTCGAAGGCGTCGAGTCCCGTCATCAGCCCCTGTTGGTCGGACTGACGTTGGAAGCGGTCGAGTCCTTTCAACAATCCGCGGCGATCGACGACCCGCTCTGACTCGATGCCGAGCGTCAGATTCTTCCGGGCCGTTCCGCTCGGATCAAACGGGGCGTACGCCGTGCCGAGAAACGCCGGGCCGTCGGCGCCGATGTTATTCAGCCGAATGTACGTCGGCATGCCGGTGCCGGGATGATTCGCGCCGCGCATGCGGGAGAGAATCGCCCCCATCGACGGGCGGGTCGGTGCGCCGCCGTTGTCGCTGTTGCGATTGTCGTAGCCGGTCATCACGTAGTGGGTGCCGCCCGCGTGGCCGCTGTTGGAGTGGGCGAACGACCGGACGACGGTCAGTTTGTCGGCTTGTTGAGCGAGTTTCGGAAACGTGCCGCCGAACGCGACGCCGGGAATCGCCGTGCCGACTTCGCCGGTGACGCTGCGATATTCCGCGGGAGCCGTCGGCTTCGGATCAAACGTTTCAATGTGCGTCGCGCCGCCGCCCAGCCAAATCCAGATCACGGAGGCGTCGCTGCGGGCCGATTCCCCGGCGAACGCGCGGGCGGCGAAGGTGTCGGCGAGCGTCCAACCGGCGAGACCAAGCGTGCCGACTTGCAGAAAACTCCGGCGGCTCACTCCGTCACAATCGCGAAAGCCATCCGACGTTTCGATCCGCAACATGATCTCGCTCCTCTACCCATGACAACGAGCGCCAGTCCACGTAGCATAAGCCTGCGTTGATCGAAATCACAAGGCCAAAAAAGGAAGGGCGAAGGCGGAAGGGGGAAGGCGGAAGTATGATAAAAGTAGCCTTTTCCCTTCCGCCTTCCGCCTTCGCCCTTCCGACTTTGAAACAGGCTCCCATGCCCACCCTTGCCGGCGTCCTTCCCATCGTCCACACCCCATTTCGCGACGACGACTCCCTCGACCACGAGAGCCTCGCCCGCGAAATCGACTGGGTCTATAAACTCCGCGCGAACGGTTTCGGCACCGGCATGGTTTCCGAAATTCTGCGGCTGACCGCGCCGGAACGGGTTGAATTGACTTACAAACTCGGCGAACTCAACCGCGGCCGTGGGGCGTTCGTCGCCGCGGTCGGGGCCGAGTCGATCAAGCAAGCGCTCCTCTTCGCCCAGGAAGCCGAGCGGGCCGGAGCGACCGCCGTGATGGCAATCCCGCCGATCAGCACGGCGTTGCCGGAAGCGTCGCTGCTCGAATACTTCACCGCGCTCGCCGAGGGAATCGGCATCCCGGTGATCGTGCAGGACGCCTCGGGCTACGTCGGCAAGCCGATCCCTCTCTCGGCGTGCGGCGAACTGTTGCGTCGCTTCGGACCCGACAAAATCCTCTTCAAACCGGAAGCCGCGCCGATCGGCCCGAACCTGTCGAAGCTTCGCGACGCGACCGGCGGTGCGGCGCGCATCTTCGAAGGCTCCGGCGGCATGTGCCTTGTCGACAGCTACCGCCGCGGCATCGTCGGCACCATGCCCGGCGTCGAATTCCTCGCCGGCGTCATCGCCCTCTGGCAAGCGCTCGAACGGAACGACGAAGCCGCGATCTATCGAATCTATCTCCCGCTGTGCGCCCTCGTCTCGCTGCAGATGCAGGCCGGCTTGGACGGTTTCCTCGCCGTGGAAAAATACCTGCTGCACCGCGAGGGCCTCTTCACGACCGCCCGCCGCCGCAAACCTTACGTGTGGGAACTGGATGACGAAACACGGGCGGAGGTGGACCGGTTGTATGCGCTGCTGATGGAGGCCGTCGGAAAATGATAAACCGGCTGGGTGGCCCACCCTTCACTTATTTCCCGCGACCAAACACCCCCTCCGTGTATCGGCTGCCGCCGATATAGCTGTGGCCTCTCACGACCTTTCCGGGTTGAACGCGCGTCACATCGGGCAGGCTGTAGAACGTGAAGATCGTGCCGTCGTCAAGTTGCACCGAACCCGGACCGCCCAGAAACGCGCCGGCCCCGCCGAGCGACGTGTACTGCGCGGGGATGCCGTCGCGGAGGATCGCCGTGGTTTCGATTTCCCAGGTTTCGCCGGCGTCGCGGCTGATCGTCGCCCGGACTTGCCCCGGCGCCTCGCGGTGAGCGTAGGCGCACAGGATGTTGCCGCTGGCGAGACAGATCGCGTGCAGCGGCGAGCCTTCCATTTCCGTCTCCACCGGCTCGCTCCACGTTTTGCCGCCATCGGCCGAAAACGAACGAGAAATAGCTTTGGGGCCGCGAATGACGGCGACCACTCGTCCCGAGGGATGCCGGACGAACGTCGCTTCATTGAGCTGCTCGCCGCCGATCATCACCCGTTCGAAGGTTCGGCCTTTGTCGGTCGAACGGAGCGCGAACACCTGCGACACCACGGGATTTCTTCCCTTTTCTTCGCCGTAACACGGAATGAGGATCGTGTCGTCGGGCAACACAACGCTGCCGGCGAACATACAGCCGAAATGGCTGTAGGCCGAGCCGTCGACGACCGTTTTCTCGTCCCAGGCGGCTCCGCGGTCCTGGGAGACGCGGCTGACGAACGACTCGGCGGCGTGCGTGGCGATCGTTCCCGGCGGCAGATAGACGTCGAACTCCAACGGACCCCGCGCGCGGTCCCAGACGCGCAGTCCCTGCCGTTTCAACTCGTCGGACATGCTCGCCGGCCACAAGTCCCAGAGCAGGTTGCAGTCATCGCGCCAGATTTCGCCGAGGCCCAACTTTTCGAGCCGTTCCCGCTGTTGAGCCCGCGTCAGCAGTTTTTTGGATGGCACGACTTCGACGAGCGTGCCGTCGGAAAGTTCGAGCGGCATGTGATAGCGCCAGTCGGGTTCGATTTCGCGCCAGGTGCGTCCGCCGTCGCGCGACGAGAGCGCGACTTCGCGGTAATGCTCGACGTAGAAATCGTCGTTGATGCCGTTCTCGTCGGCTGTATCGAACCGCAGCACGAGTTCGCCGCCCGCCCGCTTTTGAATGCCGCCGGCGAAGGGAAAGTTGTACGTGTAACTGTTCCAGCCGGGCCGGTCGTACACGGTGACGTTTTCCACTCCCGGCGTGACTTCGGCGGATAAGGTGGAAATCCAACCGACACACGCCAGCAGAAATGCCGCGCAGACTTTCACACCGACGCGATTCACCTGGAAGCCTCCTCGGCGAGAACCAGCTGCAATTTCCCCGCGATGGTTACGCGGTTTGGGCATCATAACGACCGGGATCGAACGATGCCGAGTACTGGGAGTGCGGTGGGAAGAAATGATGCTGGAGGGTGGCCCAGACGTTGCTTTGAACGTCTGGGTTCACAAGAGGAGTTGCACGGCAGCGGGATTCCATCGATCGCCTCTTGTAAACCCAGACGCCCAGAGCGGCGTCTGGGCCACCCCGCCGTCGAAACCGTCCAGTTGCAGTGCGAGATCGACGAGTGTCATGTTGTGCAATGGGTCAAAACCATCGAAGTCGCATTCTTGCCGCTAACGACCCAAGTTAGGCCACATGGTGGATTCTTTCATCTGAAAACCTTCCTCTCAAAAAACACCTGTAAACTATTTGCCGCCCAAACCCGCTCATCCGACTCATGCTTCCAACGAAAAATGTCATTCTTGTGTATCTGTCCGTCTGCATGAATCGCAAATGCAAACTGGTCACCACCACCATCCGCGCCGAAAAACAGAAAATGGTCAAATGGCATATACAATCCTTTGAACCCATTATTTGTGCGAAACGTCTGATTCTGCTTCTGAATCTCTGATGATGACCAAACTACTCCTGCACCATAATGCGCCCTGACGCCATCAGACTCCAACAAGAGCTCACGGAGAGCCTGCGGCAACTGAATACTCAGCGCTTGCTCAACGGCAATGAGCTGACTCTCTGAAGCTGGACTCGCAAACTCTGCGTCAGACGCGGCCTTCTTGACTAATCGCTTCCAAGTGGGTGTGCCAAATAGTGACATAACGCGAATGTGGTCTAACATGTTATTAGACCGCCGATTGGCGGTAGACCTTTACCGCACGATGCGGCGTAGCAACAAAAGTAGCGGCGTAGCATGGACAGAGCAACCCATGAGAATGATCATCTTCTCGCACGGCGCCGATCATTCGCCTTGCCACACCGCAGGATTCACCGCCCATGTGTTTTCGACAAATGCCGCCAGACGTGCGGGAATTCACGTCCGCGTCGCAACCGAGGGCGACGCCGGACCCGGGTGGCACCCAACGCCGCCTGAAAGCGGGACTCCAACGCGACATCACCGCGTCGGCAGCCGTTCCTGCAGCGCCGCGTCAATCTGCCGCGGGTTCAGTGGGTGGCGCGAGATTTCCTGCCAGTGGCGGATGTCGATTTCGTAGGGGCCGCGCGGCTGGTGGTAGCCGCCGAATTCGCGCAGGTATTTGTGCATGCGGCCGATCTTCTGCGCGGCGGAGAGTTCCCCCGGATGGCCGCTGCCGGGGGCGCGGCCCCAGATGATTTTCGAGCCGCCTTGCGCGGCGAGTTCGAAGATCAAGTCGGCAGGATCGACGTCGGCTTTCTTCGGCTTCGGAGCGACGATCGCTTCGAGCTGCAGCTCGGACCAGTCGGCGAGCAGCGTGTCGGCGAGGCGCGCGGCGGCGAAGACGACCGGGTCGCCCCACGCTTCGCCGGCCGGACCGGCGGGGACCGAGCGGATGTTCTTCACGACCGGAAACCGCTGCGTGTCCTGCGCGGTGAAATCGGCCGGCGGCAACAACACGCCTTCGGGATCGATGGGATAGTAGCCGTTCTTCGCGGAGACGAGCGCGACCGGCCGGCGGAATTTCACGTCGACGACGATCTTCGGCGGGAACGTCATGCGGACTTCGCGCACGGTTTCGATCCACGGATGCTCGCGGACCGCCGCCGCGATCCGCTTGGGGAGCGATTCGTCGAGAATCGAAACGCGTTCCGGGAAATCGCGCTTCCGTTGGATCTGACCCAACAGATCGGCCGGCACGGGGCCGCTCGGTCTCGGCGCGAGTTGGATCGCGTCAAACCGAACGTGATACTCGGGCCGCGATTTCAGATCGGGAAGCTGCCGCAGAAACCACGGCGTCAGAACCGCGGACCCGGCGCCGCACGCCAACAACATCAGCGTGCCGGGCTGAAACACCCGGTAGAGCCACGGCGTCGGTGCGGGTTGAGGTTTGGGCAAGGGTCGGTTTCAAAAGGCTTGTTCTTGTTCGGCGCGGGTCTCCTGACCCCGCCGTCTCTTGCTTGCGGTCTCCCGACCGCTGCCTTTCGCTCCCTCGAAGAGGAGACCTTCGGTCGGAAGAGCGGCGGGGGAGAGGGGGCGAGCGTTTCTGTCGCGTTCCTTGGAATTGGGTGGCCGGGGCTGGAGCCGCTGCGGCGAAGCCCCGGTCTTCGTAGACACCACGGCGACGAAAACACCGGGGCTTCCTCCCGGTGGTCGTCCAGCCCCGGCTACCCGTTCCTCAGAAAAATGCGTTGTGAACCGCTCGCCCTCTCTCCCCCGCGGCGGGGGCGAGGGGACAAGGGGCTGCGCCATTCGGCGCGCAGCCTCTTCGCAGAGAGTATCGGAGCGGCGCACGGAGAGAGTGCGAACGAACGGCGCGGCTGCGGCAAAATCAGCCGACTTGTTGCCGAACGGGCGCGGTGTGCAGAACGTGGGGGCGCGGCACGGCGCCGGCAAGGCTTGCCTGAATCATCCGTTCGCACAAATCGGCATAGTCGAGGCCGATCTGCGCGGCGGCTTTCGGCGCGAGACTATGATCGGTCAGGCCGGGAACCGTGTTCACTTCCAGCACCCACGGCTGCCCTTCGGCGTCGAGCATCAGGTCGACGCGGGCCAGGCCGCGCGTGCCGAGTGACTGGCAAGCGGCCAAGCCGACGGCTTCGATCTGCCGCACCGTCGCGGCGGAGACCGAATAGTCGAAGCGGTAGCGCGTCTCTTCGGAATGGTATTTCGCCTGGTAGTCGAACCAGCCGTGCGGCGATTCGATCTGAATCGGCGGCAGCACCTGGTCGTCGAGGACGGCGACCGTCCATTCGCTGCCTTCGATCGCCGTTTCCATCAGGCCGAAGCTGTCGAACTGGAAGCAGGTCTGCGTCGCCTGTTCGAGTTGCGGCAGTTGCCGGACGATCGTCACGCCGAGGCTCGAGCCTTGGGTATCGGGCTTGATGACGAGCGGCAGTCCCATCTGGCCGGCGACGCGCTGCACGCGGGCCAGGTCGTCGCTGAAATGGATGAGCGTGTAATTGGGCGTCGGCACGCCGTATTGCTGGAAGCGTTCCTTCGCCGCGGATTTGCTGAAGGCGAGCCGCGACGCCATTGCCTGGCTGCCGGTGTAGGGGACGCCCGCCTGTTCGAGGATCTGCTGGACCTGTCCGTCTTCGCCGAACTGGCCGTGCAGCGCGATGAAGGCGACGTCGAACTGCCGCCAGTCGATCTCGCCGAGATCGAAGAATTGCGGATCGAGGTGCATCACCCGGTGTCCGCGGCTGAGGAGGGCCGCATGCACCGCGGCGCCGCTCTTCAAACTGATCGCCCGCTCCGCGGAGTCGCCCCCCGCCAACAGAGCCACGCGCCACGGACCACGGGAGGAGTTGTGATACTTCGTCGACATGAGACGCGTCCTTGCGTCAGGGGAAGACAGGCTTCTTTCAGAATCCCGGTTCGTCTTCTAACCGGGATTCGCTTTGATTCGTCGTCAATCTTCGAAAGCGAAACCCGGTTATCAAAGCAGAACCGGGTTTCTAAATCTGCGGTCACGATCTACCAGATTTTGATTTCCAACTCCAGATGAACTCCGAATTGCTCGGCGACCTTGGAACGGATGAGGTCGATCAGCGTGAGGACTTCCGCCGACGTCGCGCCTTCTTGCGAGACGATGAAATTCGCGTGGCGATCGCTGATCTCCGTGCCGCCGATGCGGGTCCCTTTCAGGCCGGCCTGTTCGATCAGCGCGCCGGCGCTCAGGCCGCGCGGGTTCTTGAAGATGCACCCCGCCGATTGCGACGTCAGCGGCTGCGACGATTTCTTCAGCACCCAGATCTTCCGCAGCCGCTTGGCGATTTCTTCCGGATCGTCGGGCCGCAATTCGAGTTCGACGTCCAGCACGACGGCGTCGTCGACGTTGCTCTGGCGATAGGCGAACGACAGCTCATCGGAGCGGCGCAACTGGCGGTCGCCTTGATACGTGACGACGTTCACCGAGCGGACGAACTGGCCGAGATCGCCATAGCGTCCGCCTGCGTTGCCGAGCACGGCCCCGCCGATCGTGCCGGGGATGCCCGCGAGATTTTCCAGCCCGGCGAGTCCCGCGCGGACGGCTTCGGTGATCACGTGGGACAGCAAGGCCCCCGCGCCGGCGCGGATGATGCGGTCTGAGACGTTGATGTCCGCGAACCGGGGCGATTCCAGACGGATCACCGCGCCGCTGATGCCGTCGTCGCGCACCAGCAGATTCGAGCCGCTTC
>CAZDGB010000151.1:0-17122 GCA_964504645.1 uncultured Planctomycetaceae bacterium | reverse complement strand
GGGGTCGCTTGGTGGCGCCCGACGGGGGCGTGCGTCTGCCAGCGCCGCGGAGACGTGCTGGCGGAGGACGGGGGGGGGCTGGAGACCCGCGCCGAACGAGAGCAGCGGGAGTCGCGCGACGTTCGCCCCCTCAATCAAACCCTCTCCCCCCACACAGCGGCGAGGGACCGGAGAGAGGCAGTGCTACTCGTCACTGCCGAGTCTCGTCGACGTCGCCAGATCGCGGACGGCCTGTTCGGTGTAGAACTCGTAGTAGAACTGCCGGCGCTGCAAGAGTTCGGCGTGCGTGCCCTGTTCCAGCAACTGGCCTTTGCTGATGACGACGATGCGGTCGGCCGCTTTGATCGTGGAGAGGCGGTGGGCGATGACGAAGCTGGTGCGGTCTTTGAGGATGCGCTCCAGTCCCTGTTGGATCAGGCGTTCGGTCTCGGTGTCGATCGACGAGGTCGCTTCGTCCATGATCAACAGCCGCGGCCGCTTCAGAATGGCGCGGGCGAAGGAGACGAGCTGCTTCTCGCCGAGGCTGAGTTGGTTGCCTCCCTCGCCGACCTGCGTGGCGTAGCCTTTCTCCAGGGCGATGATGAATTCGTGCGCCCCGGCGGACCGGGCGGCTTCCTCGATTTCGGCCGGCGTTGCTTCCAGTCGTCCGTAGCGAATGTTGTCGGCGATGGTCCCGCTGAAGAGGTGCGGCTGCTGCAGGACGATGCCGAGGTTCGATTGCAGCCAGCTCAAGCTGCGGTCGGTGTAATCGATGCCATCGATCAGAATCTGGCCTTCGGTCGGCTCGTAGAAGCGGCAGAGGAGGTTGACGATCGTGGTCTTGCCGCCGCCGGTGTCGCCGACGAGGGCGATCGTTTCGCCGGCGTTCACGGCGAGCGAGAAGTCGCGAATCACCGGCGGGCCGCTGCGGTAGCGGAAGCCGACGTGCCGGAATTCGATCGTACGGATTTCGTCCGGATGTCCGTCGTGCCCGAGTTGCCGGACGCGCGCGGCGACTTCAGGGGAATCTTGCACGTCCGGCACGGATTGAATCAAACCGAGCACTCGTTCCGCGGCGGCCTGGGCCATCTGCAACTCGGCAAACCACGCGGAAATGTCCTGCGCCGGCTGGAAGAAAAGTTGGGCGTAGTACATGAACATCACCATCTCGCCGATGGCGATCGTGCCCGCGATGACCTGCCGCCCGCCGACGACCAGGGCCGCCGTGATGGCGATGCTGCCCAGTGTGAGGACGATCGGCAGATAGACCGCCGACAAAATGGCGTTGCGGATCGACAGCTCGTTCATCTCCAGCGTGAGTCGATCGAAGTCACGCAGGTTCCGTTCCTCGCGAACGAAGACCTTCGACGTCTTCACGCCCATCAGGCCTTCGTTGTAGGCCCCAGTGATCCGCGAGTTCGTCCGCCGCACGAGCCGCGACGTGCGGAGAATCCGCCGTTTGAAGTAGAGGCTGACGGCGAACAGAATCGGCAGCACTGCGAACACGGCTAGCGTGATCTTCCAACTGTAGATGCACATCACGACGGCGACGGACGTCATCAGAGTGATGCCCCAGATGAAATCCATCACGCCCCAGGCGAGGATCACGGCGAGCCGCTGGCAGTCCGACGTCAGCCGGGCCATCAGCCAGCCGGAAGGCCGCGTGTCGAAGTAACTGAATGAGAGCCGTTGCAACTGCTCGAACGCGTCGCGGCGAATGTCGTGGCTCACGCGGGTACGAATCTTGCCGGCGCACGTCACGAAGGCCCACACGCTCGTGCTCAACGAAATCGACAAGCCCGCGAACGCGGCGGCATAGAAACCGAGGTTCACTCGTTCCGGGTTGGTTTCAATTTGCGTGATGAGCGACCCGGTCAGCAGCGGAAAGCAGAGATCGCTGCCGGCGAGCGCGAATGCGACCACAACGAACGCGATCGACGTGCCGCGGTAGTGCAGCGTGTAGCGCAGCAGCGTCTTCCACAGACCCAAATCAAGCTTCTGCTCCTGCAAGTCGTCGTCGTCGACCCAGCCGCCGCTCATCGGGGTTCTCCCGCGGCGTATTCTTCGATTTCGTCTTCCAGCATGCTTTGAATGTTCCACAGCCGGCGATACGGCCCGTCGCGCGACACGAGCTCGTCGTGCGTGCCGTGCTGAATGAGCCGGCCTTTGTCGAGGACGTAAATCCGGTCGGCGAGCCGTGTGGACGACAGCCGGTGCGCGATGAGAATGGTGGTCTGCTTGCCGCGGCGGGCGGCAAGCGATTCGAGGATATGCGATTCCGTTTTCGTATCGACGGCGCTCAGGCTGTCGTCCAGCACGAGGAACGTCGGATTTTTCAGAATGGCACGGGCGATAGCCAGCCGTTGCCGCTGTCCGCCGGAGAGGGTGACGCCGCGCTCGCCGACGAGCGTGTCGTAGCCTTCGGTGAATTCGACGATGTTGCCGTGAATCGCCGCGGCCCGCGCGCACTCTTCGACCTCGTGATGCGCGGCGTCGTTCCGCCCGAGCACGACGTTCTCGCGCACGCTTTTTGAGAAGAGAAACGGATCCTGCAAGACGACGCCAAAAGCGCCGCGCACGGCTTGTCGATTGAGCGTCTTGAGTTCGCGGCCGCCGATGCGGATCGAACCGTTCTCGTAGTCGTACAATCGAACCAGCAAATGAATGAGCGTCGATTTCCCCGCGCCGGGCGGACCGAGAATGGCGATTGTCTCACCGGCGGCGATCGTCAGCGACAAGTCCTTCAGCACCGGATCATTCGGGTTATATCCGAATGTGAGGCCGGAAATTTCGATCGCGCCCGCGACCGGCTGCTCGGGAACGGGTTCCTGGCTCTCTTCGGGCTCATCCAGAATCTCGTTCACCCGTCCCAGCGCGACCGCCGCGCGGCTGGCGTCGGCGACGACGCGGCCTATCTGCCGCACGGGCCAGATGATCGTCTGCACCATCCACCAGAAGAAGACCCAACTGCCGATCGACAACGTGCCGTGCAGCACGAAGTATCCGCCCGCGATCAGCACCGTTCCCAGTTGCAGCAGGACGACGACGTCTGACAGCGACCAGAATAGCGCGAGCCCGTGAAACAGATCCATCTCCAGTTCGCGGAATTCGTCGTTCACCTTCCGGAACTTGTCGATCTCGAAGTCCTGCCGCGCGAAGGCCCGCGCGACGCGGATGCCGGTGAGGTTCTCTTGCAGCACGGTGGTGAGCCGGCCTTCCGCCTGATCGACTTTTTCGAAGAGGTGGCGAATCTTCCGGTAATGAATGAACGTGAAGCCGACCAGGAACGGAAACGACGTCAGCGCGATCAGGCTCATCCGCATGTTCTGCGAAAGCATGAACGGCACGCCGACGGCGAGCAGCAACGCGACCCTGGCGATTTCGACGACCTGCGACGCCAGGAAGACCCGCACGGTCTCCACGTCGGACGAGCAGCGCTGCACGATGTCGCCAGTCTGATGCGTGTCGAAGTAGCGGCTCGGCAGGCGCTCCATGTGGGCGTACAACCGGTGCCGCAGATCGCGGACGATCCCTTCGCTCGCTTCCGCCGCCCATTTTCCCCGCAAGTAGGTGCACACGCCGTTGAAGACGTTCAGTCCGATGATCGCCGCGGCGATGGGCAGCAGCGTCCCGCGAAACGTCGCCTCGCCGCGGCTGAGCGCATCCAAGGCCCGCTGAAAGAGGGACGGGACCAGCAGCAGGAAAAACGTGCCGGCGGCCATCGCCAGCATCGCGGCGGCGTAGCGAAGCCGATGTCCCTGCGTGAACTCCCACAACCTGTGCGCCGAATTCCGAGCCACGTCCGACTGATCCCTCAGCGATTTTTCTTGCTGCCGTGCGACGACCGGCGAACTGTTTTGTGTCCCGCAATGATTTCGCATCCGGCGCGGAACGTCAATCAAGACGGGAAAACGGTCTCTTGGATAGTCGCTATGGCGCAAAGGTTCGCAGAGAAAGCCAAGATCGCCGTGGCGAAAAACATCCGATCTCTCCTCGCGGTACGGCTGGTGAAGATGTTCCGGCTTCGTGGAGTCTTCCTGGATTTCTTTGCGAACCTTTGCGCCGTCGCGACTTGGCGAGAGATGTCTTTACGCCCGCGCCCACGCTCGCCGGGCTGTGCGTGCGCTGGTAAACTACAGACTCGCGTGCACTTACCCATCCAGGCGGTGCGTCTCCCCCAAAACTTTCTCGCAAGATTGGCTCTTCATGTCTGTGTATTTGGGGATCGACATCGGCACCAGCGGCACGAAGTCGCTGGTGATGCGTGAAGACGGAAAGATTCTCGCCTCCGCCACGGCGGAGTATCCCCTCTCGAATCCCAAGCCCGGCTGGTCGGAACAGGAGCCGGAGGACTGGTGGGACGGCGCGGTCGCCAGCGTGAAACAGGCCCTCAAAGCCGCCAAAGTGAAGCCCGACGACGTCGCCGGCATCGGGCTCAGCGGCCAGATGCACGGCAGCGTGTTCCTCGACAAAGCAGGCAGCGTGATCCGCCCGGCCATTCTGTGGAACGATCAACGGACCGCCGCTGAATGCGCCGAGATCGAAAAGAAAGTCGGCGGCCGCGACAAGCTGATCGGACTCGTCGCCAACCCGGCGCTGACCGGCTTCACCGCGCCGAAGATTCTCTGGCTCCGCAAGAACGAGCCGAAGAACTTCGACCGCTGCACGAAAATTCTGTTACCGAAGGATTACGTCCGCTATCGGCTCACCGGCGAATTCGCCACGGAAGTCAGCGATGCGTCGGGGACGCTGCTGCTCGACGTTCGAAATCGGAAATGGTCGAAGCCGCTGCTCGACAAGCTGAGCCTCGACGCGAAGCTGCTGCCGGCGGTGTACGAATCGGAAGAAGTCAGCGGCAAACTGTCGGATTCCGCGGCGAAGGCGCTCGGCCTGAAGAAAGGCGTGCCGGTCGTCGGCGGCGGCGGCGATCAGGCGGCTGGCGCGGTCGGGAACGGCATTGTCCGGCGCGGCGTGATCTCCGCCACGATGGGTACCAGCGGCGTTGTCTTCGCTCACAGCGACGACGTGCAGATTGATCCGAAGGGCCGCGTCCACACGTTCTGCCACGCCGTCCGCGACAAGTGGCATGTGATGGGCGTCGTTCTTTCCGCCGGCGGCAGTCTGCAGTGGTATCGCAATCAGCTCGCAGCCCAGGAGATCACCGACGCGAAACGGCTGAAGACCGATCCGTACAATCTAATCACCGAACAGGCGTCGGACGCCCCGGCCGGTTCGGAGGGGCTGTTTTTTCTGCCGTATCTCACCGGTGAGCGGACGCCGCACGCCGACCCGTTCGCCCGCGGGGCGTGGATTGGCCTTAGCCTGCGGCACGGCCGGTCGCATCTCATCCGCTCCGTGATGGAAGGAGCGACGTACGCGATGCGGGATTGTCTGGAGATCATCAACGGCCTGAACGTGCCGATCCGCGAAATCCGCCTTTCGGGGGGCGGCGCGCGAAGCGAATTCTGGCGGCAGATGCAGGCCGACGTCTACGGCCGTCGCGTCTGCACAATCAACGCCGAGGAAGGCCCGGCGTACGGCGCCGCGCTGCTCGCCGCCGCCGGCAGCGGCCGCTACAAGAGTGTGACCGAAGCGTGCAACGCGGCGATCAAGGTTGTCAGCTCGACCGACCCCCGCGCCGAAGCGAAACGGGCCTACAGCAAGACGTACCCGATGTACCAGAAGCTGTATCAATCGCTCAAAGGCGACTTCGCGGAGATCGCGAAGATCGTGGACGATATTTGATTTGCAGGGTGGGCTGTGTCAAATGGTCACTTATGGCGAATCCATCAAACGCCATTACTCAGCCAATTGGAAGAACGACCCTGCGGTCAGAATTTGGACGGATGGTCCGGTTTCTGATCTCCCCGAAGAATTCTGCGTTCTTGAATTCCCCGCGAGTTCATGGCGACAAATGTGGACTTACGCCACGTGTTGCATGTCTCAGCCGGATGACATTGAATGCATTGAGTTGCACATGTTTTCACCGATTCAGAGTCAGCCTTTGGTTGAACTGTTGACGGTTGTTTCGCACTTTCACAGGACTGGGGAAGCACTGCAATCAGGCGATACCGTTTGTTTCGGACGACCGTGGCTGCTTGCATCGAAGTGTGACTGCGGCCTGATCTCGCTTCCGTACCTTGATGGTCCAGCCATTGAGGAGTGCGGCATTCCTCCATCGAGTAAGATCGTGAGATGCCTCTGGCTGGTGCCAATTACAGAATCCGAGCGTGATTTCAAGAGAGAGCATGGATTGGAAATGCTCGAGAAGAGGTTTGAGGAGACTCGCTTCAACTACTTAGATCCTGGTCGCATGAGTGTTGTTTGAATGCTCTATCTCTCCGAAGACAACGTCTCTCAACTGCTCGACATGCCCACGGCGATTGACGCCGTCGCGGCGGCGTTTCGAAGTTGGGGCCGGAATCAGGCCGACAACCAGCCACGGCGGCGCGTCAGTGCCGGCGGTGTGATGCTGCATACGATGTCGGCCGCCGACGGCGACCTCGGCCTGGCGGGCTGCAAGGTCTACACGACGACGCGGCAAGGGGCAAAGTTTCAATTCCATCTGTTCTCCGGATCGGGCGAACTGCTGGCGATCATCTCCGCCGACCGGTTGGGACAGATTCGCACCGGGGCGGCAAGCGGCGTCGCCGCGGGACTCATCGCGCGAGCAGACGCCGCCGTCGTTGGCTGTTTCGGCACGGGCTGGCAGGCGAGAACCCAACTGGAGGCGATTTGTGCCGTCCGCCCGATTCAGCGTGTCCAGGTCTACAGCCGCGACGCCGAGCGCCGCACACGTTTCGCCGCGGAAATGACCCAAGTCTGCGGCGTGCCGGTCGAACCGGCAGCGACGCCAGCAGAAACCGCGGCGGAGAAGGACATCGTGATCACGGCGACGTCGAGCAAGACGCCGCTGTTCGACGGCAACGTGCTCGCCGAGGGAACGCATCTGTGCGTGATCGGCAGCAATTTCCTGTCGAAGGCCGAAGTCGACCCGACGACGATCCGCCGAGCCGACCGCATCGTCTGCGACAGCATCCCCGCCTGCCAACTCGAAGCCGGCGACTTCGTCCCGGCGTTGCAAGATGGCAGCTTTGACTGGACGCAAGCGACGGAACTCGCCGCTGTCGTTTCCGGCCGCGAACCGGGCCGCCGCACGCCGCAAGAGATCACGCTGTTCAAATCGGTCGGTCTGGCGCTGGAGGACTTGGCGGTCGCGGCGGTGGTGTATCGAAACGCGGTGGAGCGCGGTGTCGGGCAGCCGTTGCCGTGGCAGGCCAGCCCGTAGCATAGGCGGCTCGCCTGTGTGCTTCTGGTTTGCAAATCCGCGCAGGCGAGCCGCCTACGCTACGATCGACGCTCGCGTCAATAGGCTCCATGCTGAGGAACCATGCCGCCGTCATCCGGACATTTTCCATAGGCCAACTCGTTGTCGTCGCGGCACGTCTCAGCAAAGTTCCAAACGTGTAGGGCATCTCCCGCAAAAGCCTTCGTATCAAGATATTCGAGAAACGCGTCGAAATCATCGAACACAAAACGCTCTGGCGCACAGGAGCCTCGATAGAACCAATGCTCCACGATGACGGGGCCTTGATTCTCCAAGCATTTACGGATGGCGTCCAGATTCTCTGGCGAGGAAATTTTGTGCCCGTCGGCGGTCCAACCATCGTGGTTACAGTAGAAGCGAGTTCGCATGTTCGTCGTCCTGGCGATCGTAAACTCGGATAAATCCTCGCAGGCGAGCCGCCTACGCTACGTTCGGCTTACCGAGGCCAATCGCCGTCGCCGTAGCGTATTCGCGGCAGTGGGAGACGGAGATCAGGACTTCGCCGATGCCCAGTTGGTCGGCGAGTTCGCGGACGCTGCCGTGGAGTTGGATGAAAGGCTGGCCGCTCGTTTTCGTGCGGATTTCGATGTCTTTCCAGCCGACGCCCGGCGCGAAGCCGGTGCCGAGCACTTTCATCACGGCTTCCTTCGCGGCCCAGCGGCCGGCGTAGTGCTGCAGATATTCCCGCCGCTTCGAGCAGTAGGCGATCTCGTCGTCGGTGAAGACGCGATGCAGGAATTGCTCGCCGTGGCGTTCAATCACGCGGCCGATGCGGAGGGTCTCAACGATGTCGGTGCCGAGTCCGACGATCATGGCGTTGCACCTACGAATGTCGTTCTACACTGTGCGTGGCGATGAATCGAAGACCACGCCCTTCGCAGAGCCTCAGGGCGTGCCACCCAAATTAGAATCGCTCCCTGCTTTCCGTGCTGCTTGCCCGAAGCCGACGCACGCTCCGGCGAGCAGCACGCAACCGATCCATTCTGCCCCGAAGACGACGGCGGGCCAAGGGGGCGGCCAGTGGAAATAGCGCTGCGACAAGTATTTGGCGATGTTATACGGCGGCACGGCGAGGGCCTCGGGGTGATGCTGTTCCATTTGCTTCAAGATCGCCGCCCCCATCGGATCGGCGGGCGCCATCACCCGCTGCGTGTTCCACTCCGCCGCGGCTCGGCGATACGACGGCACGAAGCTGAGCAGCGCTCCGCATCCGGCGAGCAGCATCGTCAACCCGATGACGCGGGAATTACGAATTACAGGCAGCGTTTCCGCACAGATCCGCAGCATGACGCCGATCGCCGCGCCAAAGCCGAGCAGGAAAATCCCCGGCGGCTTGGCGCGGCTGGCCGAGAACAGCGCCGCGGCGATGACCAGCACCGATGAGCCGATCAGCCACACCCGGAAAGCATCGGTGGTTTTCGGCGTCGTGGAGGACATAAGATCGGTTTCCGCCCGCGGGGAGAGGCTTACTCATCGCTATGAATCGCGAGCCTTTGCGTTCGCAGGCGCAGGCTGCGGATGGCCCAGAAAAAGACGCCAAAGGCCAAGGCAATCACCATGAACACAACTCTTTGGCGAGCCTGGATAGCCGAGGGATTGCCGTCGTACACTGCGCCGTCGAAGTGCGACCACAGCCCCATCGACAGGGGAAAGGCCGCGCCCAGCATCGCGCCGATAACTCGCGACCACCATGGCCAGGTTCGTTTCACCATGGTGGCGCAATGCGGACAGCGAAACGGGGCGTTCTGATGCCACACGGCCCAGGCATTTTCGCCATGACGGATTTCCGCTCCGCAACACGGGCAATCGAGTACTAACGACATGGAAGACTTTCTGCGCCGACCCGGCACCGACGTCATCGTTCTACGGCCGCTGCCGACAATCCGCACGCCTGTCGCACGCGCGCCAAAACTTCCTGGCCTTTGCGGCGGGCTTTCTTCGCTCCGGCGGCCAGGATGTCTTCCACCGTATGCGGATCGGCGGCCAGTATTTCACGGCGCTCGCGGGCTTCCGCGAAGTATTCCATCGCGGCGTCGTAAAGGGCTTGCTTCGCTTCGCCGTAGCCCATGCCGCCGGCGCGGTAGCGGCCGGCGAGCGCGGCCTGTTGCTCGGACGTGGCGAAGAGCTTGTAGAGCGTGAAGAGGGAGCATGTGTCAGGATTCTTCGGCGCTTCGATGGGCGTGGAGTCGGTCTTGATCGACATGATCTTCTTGCGGACGGCTTTCGGCGGCTCGAAGATCTCGATCGTGTTGCCGTAGCTTTTAGACATCTTCTCGCCGTCGGTGCCGGGGACTTTCGCCGTGGAATCGAGGACGCGGGCTTCCGGCAGATGCAGGAACTCGCCGCCGTAGGTGTGGTTGAACCGCTGGGCGATGTCACGGGTGACTTCGATGTGCTGCACCTGGTCGGCCCCGACCGGGACGAGGTCGCTGTCGTAAAGCAGAATGTCGGCGGCCATCAGCACCGGGTACGTGAACAACCCGGCGTCCGCAGGCAGACCCTTCGCCTGCTTATCCTTGTAGGCGTGGCATTTCTCCAACAATCCCATCGGCGTGACGGTCATCAGCAGCCACGTCAGCTCGTTGACTTCCGGCACGTCGGACTGCTGGAACAGCGTCGCCTTCTCCGGATCGAGGCCGAGGGCCAGCAGATCCAGCGCGGCGTCGCGCGTGAAGCCCGCCAGGACTTTGGGATCGCGACCCGTGGTCAGGGCGTGCAGATCGGCGATGAAGTAAAACGACTGCTCGTTGTCCTGCAGCGCCACGTACTGCTTGATCGCGCCAAAGTAATTCCCCCAGTGAAACCGACCGGTGGGCTGAATGCCGGAAAGGACGCGCATGTTTCTGGTCTCAAATCTTCGAAATCAAGTAGCTCGCCGAGGAAGGCAGGAACCGACAATGTCGGACACCGACTGGCAGCCAAGCTCCGCCAAAGTTTCGCTGAGTTGCCCAACCAACTGCACAGACAACGCCGGATTGTAGAAGTTCGCCGTGCCGATCTGCACGGCGGTCGCGCCGCAGACGAGGTACTCCATCACGTCGTCGAGCGACTGGATGCCGCCGATGCCGATGATCGGGACGTTCACCGCCTGGGCGACCTGCCAGACGATGCGCAACGCGAGCGGCTTGATCGCCGGGCCGCTGAGACCGCCGAGGCCGTTGCCGAGAATCGGTTTGCGCTTTCGCCAGTCGACGGCGAGCCCCTGAAACGTGTTGACGAGCGAGAGGGCATCCGCCCCGGCGTCCGCGGCGGCTTGTGCGATACGCACGATGTCCGCGGGGGAAACGTTCGGCGTCAGCTTGGCGAGAATCGGGAAAGGGCACGCCGCGCGGACTTCGCGCACCACTTCAGCGGTCTTCGAAGGATCGGTGCCGAAGTCGATGCCGCCGCTGACGTTCGGGCAGGAGATATTCAGTTCGAGCGCAGCGATCTGCGGGATGCTGGCCAGCCGCGCGGCCATCGCCACGAATTCCGCCGTGGACTTGCCGGCGATGTTGACGATGACCGGTGTGCCGAGCGAGAGCAAGTTCGGAAGATGTTTGCTCACAAAGGCTTCGAGGCCGTCGTTGTCGAGGCCGATGGAATTCAGCAGGCCGGACGCCGTCTCGCACGTCCGCGGCGGCGCATTGCCGATGCGGGACTGGGGCGTCACCGTTTTGGGGATGATGCCGCCGAGGCGTCGGAAATCGGCATACGCCTGCATTTCTCGAGCGTACCCGAACGTGCCGGAGGCCACGAGAATCGGGTTCGCGAGTCGCAAGCGGTTCAGAGAAACGGCAAGGTCCGGCACAACGGTCCCGATCGATCGACAACGCAGGGAGGCTCCGCGTTGATCGTACCGGGGCGGTGCGAGAGGGACAACGGCCGGGATCAACGCGTCAGATGACGCCGCCATGCGTGCGGTAAGGCGTCATGGTATCCGGCATATCGAGGAACCAGATGCGTTCCCAGATTTCGGTGATCTGCCGGTAACCTTCCGACACATAGACGAGTTGCCGGGCGCGAATGTCCGGCGACGACGAAAAGATCGGCGTGATGGTTAAGGGAAAGCATCCGACCTGCGTCATCGCAGCGGCAACGAGCAACAATCCGATCAACGCGTGCTTCCGCATAATCTCCTCCGTGAGCCCAAGGACCAGCCTGGTGTGCGGGATATGTCATCCAAATCTTGTGGCCTGGCATCCAAACTATCGAAACCACGTGTTGGAGGATCACGGAAGCCGTCATCGCTCCGGCGAATCAGCTCGGCGCGGCCTCCGAGGCCGGGGCGGGAGCGGGTTCTCCGTTGCTTTCCGCCTGCAAGGCTTTGCGGGCGGCTTCCTCCTCCAACTGTCGAACCTTCTCTTCCATCTCCTTGCCGGGTTTGAACGTCACCACAAACTTTTCCGGGACAAAGACCTTATCGCCGGTCCTCGGATTGCGGGCCTTGCGAGCCGCCCGCTTCTTGACTTCAAAGACTCCAAAATTTCTCAGTTCGATCCGTCCATCCTCGACCAACGTCTTGACGATGGCGTCGAATGTCTTCTGTACGATCTCTTTGGTACGGAGCTGCGTGAGCCCGATGTCGTCTGATATCTCTTTTACGATCTCTTTTTTCGTCACAACTTGGTCTCCCGAGTGGAGGTCTCGACCGCGATGTGCAACAGAATTTCTGTCGCCGCGGAAGACTCAAGTGTAATTCTAAAAGAGACTTACTGTCAAGAACGCCTTCTGGGAAACTTGGAAGCCACCCCCTCATCCGTCCCCCCGGTTACAGAAGTTACGGAAAACGGAGTTGATCCAAGTCTTCGTTAGTTCGCTGGGAGCAACACTTCACCGAGTCACGACGAAGCCACTCAATCACCATTATCGGACCGGCAAAGTCGTCGCTTGAGAAAAATCCGATAAAACCCGAAGTCCCAGACCAGTCTACTCATTTTAACAAGCGGCGATTATCAGCCCTGGAAACTCGGGAATCGCCATAAGTCATTTTTATTGAGGATGATGCGTCACAAGTCGATCGCCACGGCCAGACGCTCGATTTGTTCCAGCGGGACGAATTGGCCGTGCCCGGCTCCCGGACAGGTTTGTTGGACCGACTGCCAGGCTGTCGGAGATTCCAGATTGCTGTTCCAGAAGGGCCACGTCCGGCACTGCTTCGGGCGCGCGGAGTAGATCGAGCACCGGCGGGTCTGCGGATCGAGGTAGACGCAATCCCCGTTCGGGAACTCCCGCAGCGACATCCGGTCGCCGATCAGCCGCACTTTCGTGTAGCGCACTTCACCAAGGCTCGTCCCCGTTAGTTCCGCGATAGCTTGCAGTTCCGCCTCGTCCACCCAGATGGCGCCCGACGGTCCGGTGCAGCAGTTGCCGCACTGCGTGCAGGTGAAATTCAATCCGGGGGCATACCACGGGTCACGCTGGGGCGTCTCAGCTTCCATCGGTTTCACTTTCGCGCCGTGAAATTGTTGTTAGAGACGGCTATCATCCGTTTCAGGCGGCACCCCCTGACGCTTGGGAAAGGGCGTGGTTTGCCACCCCGAATCCAGAATAGCCGTTTGGCAGATCGATTTCCCGCTTCAGGGATGACAAGGAGTGACCCGGATGTCGGTGACTTACAAGAGTGCGGGCGTCGATCTCGAGTTGTACGACGATGCCATGCGGCGGCTGCCGCCGCTGATGCAGAGGACGCACACGCCGCGGGTGCTGCCGGTCGCCGACGCCTTCGCCGGGCTGTTCCGGCTGAACTCCGGCCATCATCCGTTCCGTCAGCAGTACGACGACCCAGTGCTCGTCTCGGGAACAGACGGCGTCGGCACGAAGTTAAAAGTCGCCCAATTGGCCAAATCGTATCGGACCGTGGGCATCGACCTCGTCGCGATGTGTGTCAACGATTGCCTGTGTCTCGGCGCGGAGCCGCTGTTCTTTCTCGATTATCTGGCCCTCGGCAAAGACAACCCGGAACTGATCGCCCAACTCGTCGAAGGAGTGAGCAACGGCTGCCTGCAAGCGAAGTCCGCACTGCTCGGCGGCGAAACGGCCATCATGCCCGACTTGTACCAGGGGAACGATTTCGACATGGCCGGCTTCTGCGTCGGCGTCGTCGATAGGAGCCGCATCATCGACGGGAAGGCGATTCGCCCCGGCGACATGGTGATCGGAGTCGGCTCCAGCGGCTTCCATTCGAATGGCTACAGCCTGATCCGCCGGATCGTGTTCGGCATCGCCGGGTTGAAGATCGACGACCGCATTCCGGAACTCGACCGACCCGTCGCGGAGGTGCTGCTCGAACCGACGCGCATTTATGCTTCATTGACGGCCGAACTTCTCGCGAAATTCCCGCCGCGGACAGCGGTCTCGGGACTGGCGCACATCACCGGCGGCGGATTGCGGGACAACATCGAACGGCTGTTGCCGGACGACTGCCACGTCACGATCGACCGCCGGACATGGACGATCCCGCCGGAATTCGGCTGGCTGGAACAGGTCGGCCAGGTTGAGCGGGAAGAAATGTACCGCGTGTTCAACATGGGCATCGGCTTCGTGGTGATCGTGCGTGCCCAGTTCGCCGACGCCGTGCGGCGGTTGCTCTATGACTCGGGGACCAATGCTTGGCTGATCGGGGAAGTCCGCGCGGGGGAAAAGGGCGTGGAGTACGTGGGTTAAGAGCCTGCAAACCCACCAGCGATCAGCGGGCGTCGACAGATTTGGCGAGGAGTTTGGTCAACGAGAAATTGGTCTCGTTGCGGTCGACGTGGAGGGAGTGAATCCCCATTCGAGTTGGTCCGGCGACGTCGGCTTCGAATTCATCGCCGACCATGAGCAGTTCGTCGGCCGAACAATCGCACGCGGCGAGCAGTCCGGCGTAGAACCGAGACGACGGTTTGCACGCCCCGACCGCCGTGGAGACGATGATTCGCTCCACGCGCTCCAACTCTGGAAATCCCTGGCAGACGGCGTGCAGGCGCTGGTCGAAATTCGATGCGAGTGCAATGCGGAAGCCGCGTGCTCGCAGCATCGTCAGCGTGGCGGCCACGTCGTCATAGACCCGCCAGTTTTCCGGGCGGGCGAAGTGATCGAAGAGTTCGACGAAACAGGCCGCCGGATTGGTGACATCGTCCAGCACGCGGGCGACGATCCACTCCCAGCGGGCCCGTTCGAGGGCTTCGCTGGTGAGGAGTTCGCCATTCTCCGTCGGCAAGCAGGCCGTAATACTCTCCGTGAAGGCGCTGCGAAATCGCAAGCGGAGTTCCGCGGGGGTGAGGCGGGAGCCGTGTCGCTGGCCAATGGCAGCATAGGCGGTGGCGACATCGGGATCGGGAGTGATCAGCGTGCCGACGGCGTCGAAAGCGATCCAGCGGAGCATGGCACATAACGCTAAACGAATTTCACGGACAGTTGTCGTTGGGTAACGCGATTCAAGGCGGCATCGTCGATCGTAATGCCGAGGCCGGGACCGGTGATCGCCGGAGCGTAGCCGCCGTAGCCGAACGTCAAATCTTCGACGGTCAGCCGTTCCTTCACCAGGAAGCGGTCATAGCTCCCTTCCAGGTAGCGGATGCCGGCGATCGACGTCGCGAAATGCCGGCCCGCGGCGGAGAGGATGCCCGTCTCGCCGACTTGGCAGCCCAACTGGTAACCCAACCCGGCGTCTCGGGCGAGAGCCGCCAATCGCAACGACGGCAGGAACCCACCGCATTTTGACAGGCGAATGTTGAACAGATCGCACGTTTGCCCATCAATCGCCCGCCGCGCATCGACCTCGCTGCACAGCGATTCATCGAGCATGATCGGCGCGCCGAGCCGCGGACGCAGCGCGGCGAGCCCGGCCACCTGAGCATGTGGCACCGGTTGCTCGACGGCCGTGATGCCGAACGGTGTCAACTCCGCGAGCTTCGCTTCCAGGTTTTCGCAGCTCCAGGCTTCGTTGGCGTCGATACGCAGATCGAACGATTTCCCCAAGAGCCAACGCAAGCGGCGCAGCAAGGCCCGGTCATCGACGCCGGCGACACCGACTTTGACTTTACTTTGATGAAAACCGAACAGCCGCAACTTCAGGGCGCGGGAAACTTGGCCCCAGAAACTCATCGCCGTGAACGCGGCGCTGTAGCGGACCCGCGGAACCTGTTGGCGAATCGCTTTTGTTTCGTCGACGAGTTCCACCACGGACGATAAAGGCCGATTCTGCGCCCGGCACGCCGCGTCGAGGAGCGCGAGTTCCAGTGCGCACCGCACAGAGTGGCCGAAACACCGCCGCTCGTCCTGCAACGTGCGCGGCAATTGGAACTCACGCAGCGGTTCGATCAGTTCCGGCAGCGACGACCACGAAAAACCGAGCCGCTGCGGCAAATCGCTCGTCGCAAAAATCTCCCACGCGGCGTCGATGTCTTCGCCCGTGACGTAGGGCCGCGGCAAGCCTTCGCCCCAGCCGATCGTGCCGTCGTCGAGCTCGCAGCGGACGATCAGCGTGTCGGTCTCGGTGCGGGCGTGCGAGGCGTGCTTAATCGGCTTGCGCAGCGGAATCAGCACGTGATACGCGGTCAGTTGAGCAATGCGCATCGTTTCTTCCGCAATGTTCCAAATTCAGCCGGCGGGTGGCCGGGGCTGGAACCGCTTCGGCGAAGCCCCGGTCTTAGGTGCGAGCACCGGGGCTTCCACCCGATGGCGTCCATCTCCGGCCACCGTCAGCACTCCCTGAAGTTTGTCATGGTGCGATAGAGGTCGTTGCCGCGGCGGTCGGCGGCGTGTCGACGACGGCGTCGGAGCGGGGCGTCGGCATGCCGAGGACCTCGATCATTTCTTCTTCCGACAACGACTCGCGCTCGACCAGTTCCCGCGTCAGAGTTTCGAGTTCCGATCGGTGCTCCGACAGAATCTGCTGGGCCTGGTGATCGGCCTGATGCAGGAACCGTTGCACTTCGGTGTCGATCTCACGGGCCGTCTCCTCGCTGTATTCCCGCTGCTCGTGAATTTCCTTGCCGAGAAACGGATGTTCTTCCACGTCGCGAAACGCGACCGGGCCGATGACGTTGCTCATCCCCCAGCGAGAAACCATGCGCCGAGCGGTTTGCGTGGCCCGCTTCAAATCGTCCTCGGCGCCGGCGGAGAATTCGTTGAACAGCAATTTCTCCGCCGCGCGTCCCCCGAGCATGAACGCTAGTTGCGAATGGAGCCGCTTTTCGCCGATGTTGTACCGCTCTTCGGACGGCATGAGCTGCGTCACGCCCAACGCCCGGCCGCGGGGAATGATCGTCACTTTGTGGACGCGGTCGACATCCGCCAGGAACCATGCCAACAACGCATGCCCCGCCTCGTGGCATGCGGTCATCTCGCGTTCCTTGCGGCTCAGCACTTCCTCGCGGCGCGGCCCCATCAGCACTTTGTCGCGGGCGTAATCGAAGTCATCTTCCGTGACGGTATCGCGGCCTTCGCGGGCGGCGTTCAGCGCGGCCTCGTTGACCAGATTTTTAAGCTCCGCGCCGGAGAAGCCGATGGTTCCCGCGGCGATCTTTTCGAAATCGACGTCCGCCGCGAGCGGCACCTTCCGCGAGTGGACTTTCAGGATCGCCGCGCGGCCGGGGCGGTTCGGACGATCCACCGTGACGTGACGATCGAAGCGTCCCGGCCGCAACAGCGCCGGATCGAGGACGTCGGGTCGGTTCGTCGCCGCGACGACGATCACGGCTTCCGTCTGCTGGAAGCCGTCCATTTCGCTTAAGATCTGATTGAGCGTCTGCTCGCGTTCATCGTGGCCGCCGCCGAGTCCCGCGCCGCGGACCCGGCCGACGGCGTCGATCTCGTCGATGAACAACATGCACGGCGCGTTCTCCTTCGCCG
>CAZDGB010000150.1:0-17182 GCA_964504645.1 uncultured Planctomycetaceae bacterium | reverse complement strand
ATCCCGCACGATCGCGGGCCCATTGGAATTGGTCGCGGAGGGAGTCATGAAGACCGCCAGCACCGTGGCCGCCGGAACCGATTGACTGAGGTCCCAACAGGGCAGGCTGAAGTTGAACTGGTTATAGAGCGGCGCCTGGTCGAGATACGGGAGCAGCATGGAACCCCAGGCGAAGCCGTTCGGCCCGTCATACGTTTGCGGGTCGCGGGCCGCGTGGCGCGTGTCCGCAAAATAGGCGGCGGGAAACGTGCCATGCGCATCGTGGTAGTTGTGCAGCGCCAGTCCCAACTGCTTGAGATTGTTCCGGCTCTGCGTCATCCGCGCCGCCTCTCGGGCCTGCTGCACCGCCGGCAACAGCAGGGCGATGAGGATCGCGATAATGGCGATCACGACGAGCAACTCGATAAGTGTGAAGGCTTTGCGTCGATTCATCATGGTGCAGGCCTACAAAGGAATTCGTCAGACACGGATTGAATTTTTGATTGATCAAAATGTTAATTGTGTTCGGGTGAAAATTCAACTGTAGCGAAAATAAATTTTTGGCCGGCCAAAATCGGGGTCGTATCACCCGTCGGGGCGCAGCATTACAATTCGGCTGCACACTGTCGGAGGATGCTCGAATCATGTCCCAGGGCGATGAACTTCTGCGCCGAGATTTTCTGAGACAGACTGTGGTCGGCGCCGCGCTCGCCGGATTCTTTTCGCCGTTCGGCGACACAAAAACTGCGGCCGGTGCATTCGCCGCGAACGACACGGAACACACCATGACTCCCAACATGATCGGCGCGTACGGCGAGTGGGCGGCGAAGATCGTCGGCGACGGGCCGGCAAAGCTCTCGTTCTTGCAGCCGCGGTTTGAGGATGTCGACGCCTGGCGCGCCGAAGCAAAACGCCGAGTGTGGGAGTGTCTCGCGCCGCCGGAGGTCGGGCCGATCGCGGACGTGCGAATCGATGAAGCGTTCGAGTACGACGACGTGGCGATCGAACGCGTCAGTTGGCAGTTGCCGTACGGGCCGCGCACGAAAGCCGTCGTGCTGAAGCCCGCGAACATCTCGGGAAAACTGCGGGCCGTGCTCGCCCTGCACGATCACGGCGGCAACAAATACTTCGGGCACGAGAAGCTCATCCGCACCGGGGCGAACGATCATCCGGTGATCCTCAAGGCGCAGGAGCAATACTACGGCGGCGTTGGCTGGGCGAACGAACTCGCGAAGCGCGGCTACGTGGTGCTGGTGCACGACGCCTTCGCGTTCGGCAGCCGCAAGGTCCGCCTGCAAGACGTCGCGCCGGGAGCGCTGCAAGGCGCGCAGCCGCTGGAGGACGACGGCTCGGAGGCCTTCATTCACGCCTACAACCGCTGGGCCGGCAGCCACGAATCGTTGATGGCGAAAAGCCTGCTCTGCGCCGGCACGACGTGGCCCGGCGTCTTTCTCACCGAGGACCAGCGGGCGCTCGACTACTTGTGCAGCCGGCCCGACGTCGATGCGAACCAGGTCGGCTGCGCGGGGCTTTCGGGCGGCGGGCTGCGGACGGTCTATCTCGGCGGGCTCGACGAGCGGATTCGCTGCGCGTGCTGCGTCGGCATGATGACCACCTGGCGGGACTATCTGCTCAACAAGTGCCACACGCACACGTGGATGATCTACATTCCGCACTTGCCGCGCGATCTCGACTACCCGGAGATCCTGTCGCTCCGCGCGCCGGCGGCGACGCTGGTGCAGAACGACCGCGAAGACCAGCTCTTCACGCTGCCGGAAATGATGCGGGCCGACGCGATGCTGCGGGCTGTCTTTAAGAAAGCCGGCGCCGCGGACAAATACCGCGGCACGTTCTACCCCGGCCCGCACAAGTTCGACCTGCCGATGCAGGCCGAGGCGTTCGAGTGGTTCGACCAGTGGTTGAAGGGGTGAAAGATTGAATCCCGGTTCGGGCTCTGACTAACCGGGATTCGCTTTCGTCGCTCCATCAAAGCAAATCCCGGTTAGAAGACGAACCGGGATGCAAACCGCTGCGAACTTGCCAGCGACGGCTCACAGTTCCTTGATGTAGATGTTCTTGAATTCCAGCGGGTCGTTGTGGTGCTGGAGTTCAATCGGGCCTTTCGCGGGGAGCGGCGCTTCCTTGCCGTCTTTCGTTTTCGACCAGTAGTTTTCCAGGGGCGTGTTGTCGACGACGAGTTCGCCGTTGAGATAGATCGTGACCTTGTCCCCCTTCATGATGATGCGGAACGTGTTCCACTCGCCGATCGGCTTGTCGGCCCGCTTGAGCGGCTTGCTCGGATTTTTCGCGTTGTTGTAGAGGCCGCCCGAGCCGACTTTGTTCTGCTCGGCGGCGTCCGGGTCCCAGATCTGCACCTGCGGATTGCCCCGCAGGTAAATGCCGCTGTCGGCCTTCGGTTCGATTCGCCAGTCGACGAACAGCTCGAAGTCGCCGTAGTCCTTGATCGTCTGCAGGCTCTGGCCTTTGCCGTCGTAGTGCAGGACGCCGTCTTTCACCGTCCAGTGCGGCAGATATTTTTCGTTGGCTTCCTTCTGCTTCGCGGCGAGTTCCTCTTTCGAGAGCTTGTCGCGTTCCCAAATCTCGACGAGGCCTTGCCAGTTGGCCGTGTCCTTGCCGTTGAACAGGGCGGTGAATCCCGGCGGCGGCGTATTGTCGGCGGCGGAAGCGATCGACGCGATCGAAATCGCGAGGAGTGTCAACATCGTGTAGCGCAGCATGGTGAGTTCTCCGTAGGGTGGGTCGAGGGCTTGGACGAGGCCCACCATCGTGTTTGTTGTCGTCATCGGTGGGCCTCGCAGAGCCTCGACCCACCCTACAAATTCGCGGACCGCAAAGCGCCAGCGATCATTTCGCGTTCTTCAAAAACGTGACGAGGTCCAACAAATCCTGCTGGCTCAATTGCTTGTCCAACCCGGCGGGCATGATCGAAACGGTGCTTGGCTTCATCTCGTCGATGTCGGATTTCTTCACGCGTTCCTCCTTGTTCGGGCCGGTCGCGAGCGTGATCTCCTCGGCGGTTTCGTTGCGGATGAGGCCGTTGACCACTTTGCCGTCGACGGTCGAGATCACGACCGGCTCGTAACTGCGGACGAAGCTCAGGCTCGGATAGAGGATCGATTCGAGCAGGTCGCGTTCCTGGCGGATCGAACCAATGCGCGTCAGGTCGGGGCCGGTCATGCCGCCGCCGTAGCCGAATTTGTGGCACGCCAAGCACGCAGCCTTGGTGCTGTTGAAGATGACTTGCCCGCGGCGGACGTCGCCGGTCTTCACGTGGGCGAGCAGTTCCTCGATCTTCGCCCGCTGCGTGGCGGCGTCGACGTTGAGCAGCACTTCGACGCCGTCGATCTCCTGGATCACGGCCGGATCATATTTCTCCAATCGTTTCCGCAGGGAATCGACCCGCAGCGACGTGAGCGACGCGGCGTCTTTGAGCGACGCCAGCAGTTGCCGGCCGACCTTCTCGTTCGTCGATTGAGCGAACGCGCCGAGGACGCGGTCGAGTTCCAACGGACTGACGGTTTTGATCGCGTCGCACAGTTCGAGCAACTGCGGTTCCGTCAGCGTCGCCTTCGAGAGAATGTCGGCGGACGCGGATCGCTGGGAGACCGCCGTTTCGGGATTCAGCGCATCGACGACGACGTGGAATTCGTCGTCTTCCAGATCGGCGATTCCCGTGGGAATCGCGGCCCAGGCGTCGAGCCGCGTCGCCAGTTCCTGTTCGGCCCGCGAGCCGAGGTCGCGCAGCGCGGCGACCATCTTCGCATGCGGCTCCTTCGTTCCCGGCAGCGAACGGGCCGCCGCGACGGCGTCGACCACGACGGGGCAATGGCAGACGAGCAGCCCCGTCAGCGTGTCGGCCCACAGCGGCGGGAGTTCGCTCAGCTTCGCCTTTGCCATGACGCGCAGCGCGAGCTTTCGCGCGGCGAGCGGCATCTTGTCATCCGCGGCGGTCGCGGCGAGGAGTTGCCGGATCGTGTCGGCGCCGGTGAACGTCGCCAGTTGCGATTCGAGCCGGGCGAGTTGCTTCTCGGAAACGTTCGCCGCGTCGCGCGGCAGCTTGCCGAGTTGCTCGGTGAAGAACCCGGCGACGTGATCGCCCCATTCGGGATGCCGCTTGAGGAGCCAGTTCGCCGTGTCGAGATCGACTTCATTGTCCGCCGCGAGCAGCGGAATCACCTGATCCGGCTGGAGTCCGCCGCCCGGCATCTGATCGAGGGCGATCAGCGCCGCTCGCCGCACGCGGGCGTTTTCGCTCTTGAGACCTTCCTTCACGGCGTTCTGATCGTCGAGTTCGATCAGCGCGTAGGTGATGGAATGTTCGAGGAAGCGATCCTCAGCGTTACCAGCGGCTTTGAGCAAATCGGGAATGACCGACTTGTCGCCGATGCGGCCGAGAGCTTCGGCGGCGACGCGCTTGTTGGCAGTTGTGCCGATTTGAAGAAGTTTGATCAAAGATGGTTTTGCACTTTCATCACGATGCAGGCTAACGGCATGCAACGCGGCTTGTCGCACACGGGGATGGTCCGCTTTCAGTAAGTACTGCACGAATTGACGTGCGTTCGCAGTTCCAATCCGGTCGACGGACCACAACTGCGACGTTGCGCCTAGGAGGTTTTGCGCGGTATCCGGAATCTCAAGCTTTCTTCCACTGGCGAGCAGGGCATCATAATCTCGCATTGTTTTTTGCATCAGCGAATTCAACTCTTCAGAATCACGAAATTCTTGCAATCTTTTCGTGGCTCGTTGTCGCACAGCCGGTCGTGAATCGGTGTCAAGCTTGATAATGTCCGTGATCGATTGCTTCTCCCAATCAATTTTCGCTCCGCGCGGATCATCGACTTTCTTCGCCCCGGTCTTCTTCACGCGATAGATCGCTCCGAGAATATCCGGCTTGTGCAACTGCGATGTCGGGCAGCAGAGTTTGTACCAGCCGCCGGTGTCGACGATGACGAGGCTGCCGTCGGCGTCTTCCAGCACGTCGGTCGGGTGGAAGTCGCTGTTGTCGCTGACGACGAAGTTCGTGTCGGCCGATTCGTACGTCGCCCCTTTCGGTGTCAGCACATGCCGCGAGACTTTGTGCGTGTTGAACTGGCAAGCAAATAAATTGCCGTAGAACTCGTCGCCGAAGACGGTCGATTCGTAGCACGTCAACCCGCACGGCGCGGCGGCCCCCATGTGCGAGAGGACGGGCATCACGTCGCCGGTGCGCGGGTGGCCGTCGAGCGTGTTCCAATCCTTGCCGTAGAGGCCGCCGTAGACGGCGTGCAGCAGTCCGTCGCGTTCGCCGCGGCCGTTGCCGGGATGGACGAGGAACGTCGTCGAGAAGACGCGTTCGCCGTCGGGGAGAAAGACGACGTCGACGGGGTTGTCCATGCCGCCGGTCATCACGACGTCGAACTCGGACTTGTCGGGCTTCATGCGGAAAATGTGCGACGCCTTCGTTTTGAACGGCTTGCCGTGGATCGTGTATTCCTGCTCGGCGAAGGCCCCCTTGCACCAGTAGATGAAGCCGTCGGGACCGAGATAGGGGCCGTGCAGATCGTTCGCGCAGCCGGTCAGCGTCTTCCCCTGGAACCACTCCTCGCGCTCATCGGCGACGCCGTCGCCGTCGGTGTCTGTGAATTTCCAGATGCTCGGCGGCGCGGCGACGTAGAGCGAACCGTCGTGGAACAGCGTCCCTTCGGGGAACATCAGCTTGTCGGCGTAGACGCCGGTTTCATCGAAGACGCCGTCGCCGTCGGTATCGACCAAACGGACGATGCGGTGCGGCTTTTCGTCGAGTTGCTTGGCGACGGGATCGTTGACGCCGGCGGAGTCCGCGACGTAGAGCCGGCCCTGCTCGTCGAACGACGCCGTGATGGGCCGCTCGACGAGCGGCGAAGACGCGGCGAGCTCGATTTCGAAGCCGTCCGGCAGGGTGAACGTGTGCCCGTTGAGAACCACGTCGGCAGCGGGCGCAACCGTCGTCGCAGCGACGATAGCGATCAGGACGAAAACGGACAGTCCCAGCACGCGGCGAGCCAAGTCGGACATGGAACGGTTCCTGCGGCGGCGAAAGGAGTTGAGAGGCACGAAGGTCGAGTTTGATTCTGACGACATTTGGGGGTTCCCGCAACGAGCGGTGTCAGCCGGGTAGCCGGGGCTGGACGACCAACGGGAGGAAGCCCCGGTGGTGGTGGTGACACACGGCAAGTCCGTGATGACTCCGCCGGGGCTTCCTTCGCAGAGCCTCAGTCCAGCCCCGGCCACCCAGCGAGAGAGAAGCCAGCACCGGAAGATTGCATATTGTATACAATCTCTTGACGCCCCTAATTTTGCCGGGTAGTTTGAGAGCATACGATAGGCTCGGTGTCACCAAATTGGGTGGAGGTGGCGATGCTGCAAGTCTTGGGGACGCCGGTCCTTTCGCGCGGCCGCTTGTGCCGGCGCGAGGTGTTGCGGGCCGGTGCGCTCACTTTCGCCGGGCTGAGTCTGCCCGATCTGTTGCGGCGGACGGCTCAGGCCGAGACGCTCGGCCGCGCCAAGCATTGCATTCTGATGCTGCTCAACGGGGGCATGGCGCAGCAAGACACGTTCGATATGAAGCCGGCGGCGCCGGAAGGAATTCGCGGGCCGTATCAGCCGATCGCGACCACGACGCCCGGCTTGCAGATCTGCGAGAAGTTGCCGCGGCTGTCGCAACTGACGCACAAGATGGCCGTCGTGCGGTCGGTGCAGCATCATCTGCTGGCTCACAACACGGGCGCGGCGTACGCGCTGAGCGGCCATTCGCCGGGGACCGATCAAGACATCGCGCCGAAAGCGACCGATCATCCGACATATGGTTCGGTCTTCGCGAAGGTGCTCCCCGCGCCGGCGACGATGCCGAGCTTCGTTCTCACGCCGACGTATCTGTTCGACATGGGCTTTCCGACGCCGAGCGCCGGCGGCGGCTGGCTCGGTTCGGCGTTCGATCCGTTTCCCGTCGTCCGCAACCGCATGATGGCCCGTTCGCCGGAGTGGGAAGGGAAGCTGCCGATTCCCGAAGCGCTGCAACTGCCGACCGGCATGAACGCCGACCGCATGCTCGCCCGGCAGTCGCTGCGGAAATTGGTCGACGAGTCGTTCGCCGCGGAGCATCTCACGCCCGGCGCGCAGACGCTCGACGCGCACCAGGCGAAGGCGATGGATTTGATTCTCTCGGACGAAGCGCAGGCGGCGTTCGATCTCAGCCGCGAATCGCCGGCGATGCACGACCGCTACGGCCGGTTCGAGATGGGGCAGGTGATGCTGCTGGCCCGCCGCATGATCGAAGCCGGCGTGCGGTTCGTCACGGCGAACGCGGTCTCGAACCCGAAGAATACGAATCTCTCGGCGTTCCAGATCTGGGACACGCACTTCGATCACTTCCGGCTCTACAACGAATGCCTGTTGCCGGAGTTCGATCAGTCGCTGTCGGCGCTGATCACCGATCTCGACGAGCGCGGCTTGCTCGACGAAACGCTGGTGGTGGTGATGGGCGAATTCGGCCGCACGCCGAAGATCAACGCCAGCCCCGGCGGCGGCCGCGATCACTGGTCGAAAGCGTATTCGATCCAGCTCATCGGCGGCGGCATTCGGGGCGGCGCGGTCTACGGTGCGACCGATAAGCACGCCGCGGACGTCATGGATCTGCCCGTCAAGCCGGACGACGTCGCCGCGACGATCTACGAATCGTGCGGCATCCCGCACGATCTGATGCTGCACGACCGCCACGGCCGCCCGCACAAGATCTCCGAAGGCCAACCGCTCGCGGCGCTGATGTCGTGACGCTCGGGTGGCACGCCCAGAGTCTTCGATGGGCGTGGCGATGAATCAAAGACCACGCCCTTCGCCAAGCCTCAGGGCGTGCCACCCGAATCTGTACCGCCATTTAGCGACGCGCCGAACCCGTGACAACGGACGCGTGTCCTGTCATCATTCGCACAGGCCCCAAGCCGGCCAGGAGACACCCAAACTTCTGGTTGCTGCCCGGGCTGCATCAAGCACCGGGCTCAGATGTTGCCACATCTGTTTGGCGATCCTCCGCCTCGACCGGCTTTCGGGGCTCATTTTTCCTTTGAGAGGCTGTCCGGAAAGTCGGAACAACGTCGATTCCTTGCGTTCAAAGTGTGCAAGGATCGCAAGGGAGCGTTTTGACACCGACATTTCCGGACAGGCATTGAGCGCAGCATGCAAGAAATCATTATCAAAGACACGCATCGCGGCTTGTACTACGAGGACGGCGTGTTGAAGCGCGTGCTCGAAGCCGGCCGGTATGAACTGCCACTGTCCGCGACCGGTCTGTTTCGCCAGTTTTCCAAGACGAAGTTCGAAGTCACGCTGGTCGACATGCGCGCCCAGGAACTGACGATCAAAGGTCAGGAAATTCTCACGTCGGATAAGGTCGCCATTCGCGTTTCGATCCTCGTGCAGTTTTCCGTCGTCGATCCGAAGGCTGCGATTCACGCCGTCAGCAATTACCAGGACCGGCTCTACAGCGACGTGCAGCTTGCGGCCCGCCGGTCGCTGGCCTCGATGACGCTCGAAGAAATCCTCACGAACCGCACCCGCCTCAGCGAGGACATCCTGCGCGACGTGCAGGAAGCCGCCCGCGGCTACGGCGCCGCCATCGCCCGGGCCGACGTGAAGGACCTCGTCTTCCCCGGCAACCTGCAGGAGATCATGAATCGCGTGCTCGCCGCCGAACGGATGAGCGAGGCGCAGCTCGTCGAAGCGCGGACGAAAGCGGAAGTTCAGCGCATTGACGCGCAGTCCAAGCAGGAAGCGCAGCGGCTGCAAGCGCAAGCTGACGCCGACGCGCAGCGATTGCAGGCCCAGGCGAAAGCGGATGGCGTGCGCTTGCAGGTGCAAGCAGAACTCGAGGCGCTGGAGCAGCGGTCGAAATTGGCGCAGGCCTATGCCGATCACCCGGCGCTGTTGCGGATCGAAGAGCTCGCCGCGCTACGGTATCTGGCGCACAATTCGAATGCCCGGCTATACGTCGACTTGCAAGGCCGGCGGGCAACGGACGACGCCGCGAATTGATGTCCGGGACGAGACACCGGCTCCACATCACGCCGAAAATTCATCGAAGCAACACGGGGGGAGCGGTGTTGTGCCGCATCCTGTGTCAACACGGAGATTTTCGACGCAATATCAATTAAATCAAAGCGTTACGAAACAACTTCAGGACAGATTCCCATCGGCTCAACGAGGAATGTGAATGAAAATTATTAGAGCGACAACCGAGATTCACATTTTCTTCACAAATCTACCGTACACCTTCGCACATTCGTCGGACCTTAATTTGTCGTGTGGTGGAAACCAGCCGGATGGATGCCGGGGTGTGGAGAGTTGACCGGGCGTGGCCAACCCTGAGCGGGGAACGGCGGGGTCGCGCGGTCTGGGTGAGTCTGATTTGCGGACTCCTGCTCTCAGTCGGCTGCTCGCAAGTGCCGGCCGAGTCGTCCCGTGAACGCGCGGCGGAGAACGTGGCGCGGGCGGCGTCCAAGCCGCCGTCGATTCCGGACGATGGTCCCGCAGCGCCGGTCGCGCGCGGCGATGTGAGTCTGAAGCTGCTCGGACGGTCTCGGCATGGGACGTTCAATCAGTCGGCGGCGGAAATCTGTGCGTATCACGCGCCAACCAGGCGATTGGTCGTCGTCAATGCGGAAGCGCGAGCGATCGATTTGGTCGATCTTTCCGATCCGACGCAGCCGGCGCTGGTGAACAGCGTCGTGTTGGCGGAGTTCGGCAAACCGAATTCGGTGGCGACGCACGGCGAGCGAATTGCCGTGGCGCTCTCCGCACCGACGCTGCAAGACCCCGGGTCGGTGGCGTTTTTAAGTCCTGACGGCGACGTGCTGCAACGGCTCTCGGTCGGGCCGCAGCCCGATATGCTGACGTTCTCGCCCGATGGCCGCTGGCTGTTGACGGCGAACGAAGGGGAGCCGTCGGACGACTACGCCGTCGATCCGCCGGGGAGCGTGTCGCTGATCGACGTGCGCGGCGACATGGCGGAGCTATCTCAGGAAAATGTCGCGACGCTGGGCTTCGAGGCGTTCAACGACCGGACGGCGCTCGATGCGTCGATTCGCGTCTACGGTCCAAACGCGACGGTCGCGATGGATCTTGAGCCGGAATACATCGCCGTCTCGCCCGATTCGACAACGGCGTGGGTCGCGCTGCAGGAAGCGAACGCCTTCGCGATCATCGATTTGGAACAACGGGCCGTGGCCAAGCTGGTCGGCCTGGGATTCAAGAACCATTCGCTGCCGGAGAACGCGCTGGACGCCAGCGACAAAGATGGCGGCGCCTGTTTGCGGAGTTGGCCGGTGTTCGGCATGTATCAGCCGGATGCGATCCGCGCGTGGAGCCGCGGCGGCGAGACGTTCGTGATTTCCGCCAACGAGGGGGATCACCGGAAGTATGGCGCATTCAACGAGGAAGCCCGCGTCGGCCAATTGCCGCTCGATCCGCAGGCCTTTCCTCAGGCCGCGGAATTGACGCGGCCCGAGCAACTCGGGCGGCTCCTGGTGACGAACACGCGTGGCGATCTCGACGGCGACGGCGATTACGACGAATTGTATTGCCTGGGCGGGCGTTCGTTCGCCATCTGGAACGCGGCCGGCGAACTGGTGTTCGACAGCGGCAGCGAGATCGAGCGGATTCTGGCGGCCAACTACCCCGCGTCGTTCAACGCCGACCAAATCTCGAACAACGCCGACGAGCGCAGCGACAACAAAGGCCCGGAACCGGAAGGGGTGGCGCTGGGCGAGATCAACGGGCGAATGTACGCGTTCATCGGCCTGGAGCGGCACAGCGGCATCCTGATCTACGACGTGACCGATCCACAGCGGCCGGAATTCGTGAATTACGAACTGAGCCGCGACTTCGGCGCGGCGGCCAACTCGGAACAAGCCGGCGATTTGGGTCCGGAAGGTTTGACGTTTATTCCGGGCGACGTCAGCCCGAACGGCAAACCGTTGTTGGCGGTGTCGTACGAAGTCAGCGGCACGACGGCGGTGTACGAGGTCGTGGCCAAACCCTAAGCGGAATATTCGAGGCGTTTTTTCGAGGCTCAGGACGGGCTTCGTTTTTGTCCCCAGGATCCAGGGAACGGATCGCACGAGTCCTATGAAAACGTGGAGGTGGAATATGAGTCGGAATGGTCGTCGCAGCGGTTTCACGCTGATCGAGTTGCTGGTGGTGATCGCGATTATTGCGATCCTGATCGCGCTGTTGCTGCCGGCCGTGCAGCAGGCGCGCGAGGCCGCACGGCGGACGCAATGCCGGAACAATCTGAAGCAGATCGGTCTGGCGCTGCACAACTATCACGACACGTACAACATTTTCCCGCCGGGGGCGTTGGCGATGAGCCACGCCGGCGTACCGTACAAGCCGGGCGACGCCGAGCCGAACCGGACCGCGGTGGCGGGAAGTTGGGGCTGGTCGACGTTTCTGCTGCCGTACATCGATCAGGCGCCGCTCTACAATGCGCTCGCGCCGAACGGGAACAATTTCCCGCTGACGCCGACGGCGCTCACGATGACTATTTTGCCCGCGTACCTCTGCCCGACGGATCCGAGCGGCAATATCGTGACGTCGCTGGCGATGGGGGGCACCGCCGGCGGTTTGGGTCACGCGAAGCTGAGCTACCCGGCGATCTACGGCAGCACGGGTGTGGACTACGTGCAGAAGTCCGCCATCACCACGCAGGGGATCTTCTGGTACAACAGCGCCGTGCGGATTCGCGACATCACCGACGGCACCAGCAACAGCCTGATGCTCACCGAACGGATCTGGGACGGCGGCGATTCCGAAACCCGCCGCGGCGCCATCTGGGCCGGCAAGTGCCCCGGCGCGTCGGCCACGGGCGATCCCGGCAACAAGTACTCCAACCTGGTCCGCGCGCAGAACGCGCCCGACTGGCTCATCAAGGGCTTGAATAACAACTCCGCCATGAGCATGCACGTCGGCGGCGTCCACTTCGTGCTGGGCGACGGCTCCGTGCGGTTCCTTAGCCAGAACACGAGCGGCTTGACCTATCAGTTACTCGCTCAGCGGGCCGACGGCCAAGTCCTCGGGGAATTCTAATCGGATTGCAGCGCGGCGATGTGATGATTTCGCGCGGCTGTGGGCGGGCGGCAACTCCCGCCCACAGCCGCGGGTGGCACGCCCTGAGGCTTTGCGAAGGGGTGTGGTTTTGTTTTAACCCGCTCACCACGCCAGTCCAAGTGTCCCACGACCGAAAGACGTCTCTTTCCTTTTTCCGTGTTGTTGTGGTTGGAACCCGACCTGGAAACTTTTGCTCAAGGTGCGGATCTCATGCGTGCTCTCATTCTGGCCGGCGTCTGTTTGTTATCGCTGGCCCTCGCCGGTTGCGGCGGCGGCGACGTCAAGCTGGTCCGCGTGGCGGGCCAGGTACTCATGGACGGCGAACCGGTGCCGAACGCCCGGGTCATCTTCGACCCGGCCGGCGGCGGACGCCTCTCGGCGGGGGTCACGTCGGATGACGGGCGTTACGACCTGACGTACATCGAACACCGGCGCGGCGCGCTGCCCGGCAATCACAAGGTCCGCATCACGACGTTCGTCGAGGCGGATAAGGATTCTTCCGATCCGGAAATCCAGACCGGCCGGCCGGAAACAATTCCGCCGGAGTACAACGCCCAGACGACGCTCGAAGTCGAAGTTCCCGAGCAGCGGACGGTGGAGTTGAATTTCGAACTGGAGTCGAAACCGGCGGCCGGCGGGCTGTCGCTCGCGAAGTAAAAACACGTCGGGCTGACGCCACTGACGCTCGCCTTTAGTCGCCGGGGAAGTCGCAAGACTCGCCGCCCGCTGCGGGGAGGTAGCACTTCAGGGCGTAGTCCATCACCATGCGGTCGGAGTTGAAGCGCCAGCCGAGGGTGCGGACGGAGCGCTTCATGCGAGCGATCCAGCGTTGCGGCAAGTCGTCGTCGTCCCGATCGTAATAGAGCGGGATGACTTCGTCGCGCAAGACCTTCATCAGGTCTTTGGCGTCGCGTTCGTCCTGGATTTCCTGATTGACGTGCGTGCGGCCGTTGCCGATGGCGAAGCCATTGCCGCCGTCGTAGGCTTCGGCCCACCAGCCGTCGAGGATCGAGCAGTTGAGGCCGCCGTTGAGGACGACCTTCTGCCCGCTGGTGCCGGACGCTTCGAGCGGACGGCGGGGGTTGTTCAGCCACACGTCGACCCCCTGGACGAGATAGCGGGCCAGGTGGATGTCGTAATCTTCCAGCAGAACGATCTTCCCTTTGAACTGCTTTTCCTGCGTCAACCGGAAGATGCGCTGCAGGATGCCTTTGCCCTGGTTATCCGCCGGGTGCGACTTGCCGGCGAAGACGAGCTGGATGGGCTGCTTGGAATCGGCGACGAGCTGCGCGAGGACGTCGAGATCGCGGAGCACGAGGTCGGCCCGCTTGTACGGCGCGAACCGCCGCGCGAAGCCGATCGTCAGCGCGAGGGGATTGAGCAGGTCGACAATCGTGGCCGTTTCGCTTTCCGACAAGCCGAGGCGCTGGGCGCGGCGCGTCATGCGGATGCGGGCGAAGCCGATCAAGCGCGTCTTCAGCGACTGATGCGTCTCCCAGACTTCGCCCTGGCTGAGCTGCTCGAAGCCGGCCCAGACTTCCGGTTCGCCGGTCCGCACTTCCCAGCCGGGCGGCAGCACGCGGTCGTAGAGGAGCCGCATCTGCGGGGCGAGCCAACTGCCGACGTGCACGCCGTTGGTGATGTGCCCGATGGGGATTTCCTCCGGGCTGCGCCACGGCCACAGCGAGGCCCACATCCGCCGGCTGACGACGCCGTGCAGGCTCGACACGGCATTGGCGCGGCGGCTGCATTTGAAGGCGAGAACCGTCATGCAGAACGGCTCGTGATGATTCTGCGGATCGACGCGGCCGAGGCCCATCAGTCCGCCGGCGCCGATGCCGAGCTCGTCGGCGATCGGCCCGAGATGCTCGTCGATCAGGCCGAAGTCGAAGCGGTCGTGTCCGGCGGGAACGGGGGTGTGCGTGGTGAAGCAGCCCATCATGGCCGTTTCGCGGAGCGCCTCGTCGAACGTCAGGCCGTCCTCTTTCATCCGCAAGCGGATGAATTCGAGCGGCGCGAACGCGGAGTGGCCTTCGTTCATGTGGACGGCGTTCGGGCGGTGGCCGAGCGCGGTGAGGACGCGGGCCCCGCCGATGCCGAGGACGATCTCCTGGCGGATGCGGGTTCGCTGGTCGCCGCCGTACAACCGGGCCGTCAACTTGCGGTCATCGGGACTGTTCTGGTCGATGTTGCAGTCGAGGAGGTACAGCTTCACGCGGCCGACGTCGACCTGCCACGCCTGCGCGAACAGCGGACCGTGGCGGGTCTCGACGGAAACGACGATCGGCTGGCCATCGGGCGTGCGGGCGATTTCGATCGGCAGCTTCGACTTCTGGACATGGGAATACACTTCCTGCTGCCAGCCATGCTCGTCGATCTGCTGCGAGAAGTAGCCTTCGTGATAGAACAACCCGATGGCGACGAGCGGAATGCCGAGATCGGACGCGCTTTTCAGATGATCGCCGGCGAGGACGCCCAGGCCGCCGGAGTAATTCGGCAGCGACTCGTGGATGCCGAACTCGGCGGAGAAATACGCGACCTGGTTTCGGCCGAGGATGCCGGTGTGCGTGGCGCCCCAGGTGTCGTTGGACGCCATGTACTCCTGCCAGCGGCGATAGGCGAAGTTGACGCGGGAGTGGAGGACGCCTTCGCGGGCCCGCTGTTCGAGCGTTTCGGGCGTGAACTCGTCGAGGAGCAGAACGGGATTGTGATCGAGCTGGCGCCAGCGGACCGGGTCGAGGTCATGAAAGATGTTGAAGACCTCGGGGTGCCAGCTCCACCAATAGTTTTTGGCCAACGCCTTGAGCTTGTCCGCAAACGCAACCTGTTCGCTCGCCATGAAACGTCCTTCTCGCGTCCTGCATTCCCATCCCTGCGGCCCGTTCCACCTCGCCGCCTCGAAAAGTATAGCGAAAGGCCGTCGAGGACGGAATGCGGAGTGGCAGGGTGCAGGCGGTTCGCCGACATTTGTTATCGTATGTAAAAAAACTCGCAGGCGAGCCGCCTGCTCTACGTGGGGAAGCCTCCGATGGCGCGGTCGTTGTCTCGGGCGGAAGTGCGCGATGTGGATCGCCGGGCGATCGAGGACTATGGTCTGCCGGGCGTCGTGCTGATGGAGAACGCCGGCCGCAGCGCGGCGGAGTGGATGGTCGCGAAGCTCGGCGCGCAGGACACCGTCGCCATTGTCTGCGGCAAGGGGAACAATGCGGGCGATGGGTTTGTGATCGCGCGGCATCTGGAGTTGTGCGGCTGCGAGCCGGTCGTCTTTCTCGCCGCGCCGCCGGAGAGCCTGACGGGCGACGCGGCGTTGTTCTTTCACGTCATGCAAAAGAGCGAAATCCCGTGGCACGACCTGTCGCAGACGGTGCGGGACGAATGGATCGCGGCGCTGTCGGAGTTCCAACCGACGTGGATCGTGGACGCCTTGCTTGGCACCGGCTTGACCGGCCCGGCGCGCGAGCCGTTCGCGTCGGTGATCGCCGCGATCAACTTCCTGAAGTTTCCGGTGTTCGCCGTCGATCTGCCGTCGGGACTCGACTGCGACACCGGCGTCCCTATCGGGCCGTGCATTCGGGCGGCTTATACCGGGACGTTCGTGGCGCGAAAGATCGGGTTCGACAACCCGGCGTCGCAGGAATGGACGGGCGAGGTGCACGTCCTCGACATCGGCGCGCCGGTTGCGTTATTGCACGACGTCTTCCAGTCCCCTCGCCCCCGCATCGGGGGAGAGGGCTAGGGAGAGGGGGCGAGGGCTTCAACACGCTCTCAATTACTCCTCTTCGAGTACCATCTCCGCGCAGTGACGCATATCTTGGAAAGACTGAGATTGCCGATTGGCAGAACGCTCCGGAGAATTTCTGGTGCGTTTTGTCGCGCCGACCGGAACCAGCCATGCAAATGCGGGATTACCGCTCGTGGGCACGCCGACAGGCCCTTTGGCAAGCCGCGATATGGATTACGTGGATCGTCGCGACCCTGCTCTTGCTTTGGCTTCGGGAAAAATCCTGGGCTGGGCCTGCGGGGATGGCGTTGTTTGTCGTGGCGATGGTCGCTCTGTGCTGGCGCGAAACTCGGATGAGGCACATGAAATGCCCACAGTGCGGCGCTCATCTAACCCGGCGCGACAGCCAACACGGCGACGGACAGCCGATCACTTTCTGCTGCGAAGCGTGCGACACGATTTGGGTGACGAGCATGACAACCACTGCGTCCATGTGACCAGTCGTCTCTGCATGGCGAACCCCGTGTTCCTCGCCCCCCCCTCTCCCTAACCCTCTCCCCCACGGGGGGGCTTTGCCTAGAAAGTCCCGTTTGATCAGAAAGTCGGGGAGTTGATCAGAAAGTCTGAGCTCAGAGATTTTCGGAATTAAAAGTTTGACTTTCTGAAAATGAATTTTTAGAGTGTTCCTTCGTCTAGGGTATATTCACTCTAGGCCAGCATTCAAGGCTCTGATTTGCCTTGGAAAGAACGGAGTCTCCCATGTCTGCGCATTCTGCTGCGCGCGGTTCAATCCTGCCAATGCAAACGCAGGGAACCCAACACCTCATCGAGCGCACCTATCGAGAGAGTGGCCAATTTCAGTGGGTACGCGAGCTCTTGACCAATTCAATCGAAGCTGGAGCTACGCGCGTCGAGTTCAGCGTCGAATGGCAAGCGGTCGAGAACAAGGGAATTTACCGGAGAGTCATTGCTGACAACGGCAGCGGAATGACATCTGAGCAGCTCGTAGAGTTTTTCAACACGTTCGGCGGCGGCGGCAAGCCGATTGGCGGAGCTCACGATAACTTCGGGGTGGGCTCAAAGACATCGCTTCTGCCGTGGAATCGCTACGGTATGGTCGTCATTTCATGGGTAAATGGCGATGCCTCAATGATCTGGGTTAAACAAGACGCCGCAAGCGAAGAGTATGGGCTAAAGGTGGAGCGCTGTGCTGGCCCATTCGGCGAAGAACGATTAGAGCCGGTTTACGATCCTTACTACGATCCAGATCACGGCTGCGATTGGTCGCTCGTCAAACCGAAATGGATCGACGATCACGGTACTGTCGTCGTGCTACTCGGCAAT
>CAZDGB010000149.1:13480-17209 GCA_964504645.1 uncultured Planctomycetaceae bacterium | reverse complement strand
TGCCGTCCGCTTTCACGCGGACTTTGAATTCGTCTTCAAACGGCTCGAAGTGGATGTCGCTGGCCTGCTCCTTGATCGCCAGGAGCAGGATCATGTTCAAGAGCTTGCGGATCGGGGCGGCGTCGGCAAGTTCGGATTCGGACGCCAGATCGAACCCGCGGTCCGAAGTGGTGTCTTCCCCCATCGACTCTTCGAGTTCGCCGATGACGTCCTCGATGCTGTCCTGCTTGTCGGCGTAGTAACGGGCGATCGCCGCCTCGACGTCTTTCGCGTTCGAGACCGCGCCGCGGATTTCGAGGTTGAGGAAGTTCCGCAAATCGTCGAGCGCGCCGACATTCTGCGGATCAGCCATCGCGACGGTCAGGGCGCCGTCGCGGAGCGCGATCGGCATCACCTTATAGAGTTCGGCCATCGTCTGCGGGACGAGCTCCAGCGCCTTCGGCGGGATCGTCGTCTCTTGCAGGTTGACGATCGCCATGCCCCATTGCTCGGCGAGGGCTTCCGTCACCTGGGAGTCGGAGATCAGGCCCATCCGCACGGCGACCTGGCCGATGACCTCGCCGGGACTCTGCTTCTGCTCTTCGAGCACGTCCCACAGCTGGTCCTCGGTGAGATGGCCGAGGTCGACGAGAATCTGTCCGAGCTTGCGCAGCGCCATGGGATGTTCTAAGTAGAGCGGGCTCTGCCCGCCATAACTTCCGATCGCTCAAAACGGTGGGCACAGCCCACCCTACGAAATCATTCCTCGTCGTCTCCGTCCTCGTCCTGCTCTTCCTCTTCGTCGAGCAGACCTTTCTTCGCCCGGGTGACGCGGGCCTTCAGCTCGCCCGGCTGATTGGAGCGCATCACCACGTCGTCTTCTTCGCACAAACCGTTCTTCCACAAGTTGAACAGCGCGTCGTCCAAGAGCTGCATGCCGTACTTGCGTCCCGTTTGAATCGCCGAGTTAATGCGGTACGTCTTCGCTTCACGGATCAGGTTGGCAATGGCCGGCGTCACCACCAAAAGTTCGTAAGCCGCGACGAGGCCTTTCGGTTTCCGCGGCAAGAGCGCCTGCGACAGCACACCGATGATCGCCACCGACAACTGCGTGCGGATCTGTTCTTGCTGATTCGTGGGAAACACATCGATGATCCGGTCGACCGTCCCCTGCGCGCCGGTGGTGTGCAGCGTGCCGAACACCAGGTGGCCGGTTTCGGCGGCAGTGATGGCGGCAGAGATCGTCTCCAGATCGCGCATTTCGCCGACGAGAATGACGTCGGGGTCCATCCGCAACGCCCGGCGAAGGGCTTCGGGGAAGGACGGGACATCGACGCCGACTTCGCGCTGATTCACCGTGCATTTCTTGTGCGTGTGGTAATACTCAATCGGGTCTTCCATCGTGATGATGTGATGGTCGACTGTGTCGTTGAGGAAATTGATCATGCTCGCGAGGCTGGTCGTTTTGCCGGAGCCGGTCGGGCCCGTCACCAGGAACAGCCCGCGGGGGCGGAGAATCAAATCGCGAATGACGGGCGGCAGCCCGAGCTGCTCGAACGACAGGAACTCGTTGGGAATCCGCCGCAGCACCATGCCGACGTGGCCCCGCTGCTTGAACACGGCGACGCGAAACCGGGCCTTGTCACCGAAGGCAAACCCGAAGTCGGTTCCGCCGACTTCCTGCAACTCCTGCTGATTTCGTTCCGGCGCGATGCTTTTCATCAAGGCGACGGTGTCTTCGGGCGTGAGCGTTTTGGTTTCCAACCGCACCATATGGCCGCTGACGCGCACCACCGGGGGTTGCCCGGTCGAAATGTGCAAGTCGCTGACTCGCTCCCGAACCACCGTTTCCAACAGCTTGTCGATCTGCAACGACGCCATAGACTCGCGATCTTAGTTCGAGCCAACAATCTCATCCGCCGGCGAACGTCTTCGCCGCACGGAAGGAAATCAACCGTGGGAAATGCGATGGGGACGACCGGCGAGGATCAATCCGCATCTTGAAGGGACGCTTACCTATACCGCGGTCGCCGCGAATTGTCATGCCTTACGGAACAGATGAAGAAAATTTCCGAACTGGCGTGACGCTCCTTGCGACTCGTGTGAAGTCTGCGCACCGACGAGAACCAATGACTCCATCGAAAGACGGTGACCGGCACATGAACTGGCGGAACATCGCCGTGCTGGTCGCTTCGATTATTCGCCTGTCAAACGCCCGACGCAACAAAATTGACAAATTTCCGCGCCGGCGTTCCGTAGATTCACGCGGGCCACATTTCCGCGACTCGGCCAGATGTAGTGTTCTTTTGGTTACATTCGCCCAGACGGTGGCAAAATTCGCGCGTTGTGGGGGGACTGTTGGCGCGGGCAAGACCCATCCCGTGGATGAGGCGCCTGGAAAGTCGGTGCAAACCCACCAGCGACACTCGAAGGTCGCTTGCGAGTTCGCAAGCCTTTTTCGGGCCGTGATCAGTCGGTTCCCTTCATCAGTTTGGCGACTTCGACCAGCGACGTTTTGCCGAGGAGCGCTTTATCTAAAGCGTCTTCTGCCAAGGTTTTCATGCCGAACAACCGGGCCTGGCGGCGCAGGTTCTGGGCCGGCTCGCTGCGGAAGGTCATTTCGCGGAGCGTCGAGTTCATCGACATCAGTTCGAAGATGGCGACGCGGCCTCGGTAGCCCGTGTGCTGGCAGTGATTGCAGCCCTTGCCCCGCAAGAATTTTGCGTCTTCTACCTGGTCGGGCGTGAGCTGGAAGAAGTCCAATTCGGTGGGGTCCGGGACATATTGCTCACGGCATTTTGAGCAAACAACGCGGACGAGGCGCTGAGCCATGATGGCCATTACGGACGACGCCACGAGGAACGGCTCGACTCCCATATCGATCAGGCGCGTAATAGAACTGGGCGCATCGTTCGTGTGGAGCGTGCTGAAAACCAAGTGTCCAGTCAAAGAAGCTTGAATTGCCATGTCCGCCGTCTCCGTATCGCGAATCTCGCCGACCAGAATGACGTTCGGAGCTTGCCGAAGCATGGCGCGGATGATGCGGGCGAAGTTCAGTCCGATATCCGACTTCACTTCGACTTGATTGATGCCCGGAAGGTAGTACTCGACTGGATCCTCGGCGGTGATGATCTTTCGATCAGGTCGATTCAGCTCGCCCAAGGCACTGTACAAAGTGGTAGTTTTTCCGCTCCCGGTCGGCCCCGTCACCAGGAAGATGCCGTTCGGGCGGCGGATGATGTTTTGGAATTTCCGATAATTCTCTTCGCCGAAGCCAAGATTGCGAATACCGATTTTGATGTTGTCGCGGTCGAGAATTCGCAAAACGATACATTGACCGTGCTGGCTGGGCAGCACACTGACTCGCAGGTCGAAATCCTTGCCGCCGACCCGGGCTTTGATCCGGCCGTCCTGGGGACGCCGCTTCTCAGCGATGTCCATGCGACCCATGATCTTGATGCGGGAGATGATCGCCCCCAGCAGCCGCTTCGGGGGGTTATCGCGTTCCACCAGCACCCCGTCGATCCGATACCGGACCCGAATCCGGTCTTCGAACGGCTCGATGTGGATGTCGCTGGCCCGCATGTTCACCGCTTCGGTCATGATCAGGTTGACCAGCCGGACGACGGGGGCGCTTTCCTCGTCATCCTGCAATTTGCCGGCGCTCGACTCCGTTTCGGTGAAGTCGATGGCCGTTTCGGTGAACTCGGCGAGCATCGAGTCGACCGATTCGGTTTCCGTCTGGCCGTA
>CAZDGB010000149.1:6637-13470 GCA_964504645.1 uncultured Planctomycetaceae bacterium | reverse complement strand
GTTCTGGATCGCGTCCTTCGAGGCCACCACCGGGTCGACTTCCCGGTTCAGGATGAACCGCAGCTTGTCGAGGACTTCCAGGTCGAGGGCGTTGGCCACGGCGACGCGGATGCGGTCGTCGTTCAGTTCCAGCGGAATGACGACGTTTTCCCGCGCGACCGATTCAGGGACCAGGGCGATCACCGAGCTGGGAATGTCGAGCGATTCCAGGTTCACGAACTCGAAGCCGTACTGCGACGCCTGCAGTTGGCTCAGGTCTTTCTCGTCGACGTAACCGAGCCGGGACAGCGCCTCGTCGATCGTGATGCCGAGTTGGTTCGCCAGTTGGTCGGCTTCGGTCAGCTGTTCCTGGCTGATGACGCCGTCTTTAAGCAGCTTACGGATGTAGTCTTCAGCCATGATGGTTCCCTTCCGGCAATGGGCGACCCGCGCGGCGGACAAGCCGTTCGCGCTGAGTCAGGCGAAAACAGGGTGTGCGGCGTGGCGAAGTTTCGCGGCGGATCATGATGAGGACGAAGCCTGCGGGGCGGCGACGATCCGCGTGGACCGATCGATGCCCGAAAAGAATCGTCGTCCGACGCGAATGATGCGGACCCCAAGACATGGATCACAAAAATGCAGACTGGCTGTCTGCATTCTGGACCTGCGGGAAGAGCGTGTCAAGCCGTGGAATCGCGGTTTGGACATTCAGAATCCCGGTTCGTCTTCTAACCGGGATTCGCTTTGGATCGACGTATCAGTGCCATAAAAGCGAAACCCGGTTATCAAAGCAGAACCGGGTTTCGAAGACACGTCGGGCTGACGCCGCGACGCTCGCCGGACTCAGTCGTGGAAGTGCCGCGTGGGCAGGGCGAGCGAATAGAGGATCGTGACTCCGCCGACGGCCATCAGCGTGAACGCGGCCCACTCGGGCGGGTCGATCACGCGGCGGACGTCTTTTTCGATCTGCTGGTTCGACAGCATGCCGCGCACGTTCGGATCGTGTTCCAGTTTTTCGCCGTCGTCGACGAGGACGACCTTGTCGGCGTACATCAACGTTCCGCCGCAAATCCCGAGAAACAGGCCCATGGCAAGGAAGGCGGAACGAATCATGGCGAACTCTCGGGTTGGAAGGCCTGTGGAACGGGTGGATTTCCCTCACCGAAGGCTCGGAGGGTCGCAACGTGCCGGCCCGCAGCGTCTCCATTCGCTGCCACGTCGACCAGAGCATTCATCGACCGGCAGAATCTGCGACTTGACGCCCGCCGCCCCGATACGGGATGTGCCGGATGCGCAGACCGTGGCGGCACGTTTCTTATCGTGCCGGAAAGAAACCCGGTTCGTCTTCTAACCGGCTTTTGGTGTCACGCCGCCGGGCGGGCCAGGGCGGTCAGAGCTTCCAGTTCGGCCTGAATGAGACAGCCGCGGCCAACGGCCCAGATCGGTTCGGCGGCGATGCGCAGCGCGCCGAGAGCGAACGGCCACGACGCATGCGGAATGCAACTGGGCAGCAGCCCTGCCAGTCCCGGCGCTGTATCGAACTCGCCGCCGATCGCCAGGCTGACGGGCGGAACGATCGACTTCCACTCCGGCCGGCGATTCAATTCGAACGCCGCCGTCGCGAACAGTTCCCGCAGAAATTCCTGCTGCCGGATCGCCGGGTCCAGCGCAAGATCGACTTCCGCCGGATCGGACAGCACGCCGCGCGGAATCTCGAAGCAGGCCAATTCGCGTCCCTGACGCACGATGCTGATCTCGCACCGCGTTTCGCCGAGATACATTCCCAGCCCCGTCACGCCGGACGCCGAGAGTTCCGACAAGGCGACGGCGAGGCTCGAACTGGCGACCCGGGGCTGATACCCGAAGCTGCGCACCACCCGCGTCAGAAAGTCCGCGGCAGCGGGCGGCGTCCGTTCGAAGCCGCCGGGCAGCGTCAGGCAGCATTCATCGTCGCGCTCGGCGGGCGTCGGCAGCAAGCCTTCGATCAGCGCGGTGATCACTTGCCGGATTACGGCGTCGTCGACCTGCAGCCGTCCGTGCACGACGAGCGGAATCGTGGAGACCCGCAGTTTCGTCGCCCATTCCTCGGCCGCGTCGCCGAATAAAATCAGATTGGCGCCGAACTCCGCGAACGGGACACCGCGCTCGGCGAACATCGATCGCCGAGCCGGATTATCGAGCACGATGGCGTACACGGCGCGGCAGGCCCGCGCGGCGAGGCGGTTCCCTTGCCGCCGCAACGAACGAAAGTGACTGCTGCCGAGATCCAGACCGATGCTCACGACGGATCTCCTTGAAGTTGCCGCAGCGCCCGCTCGACCGGCGCTTCCGCGCCGCGGCGATGCGGCCCGGCGAGAGGCCGCGCGTGCGGGGAATCGATGAACTGCTTCGGCGGCGTGGCCTCCGAGGTTTTATTCGCGCCGGCAGTCGGCAGCGCGAGTTGAATCCCCGGCCGCAACGCGATCGGCTCCTCGATTACCGGCAGTTCGTGATGAATGATCTGCGCGAACTCGCGCTGACGCTGTTCGAACGAATTCGTAGCGGCGGCGTCTCGCCGCCGCGAGGGGATAAAGTCACGATCCGGCGGCGAGAAGCTTGCGCTGCGGGCATCCGCCGCGACTGCGATCCCGTCCTCGCTCCCTCTCGCAATAGGAGAGAAGCTCTGCAACGGAATGTGCGGCGTCGGAATCGGTGCGCGGACTTCCATCGCCGGTTGCGTTGCGGCGACGATTTGCCGTTGAGACCCCGATGAACGCTTCTTCTGTCCCGCCGATTTTTGTTGATTGGCTCGCAACGCGAGCGCCAAGCCGACGACCAGCGCGGCGGTGGAGAGAATCGACAGCATCTGCCAGATCGAGAACGCGCCGCTTGCCGCGTCGAGTTCCTCTTCGGCGTCGAGATCGTCGACATCCGGCAACTCGGCCGCCGCGGCACGCTGATCCCATTGCGGTTCGCGGGTATCTGCAGCGGATGACGTCGCCGGCGGAGCCGTTTCCGTGAACTGGCTTGGCCGCGCGGGAATGATCGTCGTGCCCGGAAACGGCACCGTGGAAATCGGCGCGGATCTCAGCAGCGGCCCGTTGGCCTCCGCATACGGCGCCGCCGCGTCGCGCTCCGGAGGCGACGGGACCATCGTCGGCAACGGCGGATACTCCTCCGGCGGCGGCAACGGAATCAGCGCGGCGTCGCGCCGCGGCGAAACCGGCTCCGTCCGTGGCGGCTCATACGTCTGGTGCAGGCCATAGCCGACGATGTCCGCCTGCTCTGGCGCGGCCGGCGCTCCGCAGGGCACGATCTTCGGCAAATCGTCGGGCAGTTCGGCCACGTTGATCCGGCCGCGATCGAAGATCAGCACGGTGCCTTCCGGCAGATGCGACGCCGCATGTCCCAACACGTTCGGCGGCGGGATCAGGTGATACCGCACCGACGACTCCTGGCCGAGCATCTCCAGAATGCGCGTGGCATGGGCCTTCTCCCGCTGGACCTTGACGATATACGGTCGCCCTTCGGTCACTCCCAACAACGCGAGTTGCACGCCGTCCTGTGCGGGATCGACGGGAGGCGTCTCGGTCCGTTGCGGATGACGATCGACGATTACGACGTCGCCCGATTGGAGTTGTTGCTGCGCTGCGGCGGGATACGCCACGCTTTGTGCGACCCGATGCCCGCGAACGATGCGGATCATCGGCGAGGCGGCGGGCGTCGCGCCCCGCGCGGTGGCGAGAACCTGTTCCAACGTTGGCGGCTCAGGGAACTGATAGGTGTTCGGTGAGCCGACCTGTCCCATCACGGCGACGACGGCTGTCTCCGCCGCCGGCTGATAAACGACGATTTTCGGTTCCGGTCGGTGAACACTGTTCAGAACCTGTGCGTGGAGACTGTGTCCCGCGGCTAGACTTAGCGCGACGTGCATCCAAGCCACCAGCAAACGTCGCATGTCGGACCTTTAGGGAATGGGGGCGCAGCCAGAGTCGGAAGAAACCCTTCAATCGGTATCATCGGTAAAATCGCCCCAAATCCGCAGCGAAAGTAAGGCGTGAGGCCTGAGACTTGAGGCTCGAGGTCGGGGAAAAACGGAAAAAATCCTTCATTCGCTTCCTCGGGCCTCAAGTTTCGAGCCCAAGCCTCGTTCACTCATCTGGTCAGACAAATCGCAAACCCGTGATTCATCGCCCTCGGCAGCGCAGCGGGTTACTATGTCGGAGTGAGGGGCTTTCCCCTCAGGTCTCAAGCCTCACCCCTCAAGCCTCACAATGACCAGCCTCACCGTCGAGAACTATCTGAAGGCGATCCTGCAGATCTCGATTCGGCACAGCGTCGATTGGGTCGCGACCGGCCAGCTCGCCACGTCGCTCGGCGTCTCGCCGGGGTCGGTCACCAGCATGCTGAAAAGCCTCGCCGAGGCCGCGCTGGTCGAATACCGCCCCTATGAAGGAGTGAAGCTGACAAACCAGGGCCGCAGCCTCGCGCTGCGGATGCTCCGCCGGCACAGGCTGCTCGAACTTTTCCTCGTGAAGACGCTGAACCTCACGTGGGATCAGGTCCACGAGGAGGCCGAGAACATGGAGCACGCCGTCAGCGACGATCTGATCAACCGCATCGACGAGTATCTCGGCCGGCCGGAAAGCGATCCGCACGGCGACCCGATTCCTTCCCCCGACGGCGCGATGCGCGGCGGCCGGCAAGCCGCGCTCCCGTTGTCGCAGTTCGAACCCGGGACGAAGTTCCGCATCGTCCGCGTGACCAACCAGGGGGGCGATTTTCTCCGCTTCCTCGCCGAGGCCGGCCTGACGCCGCAAACCACCGGCACCCTCGTCCGCCACAGCGCCGAAGCCGGTTTGCTCGTCATCCGCAACGACCAGGGCGAAGTCTCGCTGGGCCTCGCCGCGGGCGAGCAAGTGCTGGCCGAACAAATAACGTAGCACAGGCGGCTCGCCTGTGCGTCTTGACTGGAAATCCTCACAGGCGAGCCGCCTGTGCTACGAGAACGCCCTCCGTGTCTTCCCAGCCCCTCTCCGGCCTCCTCGTCCTCGACAAACCCTCCGGCATGACGTCGCGCGACGTCGTCAACCGCGTCGGCCGGCTCGTCAAGAAAACCAAGATCGGCCACGCCGGCACGCTCGATCCGCTGGCGACCGGCGTCCTCGTCGTCTGCCTCGGCGCGGCGACCCGGCTCGTCGATCGCATTCAGGAACATCCCAAAGGCTACCGCGCCGGATTGCGGCTCGGCGTCCGCAGCAACACCGACGACAGCACCGGCGTCGTCACCCCCGGCGGCGATCCGTCGGCCGTCACCGCCGAGGACCTGCGCCGCGTGCTGGCGAATTTTCAGGGCGACATCCTGCAAACGCCGCCGAAGTACTCTGCCGTGCACGTGCAGGGACGGCGCGCCTACGACTTGGCCCGCAAGGAACAGGACTTCGAGCTCGCGCCTCGCCCGGTCCGCATCGACCGCGTGGAACTCGCCGCGTTCGACCGCGACTTGGCGGAAATCGACCTCGTCTGCGGCAGCGGCACCTACGTCCGCTCGCTGATCCGCGATCTCGGCGACCAACTCGGCTGCGGTGCGCTGATGACGTCGCTTCGTCGCACGTTCATCGGCCCCTTCCGTGCCGAGCACGCGTTGCCTGTCGAGCAACTCTCGCCCGAAACGCTCGCCGCGCATTTGTTGCCGCTGCGTTCCGCGTTGAGCGACGACCCGCAATACCAGGCAACGCCCGCGCAATGCGAGTCACTGCGCAAAGGCCAGTCGATTTCGGCGGACGATTTCGACAGCCCCTCCCCGCGCGTCGCCGTGCTCGACGCGGAGAGCGAGTTGTACGCCTTCGCCGCGTGGGACGCCGACCGCCGGACGCTGTCGCCGCAGCAGGTGTTTGTGCGGTGAGAATTTATTTATATTATCGGGCGGTGTTCGAACCGTGAGTTACTGGCATGGCCCAACAGAACTCCTACCACATCGAACTGCAACCACGATCCCGTCGCGGCGGGGCGTCTGCGGAAGCCCTCGAGGATTTCGAGCGCGAGACCGGCGTCAAGATTCCGCCCGATTATCGCCGGTTCCTCATGGCACAAAACGGCGGCCCGCCGGTGCGCAGAAACTTTGCGTACGGACCTGGCCCCTATCAGGACTCGGTACTGCGGCACTTTCTGGGTGTCGGTTGCCCGCGCAGCTACGACGTGCGGCACTTTCTGAAGGTTTACGAAGCCCGCCTCCCCGCTAAGACGTTCCCCATCGCCGCCGACGAGTTCGACAATCTCGTTTTGATCTCCCGAGAGCGCGGCGCGGCGAACAAGATTCTCTTCTGGGACCACGAACGTGAACTGACGGGAAATCCGCTGTCGCCGATTGCCGAGAATTTGGAAGAATTCTTGTCGGTGCTCACGCCCGACGTGTTCCGAGAGTGCGAAATCGCGACTATCACGTTTGCGGACGGCGAAACGTGCAGGCAGGTTTTGCCCAGCCGCTACCAGTTGAAGGATAGCGGCAAGGTCATCGAGATCCCCGATCTGAAACCTGGCGACCGCGTCAACGACTTCGGCGAAGTGAAAACAATCGTCCGCATTGAATTCTCGCGGGAACAGATGCGAATGTAGAATGCCCTTGAGTGATTCAGGCGAGCAGGACCGGAAACAACTCATGACCCCGCGCAAGCGAATCCTGTTGTGGGCAATGTTCGTCTCAGCCATGCTGGCTGGTTACCTGCTCAGCGAAGCCCCGCTCAAGAAATTCGAGCAGTCCGACGGGTGACGAGTGGCCCAGACGCTGCTCGGAGCGTCTGGGTTCTCAAGAGGGATGACATGCGGCGTCGCCCGGATTAGCCTCTTGTAAACCCAGACGTCCAAGGCGACGTCTG
>CAZDGB010000149.1:0-6537 GCA_964504645.1 uncultured Planctomycetaceae bacterium | reverse complement strand
TGCGGCGTCGCCCGGATTAGCCTCTTGTAAACCCAGACGTCCAAGGCGACGTCTGGGCCACCTCCCTCCTTTCTGAATTTCGAGTCCGCATCATGCAAGTTGACCGCAGCAAAACGCTGCTCGACCATCACGCCGATTTCGCGCAGTTCGCTCGTCTGTTCGGAGCGGCCGTCCAGGAAAAATCGACGGAGCCGTTCCTGCTTGTTCGCGATGATGATGCCCGCCTGCTCGTCGTGGCAAGCGACGAGGGAATCCTGCTGTGCCTGGCGCATGGTCCGGTCGATCGCCAAGTCTCCTATGCATCCTCCTATTCCGAAGGGACGCGTACTTTTCGCGGTCTCTCCCGCGACTGCGTCGCCCGGGACGAGAATTTTGTGGACTTCGAATTCGCCATCAAGGCGATCCACGCATTTTGCGATCGGCGATCGCTCTCCCACTATGTGGATTTTCGCGGTGGACTTCCCGAACCCGAGATCACTGCTTTTCCCACGCCGATTGCCGCGTTGCGGCGTGTCGAGCGTAAACTCGTCGAATTGCGCGTCGACATTCCGGCGGAACTTCGGACCGACATGCAAGCCGTTTGCGAGTACCTCCACGAAGTCGGCGACGATCCCGATGAAAACATCGACTTTGACGATGCGATTCAAATCGGCGCCCTGTGCGGCGGCCGGATCGATCGGCGGCGGAAGTTGTTTTTCTTCTCCTATCACTTGCCGAATGGAGACGTGTGGGATTTCAAAGTGCCCCGGACGATTTTGGATGCCATTGCCGACGGCAGCCTGAAACAACTCACCGTTACGGCATCGATTCCCGATTCGGCGAACGACGCTTCCACCTAACAACTCATGACCCCGGGCAAGCGAATCCTGTTGTGGACGCTGCGCGCTCGCGCCGAACGCGGCGATCTCAATCGACCTTCACGCGCTTGCGGCGTTTCGTCGTCGGCTCACAAGCCGGGCCGCACAGCTCCGGGTGACCGCCGCAGCAGTCGTCGAGCAGAAATCCGAGCAGACATTTCATGTGGCAGGCATTGAGCGAATAGAACACCGAGCGCCCTTCGCGGCGGTCGGCAATCAGCTCCGCATTCACCAATTCCTTCAGATGGAACGACAGCGTCGCCGCGGGCAGTCCCAGCTCGTCGGCAATTTTCCCCGCGGCCAGCCCTTGGACGCCTTCCTTGGCGAGCAGACGGAACACGCGCAGCCGGGACTCGTGAGCCAGCGCCGCCAGCGCACGGATCGCTTGCGATTCTTCCATTATTCCAATATTCTAAAAATATCGATTGTTCCAAGATCGAAATCAGCACTTCGATTTTACTGGCCCGTTGCGAGAGACACACCGCCTCGGCGTCGATCCCCTCGCAAAATTCACAATCGATGCCGAGTCCCTGCCATCACAGCGTTTGAGGAACCGCGATTGTGAAGTTTCGAGCCGGCAAGACCGTCGCTTTCCTCGGCTGCCGCGAAGGGCTCGATCTTCTCCTTGCGTCCCTGGATGTCGGCCCCCGGGGCAAAGTCATCGGCGTCGATCCCGCGGCGGAGCCGATTGCCGCCGCACGACGGCAAATCGAAAGCCGTGCCGCGGCACAAGCGACCGTGTGGCCGGAGTTCCATCAGTCCCCGCTCGAATCGCTGCCCATCCCGGCGTCCTCGACCGATTTCGTCGTCTGCCACTCCCTCGCGACGTTGGCCGTGGATCGCGACGCGGCTTTCCGCGAGATTGCCCGCATCCTGAAGCCGGGCGGCATCGCGCGCTTCCACGAGGCAATGCTCAAATGGGATCTGCCGCCGTCTCTCGGGGCCGAGCTGGCGGAGTTCTTCCCCGCCATCACGCGGGCTTTCTCCAAAACGGAATTTCGCGACCAGTTGAAATCCGCCGGACTGCAGGAACGGTTCATCACTCCGCTGAAGATCAATCTGAATACCCACGTGAAATTCGAGAACTTTGGCGACTACCTGCAAACCAATGTGGCGCTGCAGGGAGCGGCCGAGGCTCAGCCCATGCCGCGAGAAGTCGAGTCGGACCTGATCCGGCTGCTGTCGCTGCTGAGCCGGTACAATTTGAACGACTATGTCGAGATGGTACGGATTACCGCTCAGCCTGCGGAGCAGTTCGCGCTGGCGAAAGTCGAAGTCCGCCCGTTGAAGGCCAAACCCGCTCGCGCCAATCGGCGGGCCACGACCCGCAGCATGCTCGCAGCGCTGCGGGCGTTGATGGCCAGTCCGCCTCCGGCCCGCGCGAAGCGGGGCCATTGGACTCAGCTGCTTCTGGTCGAAGAACTCACGCAGCGCGGCTTCCATTGTTCGGCGACCACCGTGGCGCAAGCCATGACTCTGCTGCGTCGAGAACGCGACGCGGACAGCCGGCGTTGAACTGCCAATCTTCATCGATTCTTCGCGCGATTCCCGCGAGTTTGTGAAGAGAAATTCCCGGATATCACCTCTTGGTGAAATCGTCGTTAAACGCTGTTCCAGGGGCTTTCGTCGTGCAAATGGGGCCGCTAGCATCGTCCGCGCATCGCCAAGAGCAGAAACGCCTTCCGCTGCTCTTAGCTTACGAAGCCGACAGTTTTCGCTGAGTCGCTGCGCCCGCTCTTCGCCGAGCGCGGCGACGGCTCCATCACACAATGCTCACGAATTGTTCGTGAAAGTTTCACCCCTCGCTTAGGAGTCGACGATGCCGCAAGTCCCCGTCCGCCGTGGTCCGCGCAGTCGCGGATTCACTCTGATCGAACTCTTGGTCGTGATCGCGATCATCGCGATTCTGATCGCGCTGCTGCTCCCCGCGGTGCAGCAGGCCCGGGAGGCCGCCCGCCGCACGCAATGCAAGAACCATCTGAAGCAATTGGGACTGGCGATTCACAACTACGAATCGACGTTCACGAAGTTCCCGTCGTCCGGCGAATACACCGATCGGAAATCGACCTATTTCCGGTCGTTCACGCCGACCTCGACGTTCCTGCAAGTGCTGCCGTACATGGACCAGGCCCCGGCTTACAACCAGTACAACTTCAACGTGCAGTACACGAATTCGTCGGTGTCCGGCAATTCGACAGTCGCACGGGCCAAAATTCCCGCGTTCCTGTGCCCCAGCAACGGCAACACGCCGCCGGAAACGCTCGGCTACGGCCTGACCGACTACATGCCGATCGCCTATACCGACGTCGGTGACGACAACGTGCGCTACAAGAACGTGGCGTGGGCCTCCAACGTCGGCTGCGGCGGCACCTGCTACGGCGGCGATCTCGATTCTTTCCTCGGCAACCACAACACGATCGCCATGTGCACCGACGGGACGAGCAACACGATTGCCGTCATCGAAGCCGCCGGCCGGACGACGTCCGTCGCCGGGGCCTATGAAATGGGCGCGACCAACAACGGCGCGGGCGGGAACTACATCTATCCGGGCGTCGACACGACGCAGTGTCTCACCCCGCCGCCGGCGGGAGTGACCAATGCTTCGGCTCCCGGTCGTTGGGCCGATCCCGATAGCGGCTCGGGCGTTTCCGGTCCGCCTGCCAATCGTGGATCGTTGATCAATCAGAATAAGACGCCGATCGGCGGCCCGGCGAGCTGCCCGTGGACGACTAACAACTGCGGTCCGAACGACGAACCGTTCAGTTTGCACGTCGGCGGCTGCCACGCCTTGATGGGCGATGGGACCGTGCGGTTCATCTCCGAGAACATCAACTTCCTCATCGTTCGCAACCTGGCGGCGCGTGCGGAAGGGTTCGTGGTGGGTGAGTTCTAAACAGTGACGCGGCCGGGACGCTCGACTTGATTTCCAAGTCGAGCGTCTCTTCGTGGATCTTTCTTGACTTCGATTGTTCTGTAGGAAATGGTTTGCGATGCGTGCAGCAGGCAATTGGTATGCAACGGCTTGGTCGCTCTTGACGCTGGCCGCGCTCGGCTGCGGCGGTTCGACCGGACCTAAGACTGTGCCGGTCTCTGGAAAAGTCACCGTTAATGGTTCCGAGCCGTTCAAGGGGGGAATGGTGCGGTTCCTCCCCAAGGAAGGTTCGAAGTTGAGCAGCCGCGAGGCGAAAACCGACGACAACGGCGACTTTGAAGTCATGTTTACGCAGAGGCAGCGCGGCCTGGAGCCGGGGGAGTACACCGTGATGTTCTCCCTGTGGCAAACCCCCGACGGCGCGCCGCTGCCGGATCAGACGGGCGAAGCCTATCCGAAAGAGCCTGCGGAACTGGGCGGCGTCCAATGGGTGCCCACGGACTATGTCTCGGGCAAGGCGGCCGCCTGCACCGTGACGATTTCCGATCAAGGCGAGAAATTGGAGTTCGACCTGCCGGAGCTTAAACCGCAGAAGAGTTCCGCAAAGCGCCGGGGCTGACCATCCGGCGAGCGGTCCCGAGACAACGTTGACGCTGTGGGCTAAGTGTTGCCTGACAAGGGGGGGGCGACTAGGCTGGGACGGGTCGGGCCTTCCCTTTTTTGTTCGTCCCGTCGAATCAAATTCGCCCGGACGAGTTCAGCGATCCGGAGCGTGTCGGCCGAACACCGGGCCGCGATGCGTGTCGGGGGAAATCTGGAACGACGCGTATTCGAGCTCGGGCCACGGTTCCTCGTTCAGCCACTGCCAGAGCCATTCTTCCGCGGTCTGATGGAGGGGAACAATCGCCTCGAAGTGGTCCGCGGTGTTTGGGTCGGCGACGAACATCGCGCCGGAGTCGGACGTGCAGTCGACGCAGATTTCGATGTTGCAGCCGACTTCGCAGTAGCGGATAAATTTCGGCGGGAACCTCGCGAGCGATTGTTCCATGCGCTCGGGGGATTCGTAGTCGTCGGCGTTGTGATCGAGCCAATGCCACGATTCGACCGACATCTTCCCGTCGTAGGGATAGCCATACGCTTGGCCGGCCGGCTGCTTGAGTCGATAGATGCCCCAACTGGGACCGTAGCCGCCGTCGGCGACTTCCAGGCTGAGCCGCTTGACGATCGTCGGCAAGGCGAAGCCCAAGCGTTGCTCGACGAACTCCACGTCGGCGGGAGTGATCACGGGATGCGGGGGAAACGGCGGCAGGTTGTCGCTCGTCTCGTTCGAGAAGAGGCAATTCTTGTGCGACTCGATCGCGGGAGCGAATCGCAGGCGGTCCTCAAGCGGGCGAGGAGTTGGTCCATGAAATATGGTCTTTACGACGACGCTTCGCGAAGCATCGCTAAATGGTCCGTTGGATCATTAGCATCGTCACGTCGTCTTCAATCGGGACCTGATCGCGGTAACTCAATACAGACTGTTCGATGGCGGCGATGATCTCCGCGCTGGAGCGGCCGGCGTGTTGCTTCACGGCCGCGAAGATGCGGGCGTTGCCGAATTGTTCGCCGTGGGGGGAGGTGGCTTCGGCGATGCCGTCGGTGAAGAGGAACAGGATTTCGCCGGGTTGGAGCGTGAAGGGGGGGCTTTCGGGTTGCCGGTCGTCGATGACGCCGAGCAGCGGACCGGTGACTTCCAGCGAATGCACGGTGCCGTCGTTGCGAAAGTGATGCCCGTTCTGGCCGGCGGCGGCGTAGATGAGCGTATGTTCGACCGGGTCGAGCTTCACGAAGAACAAACTGACGAAACGCCGGTCGCGGACGTCGTGCGAGAGGAAGTGATTCAGCCGCGTCGCGATCTCGGAGACGTCGTTGCGGCTGCTCGCTTCGGAGCGGAGATAGGCGCGGGTCTGCGACATCAGGATCGACGCGCCGAGATCGTGGCCGCTGACGTCGGCGATCACCAGGCCCCACTGGCCGCCCGGCATCTTGATGTAGTCGTAGTAGTCGCCCCCCACCGCACCGGCGGAAGACGAGAAGCCGGCGATGTCGTAGCCGGGAATGGCGGGCGGTCCGCTCGGCAACAGGCCGCGTTGAATCTCCCGCGCGATCCGCAGCTTTTCCTCGGTCGCTTTCAGTTCGGCCTCCGCCTGGAACGCGACGGAGAAATCGAAGATCAACCCCGCCAGCGGCACAATGTGCGCAACGATCTTCAGATACTGCGACACGTTGAGCGCGTTGTCGTACTCCGAATCGGACGCGAACGCCGCGTAGGCTTGCGACAACAGGTATGGGACCAGGCTCACGAGCAATCCGTGCGAGAAGAGGCTCGGATGCCGGCGATGAAACCGCGGGAAGAGGATGCCGCCGCCGAACAGATAGATGATCAACGCGATCGCATCGTACGGACGCGGGATGATGGCGTCGGAGAAGAGCGTCTGCGGCAGCGACGGCGCGAGGGCGCAAATCTGAATCAGGAGATAGGCGAGCAGTCCGTAGAGAATCGACACCAGCACGACGAAGCGTACGCCGCGCGGTTTTGGCGGCCCGGCTTTGCGGCTTCTCCACACGAACATGCCGGTCCCCGCCGTGAGGATGAACGCATTGAAGATCCGCGACATGGCCCACGTGAACGGGATGAAATGCTGATTGTCCGAGACGGAAAAGATCAGCTTGTCGGCGGCGAGCACGTGGAAGGCGTCGAGCAGCCCAGAGAAGAGGAGTGCCGAGCCGATGATCGGCGTCGCGACATCCTTTTTGATCGAGTAA
>CAZDGB010000148.1:4720-17224 GCA_964504645.1 uncultured Planctomycetaceae bacterium | reverse complement strand
CGATCTCCACGGCGGCCTGACGGCGCTTCGCGTCGTCCAGCGCCGATTCCACGGCGGCCATCGCGCGGTCCAATGCGTCTTCGGCGTGCTCCAGTTTGTCTTGCAGCGCTTCCTTCGCCGGTTCCGCCGCGGCTTGCGACAGATCTTCCGCGGCCTCTTCGGCGGCAGCTTTGGCCTCTTCGAGGCGTCCGTCGATCGAGTCCGGCAGGTTATCGTTCTTCATCGCCTCGCCGATCGCCGCCGCGACCTGGGCTTCCGGCTGGGCCGCAGACTGGGCGTTCGTCTCGGCCTGTTTCGCGGCTTCGTCTTGCTTCTGCTGGGCCTGGGCCAATTGTTCTTGAGTCTGCTGGAGGTCTTTCACCAATTGCGCGAGTTCGGCGGCGCTCTGGTCGGCATTCGAGTTCGGAGCGGCGGATTTCAGCGCGGCTTCCGCGGCGGCGAGATGGCCGAGGACTTTCGTCTGCTCGGCGGCGGCTTCCGCGGGCCGATTTTCAAAGAGCTTCGCCGTGGCGTCCTCGGCGGCGGCCTTCGCCTGTTCCAGATGGACGTCGGCCTGCGGCTGCTGCTGGACGGCGTCTTCCAGTTTGGCGATTTCCTGCTGCAGCTTGGCCTGCTGTTCGACGAGCGTTTCCGGCGTCTTCGCCGCCGGGTCAAGTTTGCGGGTCTCCTCGCGCAGCGTCTGTTGCTGCTTGGCGAGCTCCTGCAACTTCTGAAGGGCCGATTGATTCTCCGAACCCATCACACCCTGGGCGCGCAGCAGTAACTTCAGCAATTCCTGCAGGCTGCGAATGGCGGCCTCCTGATGGGCGACCGCCGCGGGAAATTGCGTCTCCTGCAACGACCGGCCGGCGCTGTCGAGGTCCTTGCCGACATCCGCAGCTTTGAGGAGCTTCAGTCCGTCCGCCGCGGCGTGAGACAGCGTTCCGCCCCAGGTGCGAACGTCGGTCAGCGTTTCGACCAGCAAGAGGAACATTTCCTTCACGTCGCGCTGGTCTTCGACCGTTTTGAGCGCGAGCGCCTGCTGACGGGCCTTGGCTTCTTGCGGCAGTTGCTTCGTCGCGGTTTGCACCTTCGTTTGCAGCACGATCAGCCGCCGAACCTGTTCGGCGAGCTCAGCGATCTTCAAGCGGCGGAGCAGATTCTGCCGTTCGGCCGATAGCGTGAGAACGATCGTGCGAATCATCTGCCGGGCCTCGACGAACGCGGCTTCGCGGTCGTCGTTCGACTTCGTCTGCGCAGCGGCGAGCAGATCGACGACTTTCGTCATCTCGGCTTCGACGATGCCGCCGAGGTTGTCGCGCATCAACTGGATTTCGCGATAGACATCCAGGTCGGTGAGATCGTTCTCCTCGAGCTGGCGCAATTGCAGATCGAGGACGTTGGTCAAGAGCTCGCGGGTCATCGCCACGGCGCGCTGTTGCTCTTCTTGCTTGCGCTTGAGGGCCTCGGGTTCGAGGACTTGTGCGGGGGCGGAGGGACCGCGCAGCGCAAGCGTTGCGAGGACGATGATAATCGCGAAACGGCGCACTAGATTCATCGCTTGTCTCCTCCGATTCCGAGTTCGCGCAGAATGATCGTGTCCAATTGCTTGACCGTGAACTGGTCTGATTCGTTAAGCCCCGACAAGATGCCGCTGCGGTCGGTCACCTTCAGCAGCAACGGTTCACCCGTCCCGACTTTCGGCTCCAGGTCGCCGCGGTAATCGACGGCCTCGACCGTGAGCCGCAGTTCGTCACCTTTTTCCAGCTTGTACGGCGTGAGATCGAGCCGGATCTCGTCGCGGAGCACGGGAGGCTTCGGAGCCTCGGCGGGAATCTCTGTCAGGACTTTCACGCTCGATTCCGATTCGCCGCTTTCGCGGGCCACTTCCACGACGACGCGGACTTGCGACACGCCGTAGTCGTCGATCGCGCCAAACGCCAGCCGGGGCTTGGCCGTCGGCATCACGAGCTTCGTCACGACGGCGGAGGCGACGCGCGGGGCGCGGTCGGGCTTCAGGCGGATGCTGCCGGCGATGGGAGGCGTGAGCGACAGGCCGTCCTCATCCTCGGCGTGAATTTCGTACGATTCCCCCTTCCGCACGGAGGCCAGCGGCGAACCGTCCGGCAACGTGAAGATGGGGTCACCGCCGGAGGCCGCGACGAGCGGAATCGTGGCGTCGTCCAGTTTCAGCTCGACGCGCGCGAGCTTCTTGTTCGTGCCGCGCACGGAGAGTTTCAATTCCGAGCCTTCCAGCACGGCGAGATAGCGGGCCGTGGCGCTCGGCTCCTTCTCTTCAACGGACGCGGCGTAAGCCGGTTGAATGACTTGCCAATTGGCATCGACGACCGGCAACGGCACGATGCGGACGGTCAGCGGATCTGACCAAGTATCGCCAGCGAAGACTTGCAGCTCGACATCCGACAATGGCAGCGCGTGCTGGGCGGCGAACCGGCCCGGTTCCTCGGATGTCTTCATGTCGAAGTGGACCTCGGCTCGGTCGAGGCGGTTTTGCAATCGCACCGTCGCCTTCTCGGGAATTTCGCCGCCGCAAACGGCCCGGACGTCGAGCGAACTTCCTTGCGACAGCCGCAAGTCGAAATTTTTGCCGGGAGAAATCACGGGGATCGGTTTCCCATTGATGGTGAGCTCCGCCAGGACGGTGCGCGACGGATAACGGGCCGAGCCGAGCCAGAACCGATCCCAGAACGCAGAGACGTGGCTCGGAAACATCGCCGTCGCTACGGCGATGACGAGCAGCGTCCCCGACACGGCGGCGAATCGCTTCGGCAATTGCTCGTACGTGAAACCTTCGAAGACGTTGAGACCGGGGGTGAATTCGGCGACGTAGTCGATCACGGCGGACGTCAGCCGGGGCGAGCCCCACGATTGCGCGGCGGTCGATTCGAACTGCAGCGCGCCGATCAGGTCGCTGTCGATCTGATGCCGGCGTTCGACGACGAGCGCCAAATCCTCCAGCGTCTCCCGCGTAGAGACGACGGGCCACAGGAACTTGTGGAAGCTCCACACCAGCGCGGCGATCCAGCCGACAAGCAGCAGGAAGCGATAACCGAGCGACAGCCGCAGCGAGACATCGACGACGAACGCGGCGATCCACAGGCCGAGCAACACCAGCGCGAACAGGCAGACGGCGCTTCCCCAGCGCACCAGCGCCCGCTTGGCTTGCAGGGCTTGCAACTGCGATCGGAGTAGGGAAAGTTTGCTGTTCATTTTTTTTGTGGCACACGTTTTTTAACGTGTGCGTTTTTCGCTTCGATTTTCGGCACGTTAGGAAATGTGCTCCCACATCAGGCCAGATTCACCAGCTTTCGTCCGAACCATTCGGCGAGCATCAATCCGATCACCACGACAAAACTGAGCCACGTGCTCCACAGCGGAAACACGTCGACCGTTCGTTCGAGGCGGCGCGGCGGGTCGAACTCGTCCGGCAGCGTCGCGGCGTTCGTTAGATCGTACGCCTTGCCGCCGGTGTCCGCGGCAAGTGAACGCTGCAAGGCGGCGTTCCGCACGGCGGACCGGCGTTCGACCGACAGGCCGGAGACTTCAAAATTCACTTCCGCCGTTTCGCGATCGATAGGATCGGTGACGCGGATGCGGTATTCCCCGGCGGACGTCACCGGCACGCGGGTCTCGAAGATGCCCTGCCGCAACTGCGGCACCGTGATCGACCGCACTCGGTCGGCGGCCCCTTCGCGGTCGGGCACGATGAACTCTGCCAGCAAACGGCCGTCGGCGAGTTCCTTCTCGTCGAGCGGCTGGAAGTCCTTGTCGAACGCTTCGACGGTGACAAGCGCCAATTCGCCGGCGCGGTACTTCTGCTTGTCGGTACGGACGACGAACCGCTTCTGGCTGCCGAGCGCGTGGCTCAGGCCGAGTCGGTAAATCATCTGGCCCCAGAACTGGCGGTAGTATTCCTCGCCGTACATCCGCCGCAGCCGCCACATCTCGTTGAAGCCGAGATACACGACCTCGCCGCGGCCGTATTTCCGCACGGCGATGAGAGGCTGTTTCGTTTTGCCGTCGGCGCAGAAATCGGTCGGATGCTCGGCGAGGACCGTCGTCGAACGAGCCTCCGGGCGGACGACCGGCTGATACCACGGCAGCTTGCCGAGATTGTTCCATGCCTTGAGATGGTCGCCCGGCTCGCGTCCCAGACGCATGAAGTCGAATTGTTGCGCCAGCGGCGTGAGCTGCAGCCGGAATTCCTTCTCGTCCTTTCGCTTGGTATCCGGGCTGACGACGACCGGCAGCATGTCGGCCAGCGGAGTTGAGGCCAACTGAGCCGGACCGAAGCGCGGGCCGGCGATCACCACCAAGCCGCCGCCGAACTGGCTGACGAACTCCTTCGTCATCTCGCAGAAGCGTGTGCTCAGCGCCGACGCCGGCATATCGCCCAGGAAAATGACGTCGAACTGGAAGAACTCGCTCCGCGGCAGCGTGAGACCGGGCACGAACAATTCGTTCGTTTCCCGCACGACAGGGTCTGCGGACCGCAGAAACGTGCGGAACCCGCGCAGGCCGACGAGTTTGTCGCGATGGAAGACCTCCTTCACGAATCGCCATTCCCACGTCGGTTCGTACTCGACGTACATCAGCCGCAGGAAGTCGTCAATGATCTTCACGTCGCGTTCGGTCCGGTTGTTCTCGACGACCGCTTCACCGGGGATCGGATCGATTTCGGCCTCGAACGCGAACTCCCCCGGTTCGTTCGGCGTGTATGGGAATTCGACCGAGGCGCTGGCCGAGCTCAGCGCGACCGTTTGTGCGCCGACGGGGATGCGTTGCGGGATATCCGTTTCTCCGCGCGCGCGCGGGTGGACAAACAGCCGGACTTCGACCGAGCGGTTTTCGACTTCGCGCTGCCGGACGGTGACGCTGACGGTGGACGTTTCGGCGGCCTTCATCGTCGGCGGCGCGAGGAGATCGACGCTGAGATCGACGGCGTTGAGCGGGCCGACGCCGACGGTGAAGACCGGCACGCTCAGTTTTCGCGCCGCGGCCAGCGGGACCGCGCCGGCATTTTGATCGAAGTCGCTGAAAACGATGACGCCGGTGAGATTATCCGAGGCATGTCGGGCCGCGAGATCGTTGAACGCGTCGCCCAGTGCCGTGACGGTTCCTTCGGTCTTCCAATCGGCGGCGAGCTTGTCGCCGGCGTCCTTCGTCAGTTCTTTGGAATCGTCCGTCGCCAACAGGCCGCGCACGCCGTCGGTGTCCTGGAAGGCGAACGCCTTCAGATCGAACTTCTCGGCGAGTTGCGTCAAGAATTTCGAATCGTCTTTGGAAAGAAAGGCACGGACGTAATCGCCGCGGGCCGCGCGGTCGGACGATTCTCGCGGATGCAGCGTCAGGAATTCGTCCCAGCCGACGGCCGATTTCAGTTTCTCGTCTTCTTCTTTTGGCAACTCATCGGGAATCGCCATGCTGTCGGTGCCGTCGAACAAGAGCCACATCACCGGTTTCGGCCGGGAGACGAGCGTAATTTCGAGAATCGGATCGGCGAGGATGATCACCAAGAGCGACAACAACGCGGCTCGCAGCGCGGCGAGCCACAACCGGGCCGGGCGATGTCCGCGCGTCTGCCAGCGCAGATAGAACCAGACGGCGAGACCGGAGACGGCGAGGCAGAGGAACAGCACGAGCGCCGGCGTTTCGTGCGCCCAGGTCGAGCCGAACGATGTGCGCCATTCCTCGATGCGGGAGACGTCGTCGTAGCCGAGGAGTTTGCCGATCCACGCGGTGAGGTTCATGCCGCCTCCTTCCGACCGAGCGAAGGCCAAGCGAGCAGCAGCATTTCCGCACAGAGGCCAACCAAGGCGCCTACGAGACACATTTGCCACAGCCCCTGGCCGCGGCGAGCGCCCCCTTGCAGATCGATGGCTTCGTCGGCGCCGAGCACGCGCACTTCGTCGCGGCCGACTTTCGTCGAGAGTTCCTCCGGCGAAATCCGCGTCAGGTCCGATTCGCTGACCGGGCCATGCACGGCGAACATCCATTCGTCCAGCTTGTGGCGGACATCGGGATCGGGCGACGTTCCCTGTTCGGCCTGAATCCGATACGTGCCGCTCATCACGGGAGAACGAATTTGCACGCCGGAGACTTCCGACGTCAGCGCCTCGACGGGAAGAGTTTCCTGCCGTCCGGAGGGTCGCGTCAGCGTGTAGCGCAAATCGGGCTGCCGCGGGACGGGGAGCGCGATCCGCTGTCCGGCTTCGTAGTTCCGCACCGGCAGCGTTTCTTCGATGAGGCCCGAAATCATGCGGTGGAACAAGTACATCGCCCCGGACGTGCGCAAGAGATTCCAATCCGATGTCACGCCCGTCGTCACCAGCAGAATGCGGCCGGCTCCCATGCGGCGTTCGACCACGAACGGCAGATCGAGGCCCTTGAATTCCGCCAGCGCATGCGGCTGGGCCCGCTCCGCCAGGATCGCCGGCGTTACGCTGCGATCCACCAGCGGCAGCGGCGAACGCCACAGCCACCATCCTGGCTCCAACTGGCGATAACGGCGGTCCTCTTCCTCTTGCTGCGCCGTCTCCGCGGGAGAATTCGTGCGTCCCTGATCGCGTCTCTGGGCGTATTCGGCCAGAAACTTCTGCTCGGCGGCGAGACGCTTCGACTCGGCCTCGACGAAGGCCGTCAGCGTGGCGTCTGACAGATCGGCTTTCACCACCTTGAAGAACGGCGTCGACTCATAGATCGCCTCCAACTGCTCCGGGTCTTCCTGCTCCACCAGAAAGATATCGTGTTGCATGCTGGCGTAGTCGGCGTAGAAAGGTTTCAAATTCTCCGGAGCTTCGTCGGGCGTCACGCCGTAGGCTTCGGGCTTGAGCGGCGCCGGCAAGATGCCGCGGCCGTCTTTCCAGGCGAGTTCCTGCCACGTTGCGGGATCGAATCTGCCGCCGGCGAGAATCACCAGCGGGCCTCCCTGCTGAACGTATTCCTGCAGCGCCGGGACGCAACTGTCGGGCCGCTCGACGCCGGCCATCACGACGAGCCGCGCCGTGCTCAACACGTCCTGGGTGAGTTGTTCCTGGCGCAGATGGATCACGCGGATCAATCGCCGCTGTTCCGCTTCGCCGACCGTCTTCGGCGCGATGAGATGCCGCAGCGCGTATGTTTCGCCGACGCGGTTCTTGGAGAGGTCCTCGTCGCTGCCGTATTCATCGACGAAGACGACCGGCAACGCGGCGACCACCGGGACGACAAGCGCCAGCCGGTTGTCGGCCACGAGTTGATCGTCGGCCGGCGCGTCGGATTGCAGTTCCAACTCGGCCAGCGCGTAACTCGTGCGCTCCGGATCGGCGCCTCCTTCCAGTTGATACGAGAAAACGACTTCGCGCGTCTGCCCCGGCGAGAGATCGACCGTCTGGCTGGTGACTTCGACGCCGTCGATCGACAGTCGCAGCAGCACGGCAGCCGTCGTGTCGCCGCCGGCCGATTCCAGCCGTGCGAGGAACCGGCAGGGCGATTCGACGCTCGCCAGGCCGTCTTCGAGATGGAAATCGGTCAGCCAGATGTTGCTCGGCGATTCCAGCGACACCGGCGCGATCTGTAATCCGCCGAGCGGCTGCACGAGGTCGCCCCAATCGGCGTCGCGAAATGCCGACTGCTGCATGTCGGTGAGCAGCACGGCCCGCTTCGTCGGCAGTTCGGTGACTTGCTTCGCGGCTTGTACGGCCTGTTCCAAACTGCGGCGGATGTTGCCCGCGGTATCCACGGCCGAAATACGCTCGATCGCTTTTTCGGCTTCCTCGCGATGCCGGAACGCATCCAGCGTGAACGCGGTCTCCGCACCGGCGACGGGAATGATCGTCGTGCGGCTGTCGGCGGGGAGCGCGGAGACGAACTCCTTCGCCTTGAGCTTTGCCTGCTCCATCAGCGTGGAACCGACTTGCTCGGTTCCCAGGCTGCGGGTGTTGTCGATCAACAAGATGGCGTGCACCGGTTGATGACGCGACCCGGCGACCGTCACGTCCTCGGCGCGGCTGCGGAGCAGATTGCCGCCGGTCCACAACGAAAAGAGAGCGGCTAGGACTCCGATCGATCCGGCGACGATTTGTTTCTGCCGATTGTCCGCCGCAATGACGCCCCAGATCGCCGCGCCGAACAGCGTGATCACGCCCAGCGCGAGCCATGCGCCATGCCAGATCGCGCCGAAGGCGGAACCGCGATAGAACGGGCGGGCGAGGGTCAAGCCAAACAAGACGACGGCCAACACGCGCAGCGCCAGCAGCAGAAAGTCGCGGAGGTGGAGAATGCGCTTGTTGCGTTCGAGCGCCTGGCGCAGGAAATCCATCGCGGCCCACTGCACCGGTCGAAACCGCCGCCGGTTGAGCAGGTGGATGATGATCGGCCCCGCGGCCGCCGCGAGCCCGGCTAATGCGAACAGCGATGTTTCGAAGTTCAGCATGGAAACAAGGAACCCACCAAACGAAGCAAGGCTTTGCCGTTCATTTCCCCGTGAGTTGTTCCCGCAGCGATTGAATCCGGCCTTCCTGGAGGATCGGCAAGTAGCGGTTCGGAATGGCAAGCAGGAAGCAGCCGACGGCCGTGCCGTAGAGTTGGCCCGGTTTGCCGTGGACCCAGCGGGTGTCGCGCCATAGGCCGTCGTCCGCGGCGGACTCCGGCTTTCTCACCTGCGTCTGCACGAGGAGGTCGCGGAGCGGTGGGTAGTTCGTCTTCCAGGTTTCCCCGCCGACCTGGTAGATCGCCTGGCCGACGTAGTACAGCGTGTAAGCGTCGAAGGGGACTTCGCCCGTTCCTTTCGAGCCTGCGAGCCGCATCACCTCGCGGGAGACGTCCCGAGAGATCAGGTCCATGTTCTTGGGGATGCGCCAGTCGTCGTACTGGCCGAACTCCTGCAGGCAGACGACGCCGCAGGCCGCCATCGCCACGGTACCGCGATGGCCGTCATAGGTGAACTGCCCCGGCCCCTGCTTGGCGATCTCGTCGGTTCCTTTCGCGCCACTCTCGGCCTTGTAGTGCTCGCGGACGCTTTGGATTGCCAGCCGGATCACATCGTTGCGGACTTCGAAACCGGAATCGACGGCGCTACGGAGCGCCTTGGCCTGCATCACGGCGAGGCTCAGGTCGTGGCCGTGCGGTTGCCGCTTGGCGCGGTAGTCCCAGCCGCCGTCGTCGCATTGCGTGTTGGCGATCAGCTTGAGCGACTTCTCCAGCGTCTTGCCGAGCTGCGGGTCTTCCGTCATGCCGTAGGCCTGGCCCAGCACAAAGGCCGCGAGGCCGTGATTGTACATGTCGCGCTGCCCGTCGGCGGCGTTCAAGAGGCCCGAGGGCTTCGAGTTCTTGATGACGTATTGCAAGGCGCGGTCGACGTTCTCGCCGTATTTCCCGCGGCCCGGCAGATGCCCCGCCGAGAGAAATGCCAGCGCCCCCAGGCTGACGAGGCCGAGATCGTTCGAGTCCCAGTTTCCTTCGCGGCCCTGGTTCTTGGCGAGCCACGCGATGCCGCGCTCCAAGGCCTGTTCGCTCGCCGGGGTGATCTCCCAATCCCCTTCGCCGTAGGCGCGGGGAATGAGGCACCCAGAGATAAGCAACGAAACCAGCAGACTGCGAGCCATGCCGTAGGGTGGGCTGCGCCCACCATTCCTTTGGTGTGATTGGTCGAGTTCGCGGGCATAGCCGCACTACAGCATTTGACCGGAAATCGGCGAGGGTTACGAGGTTCCGGACGGAATTCCGGCTTGGATTCCGGGTGCCCAGCTCCACGCTCAGTTCTTGATCACCTCGATCCGCTTCCACAGCGCTTCGGACGGCTGGCCGTCCGCGGAGCCGTGCATGGCAGTGGCGAGGGTCGAGCGGCCGGCGAAGGGGGAGAGGTCGACGGCGATCTCCTGCCAGTTGTTGCTCGTCGCGGCGTCTTCCAGGACGCGGTCGAAGACGATCTCGTTTTCGATCCGCACGACGAGCCGCCATTTCTGGCCGGGCTGGTTCGCGACGCGGATATGAAGCGAGCTCGGCTCGACCGGGACGTCGAGCTTCGACGTCAGCCACGTCGGCTGCTGGTTCTCGCCGGTGCGGCTGATGAGGAGCCGTGTCTCGCCGCGGACGTCGCCGGGGACGAATTGCCAGCGGCTCTTGTAAACCGCGGCGGGCCACCAGCCGGGGAGAATCGACGCGAACGCCGATTTCTCGGAGTCGGCGAGATCGGGCGCCCAATGCTTCAGGCCCGCGTTGAAGAATGGCGCGGGGGCCGTCGCGGTGACGGCGACGAGTTCCAGCATGTCGCGCTTGTGGTCCTTCCAGCCGCTGCCGCCGAGCAGCCACCACTTATTCCCGGCGGGAACGAGCGGGCCGAGCTGCCACTCCTCGCGATCGGTCGTTTCCAACTGCGTCTGCGACAACTCACGACCGGTGAGCGCGTCGAGCCAGACGAGGTTCGGTTTCGATTGCGGCGTCAACGCGCGGCCGCGGCGGGCGCACAGCACGAGGTCTTTCTCTAAAGTCCACGCCTCCAGCAACCCGCCGAGCCGCGTCTGCCAGACGATGTCGCCATTCGCGGGGTCGATACCGAGCAGATCGTGGCCGACGTCGGCGAGAATCCGCGAGCCGTTTACGCCGCGAATGCCGCGGAGTTCTGGAATCGCGTTGCGCCACACCAGGCGGCCGGTGGGCAGGTCGATGCAATCCAGCGTGCGCGCTCCCGGCACGGCGAGCAGCAGCCGCTCGCCGGCGATCAACGGTTCCGGCGCGCGGAAATCGGTGGCGAGATCATTGACCGGATTCGGCAGCCACGTCGGGCGGCGCAGCCAGCGCAACTCCCCTTCGGAACCCAAGCAGGCCGTGACATTGCCGATCTGGCACGCGGCCCAACGTTCGGTCAGTTGCCACGTGCACGGAATGGCCTGATTCCAGATGTCGCGGAAGCGGGCGACCGGCTTCGAATTCAGCACGGCGCCAGTCGGCAGATCGAAGCGGGCGAACTCGACCTGCAACTGGTCGTCTTCGACTTTGCCGCCGATCAAGGCGCAGAGTTCGCCCTGCCAGATCACTGGGTCGGTGAGGATGTGCGTCATCGGCCGCTGCTTCCAGACGACGGTTCCATCGGTCCGCTTCAAGCAGCATAGCTCAACGCCGGCTCGCGTGATGCGGCGGACGAAGACGAATTCCTGGTGCAGCAGCGGCTTCATCGTATGGAAAGCGAAGTCGTAGGCGTTCCCCTGCTCACTGCCGACGCCTTGCGCCCACTTCGATTGGGCCGTCTGCACGTCGTACGCGTTGATCTGGAAGCGATTGCTGAGATAGACGTGCTTATCGTCGACGGCATAGGCCAGTTGCTTGCCGAACGGATCGCCGAACCGGAACTCGGCCAACCCCGGATTGTTCCCCGGGTTGCCGTCGAACTGGCCTTTCGGCTCCAGTTTGTATCCGGCGGGAATGATGGCCGCGGGACGACGCGGAGCAGAATTCGAGTCGGCGACAGCCGGCGTTGGATGTGGTGCGACGAGCGAAGCGTATTCTTCCGCCGTGAGCGTGTAACCGTTCAGATCGAGTCCGCCGGCGGGGAATCGAACGTCGGCTTCCGCAAGAGTCTTGCCGTTCCATGCGCCGGCCAAGCGCAAGCGGGGCTGCAACTGGTCGAGTTGTTCGGGCGCGGCGGAATCGAGGGCGAAACGGTAGTGCGCCTCGGCTTCGGGGAATTTGCCGGCGGCGAGTTGCTGGTCGCCGAGCCAGCGATGGGCTTCCGCCGCGGCGGGCGTTCCCAGGAATTGCACCGTCGCGGAACGAATGACGTCCAGGTTCCCCTCGGCGACGGCCTGCCGCACGCGCACCAGTCCCGATTGGCCGTGCTCGCGGTTCATGGCCGCGGCGAATTCCGGATGGTCCTTCAGCGCGGCAAGGACCGCGGTCGGCATCGACACGAAGAGCTGCCGATCCTTCAAGTCCGGCAGCAGCCCCTCGAATTCGCCCTGCCCGATCGACGTTACCAGGCGGCAGGCGTCGTCATAAGCCTGACCCTGCAGCGCGGCGTCGAGTTCGGCCCGCAGGTTGTAGCCTTCCTTGTTGAGTTGCTGCAGCAGCGGATGACGCCACGCCAGCGGCAACGCGGAATCGGCCCCCGCGAGGCCGGGCTGCTGCTCGGCGGCGACGGCCCGCACCCACAGCGCCAGCTTGTCGAGCGCCTGGCCCGATTCCGAGAGCGCAGCCCCGGGGAGCGGCGGCGTGTTCCAGAACTGGATTTCCTGCGACAACGCGACGGCCTGCTTCCAATCGCTCCGCGCGACGGCCGTCGTCAATTCGCGATTCGCCAATTTGTCGAACGCCGACTTCGCCGCGGTGATCGTCCAGAGGGGCATCCGCAGCCACTGCGCTCGCACCGCGTGCGAGGAACGCGGCTGACCCGCTTCCAGTTGACGCAGGCCGAGTGCCTGGAGTTGCTCGGCGATCGGCAACGCGAGCCTCTCCTCCCACACGTCCATCAACAGCACGGCGTCCCGCAGCGCCGCGACGGCTTGCTGCGGATCTTGGCCCGGCTGCGCG
>CAZDGB010000148.1:0-4620 GCA_964504645.1 uncultured Planctomycetaceae bacterium | reverse complement strand
CACGGCGTCCCGCAGCGCCGCGACGGCTTGCTGCGGATCTTGGCCCGGCTGCGCGGCGCCGTCCAGCATCCGCCGCAGCAGCGTCAGACCGAATTCCCGTTGCGGGCCGCGGGCCAGCGCACTCAAGGCGCACGCATTCAGCCAGCGATCCGGTTCGACTCCGGCCGGATGCGATTGCAGGGCCCGGTGCATCCAGAGCGTATCGTCCCGCAGTTCTTCCGGCGCGAACTCCGGCGTCTTGGCCATTTCAGCGGCATCGGCCAGCGCCGTCAAACCCGACAATTCCCGCACTTCGAAGTGGCCCAGCGTGATCGATCGCGGCGCTGCGCCCGGCAATCCGACGACGCCGATCGCGCCCACGGCTCCATTCACATCTTGAATGGGATTCTTGACGAGGTGCCCCCAGTGCCGGCGGTCGCCGCTCGTCCAGACTTGCAGCGTCCCCAACCCGGCGACGACCCGCACCCATTGGCCGGGCGCGAAGTACGGCGTGGGATACTGGACGACGTCGTGATCGGCAGTGTCCCGATTTTCCGTGGGAAAGAGGACGCCCAGCGACAACTGCTGCGACTTCTGCTCGCGGAAGATCGTCAAGTGGGCGAGCGGCCGACCGGTCGGGTCCGAGAGGGAAATCCCCGTCCCGGCGTCAGCTTCATCGATGCGGAAAATAACTTCGTACAAGCCCGGCTTGGCGAAGCGGGTGAACGCGAGGCCGGACTTGTCGCGGGAATCGACGGTGAACTTCGTCCGTCCGTCGGGAAGCGACTCCGTCGCGAGCGGAGCCGTGTCGTTGACGGGAGTCCAATTCACGCCGGCCAGCGCCCGCTCGCCGCCGAAGACGACGGGATGTGGGTTCTCCTCGGGCAACGGGACCGCGTCGCTGCGATGGACCGACATCCCCCGCAGCCGGCACTGGCCTTCGAGCAGCACTTGCTCCGGCATTCCGCCGCACGGCACGGTGAGCAGCGCGATGCCGCCGCGCGCCAGCACGAGGGTCTCGTTTTGAATCTGGACGTCGAACGTCCCCGGCGTCGAACGGAAGAACGCGCCGCTGTCGGTGGTGAGCAGACTGATCCGCTGCGCCGCGTTGTTCTGCACGTCGTCGCGCGTCACACGGTACGCGGCCCAGACGTGCGGCTCTTTCGTGGTGTAGTAGCGGAGCGAGACCCCTTCCTTGCCGCGCCAGAAAAAGAGTTCGCAGGCGGCGGAATCGAGCAGCGTCATGCGCAGTAGCGTGTCGGGCCGCCACGGCAGGCGGAGCTGCGTCGTTCCCTGGAACCGGGCGATCCGTTTGCCGGCGACGGCGTCCTGGGCCCACATCGAGGCCAATCCGCCGAACGGCGTCCACCAGCGGCGGGCTTCTTCCTCGGGAAAGTCGTCGTGTCCGATGGCCGCAAAATCCCGCCGCAACAGTTCGCCATCGGCCTTCAGCACCGGCGCTTTCGCTGCGTAGGCGACCGTCCACGGCTCGATCGGCCCGGCAGGTTCCGGTTCGGGCACGGGCGTTGCCGGCTGCGGCGTGAGCGGTTTCGTGGCGACGACTTCCGCGATCGGCGCCAGCGGGATCGCGGCGAGAGCATCGACGGCGTCGGCCGCGGGATCGTCATTCGTTTCGGTGGTCGCGAGGTTTTCAGCCGGAAGAGGTGATTCCGCTTCGACGACGGAGACTTCGGGATCGGCAACGCGCCAGCGAGAATAGGAAACTCCGAGCGCGAGCAACAACAGCATCAGTCCGAGCGGGCCGAGGACGCGGGCCAGTTTCTTGCGCCGGGCCAGCGACTTCGTCCGTTGCGCCCGCTCGAAGATCTTCTCTACCGTGACGTCGATATCGCCGATTCCCGCCGAAAGTTGGCCGTCGAGTTCCAAACGTTCGCGCAGCGCCTGCTGCAACACCGGCGACTGCGGCCAGCGCTGTTTGAGCGCGGAAAGCTCGTCGGGCGTCCATTCGCTCGCCGAACGTTCCTGGATCAGGCGGAGGAGATCGTCGTCAGTCATGCCCGTGACGCCGCTTTGGATTTTTGTTCGAGACAATCCCGCAGCGCTTGCCGCGCGCGGTGGACGAGGAGTTTGACGGCCCCTTCGCTGCGGTGGAGTTGCTTGCCGATGTCGGCGAGTTTCTGCTCGCTGCGGTATTTCAATTCGATCGCCTGCCGGGCGCTGGGGCCGAGGTTTTCGAGGCAGACCGGGAGATGAGTCAAGGCGTCATCGGCGGCATGGGGATCGAGCGGCAGAACCGTTTCGAGTTCCAGGCAGAGTTCCGTCCAAGCGACCTCTTTACGGCGGCGGACAGAACGGACGTGCTCACGCAGGAGATTGCGGGCGATGCCCAGCAGCCACGGCCGGATGAGGTTGCTCGAATCGAAGCGGGCCTGAGCCAGATGGAATCGCAGGAAGACTTCCTGCGTCATGTCTTCGGCGTCGGTGGCCTGCATCAGGCGGGCGCGGAGATAACCGAAGATCGCCCGTTGATGCCCTTCGATGATGGCCGCGAAAGCCGCCGCGTCGCCGCCCCGCCACTGGTCGATGAGGGCCTGCTCGGATGTGCTCACGCCGTGCTCCCGGATTGCCATCAATCAACGTCTGTTGATTGTTGACCAGCATACCGGCGTGCGAACCGGGAAAGCAATGGTGTTGTTCAATCCTCGTGTTCCGCCCGGTCTTCGCGAAGCAACTGGCCGACAGCGAATGACTTCCGGTCAACTCGCCTTGCCAAACAAGCGGCTTGGTCCGACAATGCCGGCCGAATATACTGCTTAAGTAGGGTGGGCTGTGCCCACCAATTGAACGTCAAACACAGCCTTTGGTGGGTAAAGCCCACGCTACGGAGAGGGTTCATTGAACATCCCCCGCAATCCCACGCGGAGCGTGAAGATCGGGTCGATCGCCATCGGGGCGGATCATCCGATCGCCGTGCAGAGCATGACGGCGACGCACACGACGAACATCGACGCGACGGTGTCGCAGATTCACGACCTGGAAGCCGCCGGGGCCGACGTCATTCGCGTCGCCGTCGACAGCAAGAAGGACGTGGACGCGTTGGCCGAGATTCGCCGGCAAACGAAGGCGAACCTCGTCGTCGATTTGCAGGAGAATTATCGCCTCGCGGAGCTCGTCGCCCCGCACGTCAACAAGATCCGCTACAATCCCGGCCACCTCTATCACCACGAACGCGAAAAGCCGTGGCAGGAGAAGGTCGAATACCTGGCAAACATCGCCAAGGAGTTCGACTGCGCGATGCGCGTCGGCGTGAACTGTGGCTCGGTCGACCCGGCCAAGAAAGAAAAATACGACCCGGCCGATTCCATCACGCCGATGCTGGAATCCGCCTGGGAGCACTGCGATTTTCTCGATTCGCTGAACTTCGCGCGGTACTGCGTGTCACTCAAGGACAGCGATCCGCAAAAGGTGATCGAAGTCAACAAACGCTTCGCCGAGCAACGGCCCGACGTGCCGCTGCATCTGGGCGTGACCGAAGCCGGCATGCCGCCCGACGGCGTGATCAAGACGCGAATCGCGTTCGAGCAGCTCATCGGCCGCGGCTTGGGCGACACGATCCGCGTCTCGTTGACGGTGCCGAACAATCGGAAGTCGGAGGAGATCGACGCCGGCCGTAAGATTCTCGCGGACATCGCCGCCGGCCGAGTCCGCACGGTGGTCGATTTCGGCGGCAAATCGCTGAACATCATCAGTTGCCCGAGTTGTTCCCGCGTGGAGAACGAGGCGTTCATCGAATTGGCGCAACAAGTCAAGGAAATGACGGCGTACGCGAAGGATCATCACATCACGATCGCTGTGATGGGCTGCCGCGTGAACGGCCCCGGCGAAACCGACGACGCCGACCTGGGCCTGTGGTGCGGCCCGAATTTCGTGAACCTGAAAAAGGGGCCGCAGGAACTGGGTGCGTACCCGTATGATGCCATCTTGCCGCGGCTGAAGGCGGAACTCGATCAGTTGATTGCCCTGCAGCAAACTGCAGCGGCGAAAGTCTAACAGGATATTGTCAGCATCCGAAAAGGGAGTTTGTCGTTCATGCTCGGAACCCAATTGCAACCCGGCCCTTATCTTCGCAAGTGCGCGGAAGTCTTCGAAACGCTCGATCTATCGCAGATCGAAGGGCTCGCCGATGATATTTACGCCGCTTATCAGCACGGGCGGTTCGTCTTCATCTGCGGCAACGGCGGCAGCGGATCGAACGCGTCGCATTTCTGCGAAGACCTTGGCAAGAGCACGCTCGATCGCAAGGATTTCACGAACGACAGCGTTAAGCGGTTGAAAGTCCTCAGCCTGACCGACAACACGCCGTACATTCTCGCGTGGGGGAACGACGAGGGCTTCGACCGCGTGTTCGTCGAGCAGCTCAAGAACTTCGCCTCGCCGCAGGATGTGCTGATCGCCATCAGCGGCTCGGGCAACAGCCCCAACATCCTGAACGCCGTCGAATGGGCGAACAAGCACAATCTCGTGACGTGGGGCATCACCGGTTACACCGGCGGCAAGCTCAAGTCGCTCGGCAAGAAAAATTTGCATGTGCCGCTCGACGACATGGGGATGGTCGAATCGGTCCATCTCGTGGCGTTCCACTGGATTCTGAACGACATCCACGGCCGGATCAACAGCGTC
>CAZDGB010000147.1:0-17258 GCA_964504645.1 uncultured Planctomycetaceae bacterium | reverse complement strand
TCGACGCCGGCATCACCGGGTACGACTGGATTCTCGAAACCGAGGCCGGCGTCCACCAGATCTGCGAGCTGATGTTCTCGAAGGTGAGCCGGCGGCCCGTGCGGTGGGTGCTCTGCGTGCCGAACGATTCCTCCGTGCAGACGGTGAAGGACTTGCAAGGGAAGCGGATCGCCACGGAAGCCGTCGGACTGACGAAGCGCTATCTCGCTCGGCACGGCGTCGAAGCGACCGTCGAATTCTCGTGGGGCGCGACAGAGGTGAAGCCGCCGCGGCTCGCCGACGCCATCGTCGAAGTGACCGAGACCGGCAGTTCGCTGCGGGCGAACAACCTGCGGATCGTCGACGAGGTGCTGCAGAGCACGACGCGGTTCATCGCCAACAAGACGTCGTTCGCCGACGGCTGGAAGCGCGGCAAGTGCGAGAACATCGCGCTTATGCTGCAATCGTGCCTGGCGGCGGAAACGAAAGTCGGCCTGATGATGAACGTCCGCCGGACGGACCTGGCGAGCATCCTGCAAAAGCTGCCGTCGCTGCAGAAGCCGACGGTGTCGTCGCTGTCCGACCCCGATTGGGTCGACGTGAACACGATCGTCGACGAAGCCTACGTCCGCACCGTGATCCCGCAACTCAAAGCCGCCGGCGCCTGCGGCATCGTCGAGTATCCGATCTCGAAGATCATCGACTGAGCGGCGGAATGATTGGGTGTCCCGGATCGGAACGTTCAGCGTCGTTCCGGTTTTCGCGGACGCCATTCATTGGGGCATCGTCCCACTGGTCCAACTCCGGCCAGCCGAACCGAGAGACTTTCTCCGGATCGGATTCGTGCGCCGAAGACGACAGGTCGCGGTAGCCGACGGGCGTCGGGGCGAGCATGCGGGCAGCTTGGGGCGAGTGCTTGCGCAGGACGCAGATCACTTCGTGGCGGTTTTTGGAAAAGTTCTCGATCTCGAAGCCAATCTCGCGCTGCACCGAGAGCAGCAGTTCCAAAATCTCGTGCTGCGTCCAGACGTGGTAATGGATCGAGAAATCCTGTTCGAGCAACTCGTCGGCCTGGCGTTGGATTTCGGCCGGATTGTCGACGCGGTGCACGAAGCGGACATATTCTTCGAAATGCTGCCGCCGATAGCGCTCCGGCCCGAGGTCGTGGTCTTCTTGCAGATGCGCCAGCGTCGTCAGCGGCCGGTCGCAATCGAACGTGTATCGCTTGTCGGGGATCGTGATGTACGCGATCCCTTTCGGCTTGAGCACGCGGAAGAATTGCTTCAGCGTGCCGATCGGGTCCTGGCAGTGTTCGAGAAAGTGGCCGGCGATCACGAAGTCCTGCGAGGCGTCGTCGACGCGGTCGAGCCGCTCGCCGTTGTCGACGATCTCCACCGGGACCATGTACTTCTGGCCCAGATCGGGATAGTGCCGCAGCAAGTCTTCGTTCGACATGCGGTCGACGTAGCGGACCCGGACGCCGAACGGCAGCCGCTGCGGATTGTGCAGCGCGCCGATCTCCAGCCCTTCGCCGAAGAGGTACACGTGCGGCAGCACACGGTTGATGCGGGGCGGCGTCTTGCGCGGCCACCGCAGCCGCAGCCAGTTCCAGAGCTCGCGGCGCAATTTGCGAAACGGAAATTTCATGTCAGCCTCTCGTCCCTGAAGGCCGGCCCGCCCCAAACACCGCATCCTTATACCAAGGGTCCGCGATGAGCGTAACCCCGATTTTGTTCACTGCGCTGGCGAAGTCCGACTTTGGCTCTGAAAAGTCGGGCTTCACTTGCTTTGTGTCCGAGCGAAACCAGGTTAGAAGGCGAAACTGGTTTCGGGTACGCTGTCAGCTCATCAACTTCCTCACACCACGATCCAACTTCGGGAGCAGCGTCCATGCGAGAATATCGCAGCAACTGGCGGTTTTATCTGGCGATCGGCGGATTGCTCACGGCTGCGAGCCAACTGCAAGCCGCGGATCCGGAAGTGCAGTTCCTTAAGACCGCCGAGGGAATTCCCTTCGCCGTTCTCGGCGACAAACCCGCGGCGCCGGCTCCCACGCTGTTCGTGCTCGGCGGCGACGCGCGCAGCAGCCTGATGGGCGAAGACGTCAACGAGATCGGCCGGTTATTGATGCCGCATGGGTATCTCTGCGTATCGGTCGACGTGCCGTGCCATGGGTTCGACATTCGGGAGGGAGAGAAGCCTGCCGGATTGGAGGGATGGAAAAATCGCATCGTCAACGGCGAGGACCTGGCCGCCGACTTCGCGACGCGATCGTCGAAAGTGCTCGATGAGCTCGTCGCCGAGAAATTCACCGATCCGGCGCGCGTCGCCGTGGCGGGAACATCGCGGGGCGGATTCGCGGCACTCCACTTCGCCGCCGCCGACCCGCGGGTGAAACAGACGATCGGCTTCGCGCCGGTGACGCATCTGCCGGCGCTGGCGGAATTCGCCGGGGCGGAAGAGCATCCGAAGGTGCTGGCGCAGTCGGTGATTCACGTCGCCGACAAACTCGTCGGCAAGCCGCTGCTCTTGATCATTGGCAACGACGACGCCCGCGTGAGCACCGCCGATTGCCTGACTCTCGGCCTGGAAGTTGTCAAGCAGTCGAAAGGGAAACTAAACCCCGTCCCGGTGGAAGTGCGTCTGGTCGGCACGACTGCCCATCGCCTGCACGCCAAGCCCATGTCGCAATACGGCCAACTCTGTGCCCCGCACGCCGAAGCGGCCGCGTGGCTGCTGGAACAGGCGCCGAAATGACTTCCTGACGCCGCGACGCTCGCCGAAAACTATTTCACCGTCAGCCGAATCGCCGGCGAGGCCTGGTTGCCTTGCGTCTGGGCGACGGCGTCGATGAGGTGGGTCGTGGCGGGAACCCACGGGCGGGCGGTGATGAAGATCTGGCGTTCGGTCTCGTTGGCGCGGACGAGGATGCCCGACAGGCCGATGTTGTCGACGATGATGCCGTGCGGCAGGCCGTCGACGTCGCACCGCACGTCGCCGTCGTAGCCGTTGCGTTCGACTTTGAGGAGCGCCGTGATCGTCGTGCTGGGAACGATGGCGAGGCTGCCGTCCTCGGCGGTGAACTGCGGGTTGTCGGGCTGCAGCGTGATGCGGATCGTGGGCGGCTTTTCGAGCGTGATCTCGCCGAGATGGCCAACGGGCTTGGTCACGGTCTGGTCGCCGATTTGCGCGGTCGCCGTAATCTTCAGTTTCTCCCAGACATCTTTCGCGACCGGCTGCGCGTCGGCGTCGGCGGTGATCACGCTGTTCGCTTTCAGATGCCCGGCTTGAAGAATAATCGGCGTCGCGACGCGATAGCCGGCCGGGACGTCGGTCACGTCGAGACGGATTTCACCGTCGAAGCCGTCGATGCGGTCGAGCGAAAAGGCGATGCGCTGCCCGCTGCCAGCGGGGACTTTCAGGTTCTGCGTGTCGACTTTCACGGCGAAATCGGGCTGAGGCCGCCGCACGATGAGCGAATAGGCGAAACTATCGCCCGCGAAGCCGCGGGTGTCGGTCACGCGGACGAGGTACGTCCCGTCGGCCGGGGCGGTGAACGTCAGCCGCGAATCGTTGCCGAGCTCGCGTTCGCCGTCGTCATCGTTGAGGTAATACAGCGGGAAAACCGGCAGGCCGTTTTCGACAATGGACGAGCCGGGCGGAAAGGCCTCGACGATGTAGACCGGCTGGTCCTTCGACTGCCCGGCGGCGCTGGTGTCGAAGTAGCAACGGCGTTTGCCGTGGTTTTGATAGAGGTTCCACGCCGAGTCCGGGCCTTGCGGAGCGCGGAACAGCTTCGTCACTTCACCGTTCATGTAGAGAAACTGGTTCAAGTCCATTTCTTCCCAGAATTCGACGCGGACGTCGGGCCCGTTGGAATCGATGGGCCGAAAGTTGACCCAGGAGTCGCGGACAGCCTGCAACAACGCCCGCAGCACCGGCGTGCCGTCGGCGTGAAAAACTTCCAACTTGGTATCTGCCGGCGACCCGCTCCGCGCGGCGTTCGTTTCGAGCATCCATGTCTCGCCGGCTTTCGATTTCAACTGATACAGATCGACGTCGCCGCTGGGCTTGCCGTTGAGCCGCCCTTTGACCGTCGCCGGCCAATTCACATCCTGCGCCTCCGACAGCGCATCGTTCGGTTCGACTTCGGCCGTCTCCGGAAGCGATTGCGCCGCACCCCCTGTGAGCGACGGCGTTGCTGAGAGTCGCGGCAATTCCTCCGGCCGGTCGCCCCATTCCGGCTTCATCTCGTAGGCAGCGAGGCTGCCGTCCATGCGGCCGACGTGCAGCGTTCGGCTGTCGGGCGAAAACGCGAGCGCCGCGGACCAGTCGGGCTGCGGATCGAGAACGGCGATCTGCGTGAACGTCTGCGTCTCCCAAATCTTGATCCGCAAATCCTGCGACGACGAGACGAGCAGCCGGCCGTTCGGCGAGAACAGCACTTTCAGCACCGGTCCTTCGTGGGCGAAACGGGCATAGAGAATGGGGTTGGTCCCTTCCTGGCCGGAATCCGAGATGCTCCAGACGCGGACACGATTGTCGACGCCCCCCGCCGCGACGAACCTGCCGTTCGGGCTGAACGCGACCGAGTTCTGTTCTTTCGTCGGCTGGCCAAACGTGTCGAGCCTTTGGCCGGTGGCGACGTCCCACAGTTTCACCGTGCGGTCGCCGCTCGCGCTGGCGAGCATCCTTCCATGAATCGGATGAAACGCGAGACTAAAGACGGCGTCGTTGTGGCCGGTGAGTTGAGAGTTGAGGGTTGAGGGTTGAGAGTCTGACTTGGTTGACTCAGGACTCACATTCCAGGTGTGGATTTCTTTGTCATAGCTCGCCGTGGCGAGCGTTTTTCCATCCGGCGAGAGAGCGGCGGAGTAGAGGGCGTCGCGATGGCTGGTGATGACAGCGCGGCGCGTCCAATCGGCGGTGTTCCACAGTGTCGCTTCGCCGGCGAGACCAATTTCGCCCGCGGCGACGACGAGCGTTTGGCCGTCGGCGGAGAAGGAAACGTCGGCGATCGCGCCGGCGTGGCCCGTCAGCGTCTTCCCTTCCGCCTTCCCCCTTCCGCCTTCCCCCTTCAACGCCTCGACCTCGACATTCGCCGGCCGCGCGACGGCGAGCCAGCGTCCGTTCGGATCGGCGGCGAGCGCGGTGATTGGCTCGCGGGCTTGTCCGCGCGGGGCGATCTTCGGCGTGATAAGGCCCGCCGGGCCTTTGGTCGGCGGCTTCGCCCCGGCGTCGATCCATGCGGCGATGACGGCAATTTCGTCGGCTTTTGGAGCCGGCTGGTCTTTCGGCGGCATCTGCGGCGGACGTTTGCCAGCGAGAACCTGCCAGAGCTTGCTTTCGTCGCTTTTCCCGGCGACGACGATCTCCCCTTCACCGCCGCCTTGCATCGTCCGCGCATGATCTTCGAGGACGAGACCGCCTTCGGCTTCCTTGGCGTTGTGGCAGCCGAGGCAGTACTTGCGGAACACCGGCAGGACGTCGGCGTTGAAGTCGGGCGGCGCGGCGGCATACGACGCCTGGGCGAAGATTAGCATCAACGAACAGAACGATACTGCGTGCTCAGACATGATCAAACCTTCTTCGCGACGGCTTGCCGAAACAAAACTTCCGTCTCAGCGCGGCAACAACGGCCAGCGACTCGCCGCCCAACCGGATATCAATAAGACGACCAACATGACCAAACCTGTGACGAGCATGGCGCCCAAGGGCGGCCCCGAGGCTTGCAATGCGGTCCATTGCCACAACTCCGCTTGTTTCAGCACAAACGTGGACAACGCGGCCAAGCCGGCGAGCAGTGACAGGAATAGGCACATCGTCAAACGATAGACGAGACGATAAAACACCGTCCCGGCTTGATACACGGCTCGGCGGACAGTCTCCGCAGTCGGCAGGCGCCGATGAAGTCCGGCGACGATTTCCGCCGCAGAGAACAGGCCTTCATCGGGCAGAGGATTTCGTTCGTTGCACAGAAGTTGAAAAATTACGAATCCTTGGGCAATGCCCAGCACGAACAACAAAAAGCTGCCCAGCGCCATGGACAAGAGGAGAATCGCCAAGGTGAATCCGAACAGAATGGATTGAGCAGTAACTCTGGAGGAACCTCTCGACCATGCCCGTTGAATGCGGGCCATCAGCAGTTCCCATTGCTCAGACAACGACCAAAAGTATGGCATGTATTTCTCCGGTCCGTGGTGCTTAGGCGGCGTATCCCGGAATCTCAGTGCTGAAACAAAAACTCCCGGCTCGTCAGCACGCTCCAGTAGATGTCTTCCGCCACGGCCCGTTTTTCTTCCGGCGGCGCGGCGGTGATGGCGGCGGCGAGACTGGTGGATTCTTCGTTCGTCGGACGCCGCGAAAACGCGCTCAGATAGAGCGTCTCGATCAGTTGCTCCGGCGGAACGTTCTCGGCCAGGAGTTGAGCCACGCGGCCGTCATTCGATTCGAGTTTTTCGAGCAGTGTCTTGCCGTTGGCGAGGTGCAGCACTTGCGTCATGCTCGGCTCGTCGGTCCGTTCGCAGGTGCAGGTCAGAATGCGATCCGGGCGGCCGAACGTTTCGAGGAAGTACGAAGCGATCGCCGAATCGTGGAGTTGCAGCGCGCGGGTGCCGGGCGTGAGCGGCTTCTTTGTCGTCTCGTCGGTGAACAGCGTCGGCACGCCGGTGACCTGCGACACGGCGTCGAGCAGCACCTCGGCCTTCAATCGCCGCGGATAATTGCGGGCGAAGAACCGGTCATCGGCGGCGTTCTCCGGCAACGTGCGGCTGGAACGCTGATACGTCTCGGACAAGAGGAGCTTCCGCATCAACGATTTCAGGTCATACCGATTGAGGGCTAAGTCGGACGAGAGCGCGGCGAGCAGCGGCTCGTTGCTCGCCGGGTTCGTCAGCCGCAGGTCGTCCACTTTATCGACGAGGCCGAGGCCGAAGTAATTCGCCCAGACGCGGTTCACGATGGCCCGGCTGAAGTATGGGTTCTGCGGCGACGTGAGCCACTTCGCGAGATGAATGCGGCGGTCATCCTCGTCGTCGAATGAGATCGCTGTGCCGTCCAGCGGGCGCGGCGGCTGCGGCTTGCCGAGGCGCGGCTGGAGGACTTCGCCGTAATCGGCGAGGAAGATCACTCGGTTGCCATCGCCCGAACGGCGGTCGCCGCCCCAACCTTTGCCGCGGACGCGGGCGAACAGGCTGACCATGCCGTAGTAATCGTCGTTGGTCCATTTTTCGAGGGGATGATCGTGGCAGCGGGCGCAGCCGATCGACATGCCGAGGAACGCCATCGACGTCGTCTCGGCCATATCCTGCGGGTCTTGGTGGAGCGCATAGAAGTTCGCGGCCCCGTTCTCGACGGCGCTCCCCTTCGCGAGAATGATGCCCGCGACAATCTCATCCCACGGTGTGTTGGCCTCGACGCGTTGCCGCAACCAGCCGTAGAACGCCTCGATCGCCGCTGGCCGCAGCTTATTGCCGGAGACGAGCAGCAAGTCGCACCACTGGTACGTCCAGTAGTCGACGAACTCTGGCCGGGCGAGAAGTTTCTCCACGAGCGCGGCCCGCTTGTCGACGGCGGTGTCGTCGAGGAACTCTTTCGCCTCGTCGGCTGTCGGCAACACGCCGAGCGCATCCAGACTCGCGCGCCGCAGGAACTCCGCATCGGTAGATCGCGGAGACGGTGCGAGATGCAACGCCTGCAACTTCGCCAGCACGAGATCGTCAATAAAATTCGACCGCGGCGCTGCGGCGAATGTTTCCGGCGGCAGAACTTGATTGTAAGGCGACGTCACCGTCGCCATCACGTTCTGAGCGAGATACCACGCTGCGATCGATCCTTCGCCGCGGCCGGTGACTTTCACGAGTCCGTAGTCATCCACTTGCGCGACGGCAAAATTGGTCGACGTGAACTTCGCCCACCGCGTGACGTCTTCTACGCGACCGTCATTAAAATGGGCCAGCACGAGAAACTGTTGGTCGTCGCCCGGTTGCAGTTGCACCGTCGGCGGCAGGATTTCCAACCGCTCGATACGGGCGTCGTCCGCCGACGGTCCCGGATGTCCCGCGGCGATCCACTCGGCGAGCACGCGGTATTCGAGCGAATTCTCGGCAAAGCGCAAACCCCCCTTGTGGGGAATCGCACCGGTCGGCTTCGTCAGCACAAGACTGCGGCCCGGATCATGCGGGACAATGCGGCGCCCACGGGCCTGCCGGGTGAGCGAAAAGAAATCGGCCTCGGGATCGTAGCCGCGCAGCGACAGTTTGAACCCGTTCTTCCCGGCAACCGCCCCGTGACACGCCCCGCTGTTGCAGCCGGCCTTCGTGAGGACCGATTGCACCTGGTTGCGGAAACTCCAAACGTGCGGGTCGTCGAACTTTTCGACTATGACGGGAATAGACTTCGTCTGCCCGTTGGCGGCGAGCGTCAACGTGGCGGAACCATTGCCGGCGGCAACTACTGCGCCGTTTTCAATTTTGGTAACGGCTTCGTTCGACGATTGAAACGAGACGCCCTCGCGGAGTTGTTTGCCGATCAACTTGCCGTCCGTCTCCTGCACGACGACCGCCTGCCGGGCTTGCGGGCCGGTGAGGCGGATTGACAGAGGGAAGACGGCGACGTCGGCGGCGGAAATCGACGTCAGCAATACGAAAACAAGGAAAAAAATGATGAGTCGAAGCATCAGTCGAAGCCGTTCCAGTGGGGAGAAAGAAACCGACTCATATTCCCAATACCGATCGCAGGCAGTCGTCGATTTGTGTCATGCTGTCATCGTCGAGGCGGCCAATCTTGGAGCCAACCAAGCTTTGATCCAGCGTCAGTATGTTCTCACATTGTACGACGGAGTCGGCACGCAAGCCGGTGAGTGCTGATGTCTGAGGCGTGAAGGAAATATAAAACTGCGTGGCAGCCCCAGCCTTCATACGGCGATGACTGGTGGAGATCATGCAGAGCAATGTGTCATCCAGCGCCAGATTCCATCGGTCGTCCTGACAAACAAGTGCTGGCCGCTTTTTGCTTCCCGTTCGATCGCTATAGGGATATTCGACAATGACAATGTCGCCTCGCTGATATTTCTGCAGCTTCATCTCTGTCGAGAATTCCGTCGGCGATTACAAGTCGTTATAGATGTCCATGGCTGGGTCGTCCCAGCCAGCACGCTTTCCAGCCTGCCTCAACAAATAGAGTTGTTCGTCGCGTGTAAATCGTTCGCCATCCATCGCGTCGGCCATGGGCGCGGGAATCAAAATAAATTCTGATTTCGTCTCCGGATCCACCAGTCGCAGAGGCTGATTGCCGGATTCTTTGACCGCGTCACGCAGTTCCTTGGGCATCGTCAACATTGTTCGATTCCCTCCGTATCTCCATGAAATTCAGTCACCTCAGACAACCACGACTAAAACAACTCCCCGATCGGCTTCGTCCCGAAGTCCACCAGCGGGAACGGCCGGCCCGCCGGGCCGGGGAGGTGCGATTCGATGTCGAGGCCCAGGCTGTGGAACATCGTGGCGACGACTTCCGACGGGCCGACGGGGCGTTCAGCCGGGTAGCCGCCGGTCGGGTCGCTTTTGCCGACGACGCGGCCGCCTTGCACGCCGCCGCCGGCGTAGTAGGTCGTCCAGCATTGCGGCCAGTGGTCGCGGCCGCCGGCGGGGTTGACGCGCGGCGTGCGGCCGAATTCGGAGACGTTCGCGACTAGCGTATCTCCGAGCAAGCCGCGCTGATCGAGGTCCTCGATGAGCGCGGAGTACGCCGTGTCGTACATCGGGGCGATGATGTTCTTCATGCCTTCGATCGACGTGAACGGCGCGGTGCCGTGGATGTCCCACGTCACTTCGTTGAACACGGTGAGAAATGTGTTGATCGTTACGAAGCGCACGCCGGCTTCGACGAGCCGCCGGGCCAGCAGGCAACACTGCCCGAAGCGGTTCATGCCGTAGCGTTCGCGGACGGCGGTCGGCTCTTGCGTCAAATCGAATGCCTCGCGGGCCTGAGTGCTGGTCATGAGGCGGAATGCAGACTGGAAGTTTTCATCCAGCAACGCGGCGTTCTCGCTTTTCTCGAAGACGTCGATCGTAGAATCGACGACGTTGCGGAGTTTGCGGCGGCGATCAAGCCGGGCGTCGCCGATCTGCTTCGGCGGCAACAAGTCGGGCACCTGGAAATCGGGCTTCGACGGATCGGCGTTGAGGACGAACGGGTCGTGCGCCTTGCCAAGGAAGCCGCCGGCCTGTCCGTTCGGCAAGTCGCCGCCGCCGGACCCCATCCGTTCGGGCAGCACGGCGAACGCCGGCAGGTCGGTCTTGCGGCCCATCAGATAGGATGCGACGGCCCCCGCGTGCGGCGTATTGACGCCGCCGGTGAAGAGGCGGCCGGTCTGCATCATCTGCCAGCCGGCGTCGTGCACCGCCGGCGAGTTGTGATTGCAACTGCGGACGAGCGAGAACTTGTCCGCCAGCGCCGCATGCTTCGGGAAGATCTCGCTGATCTCAATGGCGGGCGATTTCGTTTTGATCGCCTGGAACGGCCCGCGAATTTCCGCGGCGGCTTCGGGCTTCGGATCGAACGTGTCCAACTGGCTCGGCGCGCCGAGGTTGAAGATCATGATGACCGAGCGACTGTTGTTGCCGGGCTTCTGGCCGGCCGTCGCGGCGCGGGCTTCCATGGCCGCAAGATCGGCGAGCGTCACGCCGGTGGCGCCGAGCGTGCCGACCTGCATGAAATCCCGCCGCGTGATGCCGTCGCACGTCTGGGCCTGTCCGTCACCGTTCAGATTCAACATGGCGAACGCTCCTGAGAATGGTCCCGCGATTCCGAAACGCCATTCTAACCGAGGAGGCGACGGAACTGCACGGGAAAAGCCGTGCGAACCCGCAAGCGTGGGGCGGGAGCGGTGCGAGCGCTCTGTGGGAACGCTACTTTGGCAGGTGGACGCGTTCGCCGATGGCGAGCCCGGAGACGACTTCGACGAAGCCGTCGTCCCCTTCGCCAAGTTCCACTTCGCGGATCGTCCCGTCGAGCATCCGCACGGTCTGGTCCGGCTGCAGCAGGCAGCGGCGGGGGATGATCGGCACGTTGGATCCAATGACCAGTTGGGCCGCGACTTCCACCGGCGCGTTGATAGGAAGGTTCATCGGCTCGTCGGGCCGGATCCAGGCTTCGAGGACTTTCACGTCGGTCTTTTCACGCGGGTGTTCGTTGAGGAGCCGCTTGCGGCCCATGACGGGTGACAAACGCGAGACACGCCCTTTCCACCGATTGCCGATGTGGGCATCCGACGTGATCGACACGATCTGGTCCGGTTTCAATTTATAGATGTCGCCTTCCATGACTTCCACGCGCAGCGCGCGGTCTTTGCCGTCGCCCAGCACCAGGAGCGGCTGCTGGACTTGGGGATGCACAAGTTCGCCGGGGTGATGGAAACGCCGTAGAACGATTCCGTCACTGGGACTATAGATTTCCGCGTGAGCCAACTGGATGCGGGCCCGTTCGACGGCGTCGCGCGTGCGGCGATGCTCGGCCTCCGCGGCGGCGAGCATTTCGACCGTCGCTCCGTTCCGCAAGCGTTTGAGTTCGGCTCGCGCTTGGTCGAGGCGGCCCAATGCCGATTTTACGTTGGCCTTCGCCTGCGCTTTTTCCTCGTCGCTGGCGCCGGTCGTCAGCAGGTCCCATTGCGACTGCCGGGCCAACACGGCGCTCGCGGCAGAGTTGGCGCGCAGCTCCATTTCGTCGAGCTCGGCGGGCGTGATGGTGTTGGTCTTCTTGAGTTCCAGCCCCCGCTTGTGTTGCCGATCGGCGGTGACTTTTTCCGCCTTGGCAGCCGCCAGGAGTTGCTTGGCGTTGTCGATTTCCTGCTGGCGCGGTCCGCGCAGGACTTCTTTCTCTTGCGCCTGAGCCGCTTCCCATTGACCTTCGAGGACCAACACCTGGGCCTCGGCGGCTTCAATCACTTCGGGCCGCGTGCCGACTTTCAGTTCGTCCCAGTGCGCCAGTGCGGCGGCAGCGGCACTTTCGGCTTCGGCCAGCATTGCCTTCAACGATTGATCGTCCAGTTTGACCAGCAATTGGCCCTTTTGGACCGTGTCGCCCTCATCAACGGCGATGTCCAGCACCACGGCCGAGACCTCCGGCACAACGTCGACCGTCTGCTGGCATTCCACTCGTCCCTGGGCGCTGAACCGATGGATGATGTGGCCGGAGCGCACCTGGAACCCGGTGTCTGATGAGAACGAGCCGCCCAGAATGCTGGCGATCAACCCGACCGAGAGCACCCCCACAATCAGCGGCCGCCCCCAACGGGATCGCGAACGAGAAACATCGGCTGACATCAGGCGGCTCGGTCTGAGGTGGAAGGTAACTGATACTGAAACTCTGTAGATATCCTAGAGTCTTCTTCGCAAGTTTTCTAATCTCACTGGTTTTCCCAAGCGGAAATTTTTACAGGCCGCCAGTTAGAGTTCGCCGGCAGCTTCCTGCACCAAGGTGTGTTGTGAGGCAGGCGCCTGCAGAATCTCTTCACGAACCTGGCCGTCGCTCATGTGATAGACGCGGTTCGCATACTCCAGGAGCCGGTCATCGTGAGTCACGATCAGAACGGCCTTGCGGTGCACGTCGGCCAGATGCCGGAGCATCGAGATAATCTGATGGCCGGTTTTGGAATCGAGGCTCGCCGTCGGCTCGTCGCAAAGGAGGATGGAAGGATCGGCGGCGAGCGCCCGTGCGATCGCCACCCGCTGCCGTTCGCCCCCGCTGAGGACCCCGACGTTGAACCGGCTGCGATGCGACAGGTTGACGGTCTGGAGCACTTCGGCACAGCGCTGATCGACGTACGAGGCTCCCTTGCCGTGCAACAGCAGCGGGATTTCGATGTTCTCCAGCACGTCGAGCGAACTCATCAGCGTCGAGCGCTGGGCGATGAAGCCGAAATATTTCCGGCGGTAGTCTGGCAGGATCGATTCGTTCCAGACGATCTTCTGGCCGCAGACGCGCAGTTCGCCATCGTCGGGGGCGAGAATGCAGCCGAGAATCGTGAGCAGAGTGGTTTTGCCGGTGCCCGACGGTCCCATCAAACAGACGACTTCGCCGGCATCGACATACAGCGATACGCCGTTGACGGCGCGGACGTCCTCCGATTTGGAACGATAGATTTTGACGAGATTTTCCGCGACCAGGACGCTCATACTCGAAACACCGCCGCCGGAGAGACTTTAAGAATGCGTTGCACGGAGAGGAGCGACGCCCCCAGACACATGACGATCGTCGCGATGCCGATGCCCACCAGCATTGGTCCGGAAAACTGCATGCCGATCACCTGGTTGCGGGACGCTTCCTGGATGAGCAGCCCGGCAACGAGGCCGACGGCGAAGCCCCCCGTGGCGAGTAGAATTGCCTGATACCAGATGATGACGCAAATTTGCAGATTGGTGGCGCCCATGATTTTCAGCGTGGCGTATTCTTCCAATTTGTCGATCGTCGCGGAGTACATCGTCTGTCCCATGATGACTAGCCCGACGATGAAGCCGAGGACGATAGTGACGCCGATGCCGATGCCGATGCCGGTCTTGGTTGCCCAGTAATGCTGCGTCATGACGCTGAATTCTCGGCGGGTGAAGACCTGGAACTTCTGCAACCGGACGAGGCGTTCCTTGACTTCTTGCGGGTCGACGCCGTCTTCGACTTTCACCATCACGAAGTTGCAGCGGCCGCGGAATTCCGGCAGGTGATCTTGCGCAGTCTCCAGCGACGTGTAGACAATGGGATTGGGCGTGCAGGTGCGGCTGCCGGTCGATAGGCCGACGATTTCGGCGCGGTGATAGAAATTTTCGATGCGGTCGCCGACGTTCGCTCCTTCGAACTGCGCCAATGCGGTGGCGTCGATGATGTACGTGCCGGGCCGGCTCAGCGAGTCTATTTCGCCGACGGCCATGGCCCACGGTCCGCCGACGCCGGTCCGCGGATTAAACCCGACGACGTGCGCCCATTGCGAAGTGCCGGTCGGCAGCCGCAAGTCGCCGAAGGAATAAATCAGGTTCTCGGCCCACAACACGCCCGGTGTGCCGCGCACGTAGGAGATGTTGAAATCGTCAAACGGCCCGGCCGTTTCGAAGTTGATGGTGCCAGCCTTGGCGAGCCACAAATCGGCCTCGGAATGGTCGATGATCGACGAGGCGTTGAGAATGAAGCCGACGTAGATGGCGCTCTGCAGCAGCATCAAGAGCGAGGCGAAGATCACCCCGACGAGTGAGACCGTGGAGCGCATGGGATCGCCCCACAGATTCTTGCGCCCGATCGCCGCCAACACCGTCCACGACATATTCTGCCACGCCCGCGGAAACAAATGACTTTGGCCGATCGGCGAGGCATCGATGCCGAAAACCCTGCGAGAGAACGCTTTCCATCCCGCGGGGCTGTTCTTCCAACGCTGGCGAGTATTCAGCCCGAAAGCCCGAAAGTCAAGCAACTTGGAGAGAATGTTCGGGTGGGGAAGGAGATTTGCGACAATCTCAAAACCAATCCGGGTCTGCCAGCCAGCGCAATTGGCCACCGCCGGGGGTGATGATCTGCGGAAACTCCACACACGCCATCGTACCGGGAGAAATGGCGAACCGTCCGCCGCCGAGCATTTCAGACAGACAGCGGCCGATATCGGGCTGATGGCCCACGCAGACCACGGTCTGAGCTGCCTGCGCGGCGAGCCGCGCCAACAGCAAATCGCACCGCATGCCGGGCGAGAGGATGTGGGATTCTTCGCAGCGGATGTCCGAGCCCAGTTCGTCGCGGAGCAAGCCAGCGGTTTGGGCCGCCCGTTTGAGCGGACTGTGCAGAATGAGTTCGGGTGTCCGCGCGCGATCTTTGAGCCATCGGCCCAGCTGCGCAACCTGTCGGCGTCCGGTCTCGGACAACACGCGATCGTAATCCGCAGCAGCGGCCTCGGAGTTCACCGCGTCGCCGTGTCGTGCCAACCAGATGTGCATGAGATTAAGGGATGCGAGTTGAGGGTTGAGGGTCCGACAACAGAGTAGCGGGGACAAGGGACGGAGTGCAAAGAAACTTCGTGCTCCGCGTTCCACATTCCACGCTCGCACGGACTGCCTTGCCGCAACATGCATCGCACGACAGAATGGCGGCGTCTCGGCCCCCTTCTCACTCACTTCGGGAAACAGCTGTGTCCTACGACGAAGACTACGGCGAACCGCAACGGAAGAAAAAGTCGGGCGACTCCACTTCGACCGCCAAAGTCCTGTTGATCGTGTTCGGCTCGTTCTTCGGGCTGGTGATGCTGACGTGCTGCGGCGTCGGGACGTACGCCTTCTTCTGGTTCAAGAAGGGAATCGAGCAGGCCAATCTCACCGCGCCAGCCGACATCCAGAAGTTGACGGCTGAAATGGCCGACATCACCATCCTGCCGGAGTTCCTGCCGCGGCACGGCAGTTCCATCTTCGGACTAATGAAGATGGCCCAGTATCAATGGTGTCCGGCGGGGAATTGTCCGCCGGTCGAAGTCGGACCGGGAACCATGATGCTGCTGGCGATGAACATTCGGGATCCCAACCCTCAGCAGCGCGGCCCCCAGGGATTCACGCCGTTTTCCGAGCACGAGTTCAGCGACGCTGCGCTCAAACAGAACTGGAAAGATTTCACGAAAACGGAGCACGAATTCGACATCCGCGGCCGCAAATGCAAGTTCTACATCGTCCAGGGCGAGCAGACCGGCTTTCAGGACATGGACGACATGGGAGACGACGAGGAACCGGAAGCTCCCGCCGAACAGGCCGAAGCTGACGCGGACCCCGCGCCCGCGGCGGAGCCGGCCCACGCCAATGTCCCCGGCAAGAAGCTGGTCCAGGTCGCTGGTTCGTTCCCCGGCAAGGAAGGCGAAGTTTCGCTGCAATTGACGCTGACGCCAGAGGACTACAACGAGGAAAAAATCCTCGGCATGCTGCGGTCGATTAAGTGAGTGAATGTCTAGATCTTCGCGACGCTTCGCAGAAGCGTTCCCGCCGTCGCTGACGGCGGGCTTTGCCGTGGATTGAAGTCACTCCTCTTCCGCGTCGGCATCGCGTTTCTTGCTGCCGGCTGCTTTCGCCGGGGTGCGGCGAAAAACGGCGACGACATCCTCAATCGGCACGACAAACAGGATGTTGTCCGGCTCCAGATCGACGGGGATCGCGTGCTTGGGGTGGAACAGCACCTTGTCGTACTTGCGGATCGGAAAATCGTCGTCCCGTTCGATCTGGGCGCTGATTTCCACCACGCGGCCCGTAATCGTCGGGATTTCGGCCTGATCCGGCAACACGATCCCGCCGCGCGTTTTCTGCCGCGCTTCATCCTTGCGGATGAGAATGCGTTTCCCCAATGGCTCGACGAATTCGCCCAAGTGACGGCCCCCCGTTGAAGAATGCAATGAGCTGCTGGAGATGTCATTCTATTCTTGAACGCCGGCAGCGGAAAGTGGCATTCAGAAAGGGCGAAGTCGGAAGGCGGAAGGGAAGCAGAATTGGTTTGCTGACATCCGCCGTCCGACTTCGCCCTTCCGCCGTGTGTCGATATCTGCGCCTCGCCGTATCCCACGGACGAATCGACTTTGACGTATCCCCAGTGCCATGTCTGAAACATTCACCCACCCGTCGCGGCTGCCGGTCGAAGATTTGCTGCGGCAGTGCCGGTTCCGGCCGGGGAAACGGGGCGGGCCGGGGGGCCAGCATCGGAACAAGACGGAATCTGCCATGACGGTCGTCCACGAGCCAACGGGGGTCGAAGGCCATGCCAGCGAACGCCGCAGCCAGGCCGACAATCGCCGCAACGCCGTTAAACGGCTCCGGCTGCGGCTGGCGATTCTCGTGCGGTCGGCGGCCGATGGCGCAGCGGCGCCGAGCGAACTCTGGAAATCGCGCTGCCGGGACGGGAAGATCGCCTGCAATGCCGCTCACGAGGATTTCCCGGCTCTCCTGGCGGAGGCGTTGGACGTGATCGCCTGCCGGCAGGGGCATCTCTCGTCGTCCGCCGAGCAATTGGGCTGCACGGCGTCGCAATTGATGAAGCTGCTGGCGAAAGAACCCGAAGCCTGGCAGCGGATGAACGAAATCCGCCACTGCCACGGTTTGCCGCCCAGATCGATTTAAGACAGAATGGAAAGGATGCTGGAGTCCCGCCTTCAAGCGGCCTCTGTTCAGCGCGGGTCTCCCGACCCCGCCGCACTACCGACCGAAGGTCTCCTCTTCGCTGAAGAGCAAGGCAGCGGTCGGGAGACCGCAAAAGAAAGCCGGCGGGGTCGGGAGACCCGC
>CAZDGB010000146.1:0-17311 GCA_964504645.1 uncultured Planctomycetaceae bacterium | reverse complement strand
CGAGCATGACGGCGTATTCCACCGCGGTCGGGCCGTCTTCCGAAACCAGGAACTTCTTAACGCTGGTCACAAACTGGGTCATCGTATGCCTCTCTGAAAAACTTTTGCCGACGTGCACACCTGGCAGGTCTGCGATTGTCGACTATGACTCGAGACGGGCGGCAACCCGCTACCTCGCGGACGGCCGCCGTGTCTCAACACCCCTCGTGAAACATTACTTCAAGGCGTCCGCGGCAGCCTGGAACTTGGCGTTCGCGTTCGTGCCGATGGCCTGAATGGCCGTCAAGCAGACGATCACGATCAGCGCGAGCATGACGGCGTATTCCACCGCGGTCGGGCCGTCTTCCGAAACCAGAAACGTCTTGACACTGGTGAGGAACTGATTCATGGAACTCTCTCCCTGTTTTGCCGCGATGGCCGGGCTCTGCGAGCCGCTCATCGCAACTATGACTCGAGGCGGCGGGCGATGTGCTACCTCGCACTCCCCCGCGACGCCTCCACACCCTGAACTAGGTCCGTTGCACGTGACGGCGACTTCACGGGGGCCCGTGTCGCTCGTCGGCGTTCCTTCACGGCAAACCTAGGTCACAGGGAGAGCCCGTCAAGCCGCAACTTGAGAAAATTTTCGCGGCGTTCCGCAATCGGAACCCCCGGGCGGCTGGGACGGTGTAAGACCTTGAGCAACAGCGGGTTGCAGCAGGGCGGCGGCGTATCGCAGGGGGCGTACGCCGCGAAAAAGGTCCGAGTGGGGGCGGGAATTCCGCCGCTACCGATGGCCGCGATTGATCGCCACGTAGCCTATCGGCCGGCGGTGATTGATCGGCACGCTCACGGGAATCAGCGGGATATTGATGACGCCGACCCACGGCGTGCCGCAGATCCACCCGCGCTCTTGGATAAAGAGCTCCCCCTGTCGGCCATCGCTCGATTCCACATCCACGCGAAAATGGACGCGCTCCAAGAGCTGCGGCAACGATTCGTCGCCGAACGTCTCAACCGCCAACTCGCGGCCATCCGCGAGAAACAGGCAGTCGCCATCTATGGATCGGACTTGGACGGGCGATTTCAACGGATCGTTCTCGACGGCGCGCGGATAGTGGAACCGAATGAGGCCCACGACATCGGCCAACCCCAGGCAGACCACGATGCCGACCAATTGAGCGAGCGGCGAAAGCATTGATCTCAGCATGATTCATCTATGCCGCAAAACCTGCGGGGCATCTCGCTTTAGTGAATCACAATTGCGGTTATCTGGCCAGCGCCCGTTTAAGTTTGGCGATTTCACCGTCGAGGTGATCCGCGCCACCTTCCATTTCAAAGCTTGTCCCCTGCAGATAACCGCAGGAGAGAACTTCGGCCGCCTCATCGCAGACTCGAAGGGGATAACGATTGTTGTCCGGGCCGTAGCTCCAACCGGTCTCGGTTCGGTCGTCGAGCAGCGACGCCAGAAAATCTTTTATCCAAGGCCGTGGCGCGTCGGCATCCTTCAAGACTTGGATCGCCGATATCGAGGCGTCCGATAAAGGATGGCGGCGATAGATCTCGAAAAGCTCTCGCGATTTGTCTGGGAAATGTCGGACGGCCGACGTCAGCGCTGCGTATCCAAGCCCGTAAATCCCGCCGTCGGGCTCCGGCGGAACCGATACCATTTCCTGCAATCGCTGGAACACCAGGTTCGGAGCGCAATTCACAACGGCACCCGTGATCGCACTGAACACATAGGCCGGTTCCTCGGCCTTCCGCACGACTCTAAGCAACGCGGACGTGATCTCCGTCGATTCGATGGGGGCAACGGCCTGCAGGAATTCGTTGATCGCCACGCCGTCCTTCGCATACTTTCGTTCCCAGTCTTCGCCGTCGATCACGCGTGTCAAATCAAAGGACTCGATACGGCGCACGATCCGTTGCGTCATCTGCTCAGGGAAATAAAAGAGCAGTCGCAAGGCGGCGCCGCATTTCATTCCGTCTGTGTCAGCGGAGTAATAATCGCGCAGCAGCGAATCGAGCAGCGTCTGCGCGGGATGGTCACTCGTCCACATCTCGCGGACCACGGCGGCGATTTGCGGATCGTGCGTCGGACTGTTGATCACCCGGCACGCCGTCGGTTGATAGCGCACCGACTGGTAGCCCCGGTTCACGATTTGTCCAACGATCGCGAAGCAGACGTCGCCGATCGTGATCTGATGCTTGTCGATGTGGGTCTCAATCGTCAAGGGCCTCTGGTCCAAATATTCGGGATACGCGTCGCTGACGCGCTGCTCGACCGGGTTGCCCAAGTTCATGGGGATTTCATGGTCATACCATTGTCCGCCGAACCCGCCGCCGTGTTCCATTGCCAATCGCGTCGGCGTCTCGTCGGTCAGTCGTTCCAGCAGTTGCGGCAGCGCCTTGGGACCGAGCGCAACGAGCCGTTCGACGCAGTCGCTGGTTTTCAATCCGTGGTCGATCATGATCATGCCCGCGCCGAACGTGGAGGAACCTTTGATCGGCGCGAATTGATTGCCCGACAGAAACGGCGCGAAGCCATAGTCGGGATTTTCAATCTCCGCCAGCCGATCGATGAGTCGATCGATCTGCCGGCGTTCTTCTTCCGTCGGGCGCCCCGCGTCGGACTCCAGCAGGATCACGGGAACGACGACGCTCTTTCCCATGGGCTGATTATCGGGCCGCGGAATCACCATGAGCAAGATGCCGATGGCCGCCAGCGCGAATAACGAAAGAATGACCGCCGGTCGTCCTCGCATGAGATCGCGTCCTTGAGAAATGCTTGTTCATTGTACGGTGGGCTGCGTCCGCCAGTCCTCTCCGGACGACGTTTATTCCCCAAAAATGCAGTCCGATTCTCAACAACTTGTTGCGCAACATCACGCGGAATAGGGGAGATGTGAACTGAATCTCTAATGACCTTTTTCAACAAACTCGATCTTGCCCAGAATTTATTACATGCCCAGTGTTCGAGTCGGCTGCCTATTTCACCAAGCCAGCCAAACACCTATCGGCAACCACTGATTTGAAGCTGGGAACTGCGTGCCAACAGCCATGCAGCAGCCATCCAGCGGCCACTCTGCAGCCATCCAGCAGCCAAAAAGTGCGCAAAAATCGGCGCGCGAGGGTGTCCGAGCGGACGCCTGTTTGCAAACGCTTTGTCGCGCAACACATCCCGGCAGGATGAGGGGACATGCGTCGTGGTCACCCCGCGCTCTTTGGCAACCTGTGAGAAACTCTTGGGGATCGCGCTACCCGCGGCCGCGTTCGATCGCCAGCACCTTGTTCAGCCGGCGGACGTGGCGTTCTTCCGCGCTGAACTTCGCTCCGAGAAATGCCCGCACGAGTTCCGCGGCGAGTTCATCCCCGATGATGCGGGCGCCGAGGCAGAGGACGTTCATCGCATCGTGCTCCACGCCTTGATGGGCCGAGTAGGTGTCGTGGCAGACGGCGGCGCGGATGCCCGGCAGCTTGTTCGCCGCGACCGAGATGCCGACGCCCGAGCCGCACAAGAGAATGCCGCGGTCGGCTTGGCCGGCGACAATCGCCTCGCCGACTTTCTGCGCATAGTCGGGGTAGTCGACGGCGCAGTCGGAGTCGGTCCCGCAATCGATGATGGTTTCACCTAGCGATTCAATGACCGTCCGGACTCGCGCCTTGAGCGGAAACCCGCCGTGATCACAACCGAGAGCGATCGGCATGTTCTTCTCCACAGCCGCGGTTGGCAATCGCGGTCTTTCTTCCGCTCGGAAAACCGCAGATGCCCTCCGCGGCTTTGACGGCCCCATCATACAATCAACATCGCGTCGCCGTAGCTGAAAAAGCGATAGCGCTCCGCCACGGCGGCAGCATAGGCCGATTGGATCAAGTCGATGCCGGCCAGGGCGCTGACGAGCATCAGCAGCGTCGACTTCGGCAAGTGAAAGTTCGTCAGCAGCGCGTCGACAGCGCGGAACTCGTACGGTGGGCGGATAAAAAGTTTCGTCTCACCGTTCCAGGCAGTCCACCCGACCTGCGCGAAAGCGGATTCCAGCGTCCTCAGGCTGGTCGTGCCGACGGCGACGATGCGGCCGCCGCGCTCGCGGACGGATCTCAACTGCTGAGCCGTCGCGGCGGACAACTCACAGAATTCGGCGTGCATCACATGCTGCGACAAGTCTTCGACGCTGACGGGCCGGAATGTCCCGATGCCGACGTGCAGCGTGACTTCCGCCGTGTCGATGCTGCGATCTCGGCACCGCGCTAACAGTTCCGGCGTGAAATGCAGCCCCGCGGTGGGCGCGGCGACCGACCCTGGCCGGCTCGCATACGTCGTCTGATAGCGGTCTCGATCCGCATCGGTGGCGTCCCGTTCGATGTACGGCGGCAACGGCATTTCACCGTAGAGCTGCAGCAGTTCCAGCGGCGTACCCTCCGCGAGCGGTTCCATCAGCCACACGCCTTCGGCCTCGCGATCGAGGAGCTTCAGTTCCAAGGGCGGTGAATCGCCGGGCGAGAGGATGGTCACCGTCTCGCCCAAGTTGATCCAGCCGCGCGTCTGGCCGATGAGGCGCCAGTGCCCGGCGGAATTCATGGAGAGAAATAATCCTTCCCACTTTCCACCCGTCTGCGTGCGTACACCGAAGAGACGGGCCGGCAACACGCGGCTGTTATTGAGCACCAGGCAATCGCCGGGGTGCAGCAACTCCGGCAAATCGCGCATGCCGTGATGTGAGATGGTTCCGCTTTCGCGCCGCACGACGAGCAGTCGCGAGGCATCGCGCTGGGGCAGCGGCGCCTGGGCAATCAACTCCGCGGGAAGCGGATAGTCGTAGGTGTCGAGACGGTCGGGATCGAGCATGGAATTCGGAGAAAAGCTACGTTCAAAGGGGCAATTGTCTTTTTCACCCCGCACCTGCATACTCCCATACCTTCACACATCTCCGCCAGTCCGCACGAGCGCCATGAACGCAGCCCCCTGCCGCATCGCCTTCGGCATCACCGAACTCGACCCGGGTGGGGCGGAGCGAATGCTGACCGAGCTTGTCACGCGCCTCGATCGCAGCGAGTGGGAGCCGCACGTTTTCTGCCTCGGCCCGGAAGCGCACTACTCGCAAGTGCTGCGCGAGCGGGGCGTTCCCGTGACTTGCTTTGGAGCGAAAAGGCTGCTCAGCGCGCCCGGCGTACTCCGGCAGTGGACCCGAGAACTGCGTCGGTTCCGTCCCGAGATTTTGTATACGTGGCTGTTTCACGCGAATCTGCTGGGACGTTTCGCAGGACGCCGCGCGGGCGTCCCAACGATTCTCTCGGGAATCCGCGTCGCCGAGAAACGGAATCGCTGGCATGGCCGGCTGGAGCGCTGGACGAATTTTCTGGTGGACCGCAACGTCTGCGTCAGTCAGGACGTCGCGCGATTCATGGAGCAGGATTTCGGTCTCGACCCCGCGAAGACGGTGGTTATCCCGAACGGCGTCGATCCGGCACACTTTCGTGACGTTCCTCCCGTCGATCTCGGCGAGTTCGGAATTCCCGCCGACAGCCGCGTGCTGATCACCGTTGGACGGATCGAACCTCAAAAGGGAATCGATGTCCTGATCTCCGCCGCGCGGGAGATTGTGCAACAGTATCCCGATGTTCACTTTCTGATCGTCGGCACGGGGCCAGATCGAAGCGACCTGGAGCGTCAGGCAGCCACCTGGAGACTGTCTGATCGCATGCATTGGGCTGGAAAGCGAACGGACGTTCCAGGACTTCTGGCGGCATCCACCGCGTTCATTTTGCCGTCGCGGTGGGAGGGGATGCCGAACGCCGTGCTGGAGGCGCTGGCTGCCGGCAAACCGATCATCGCAACCCGGGTAGAAGGGGCATCGGAACTGGTGCGCGACGGCATCAACGGGTGGTTGGTTCCCATCGAAAGTCCACAAGCACTAGCGGAGGCTGTTGTCAGACTTTTAGCCAATTCCGACCAGATAGATGAAATGGGCTGCGAGTCGCAACATATATCTGAAAAAGAGTTTACGATTGATCGATTCGTGGCGGCTCACGTCCGACTCTTCCGCGAAGTTCGGGAACATTCTCGCCAAAAGTCACTCTGAAAAAATTTTGAAATTCCCAATTCGCTGTGTGGCAAGGAGCTACGGGTGATTCCCGCGCGACGTTCTCAAAATCGAAATTTTTCCTGCTTGCATCCTGGGTCGCAGTTGGTACAGTTGGGCCGCCGTGGGGAACCGTGGGGGAGAATGGTGAGGAATGGCACTGACGGGAACCTACCTGCGAACGCTGGATGACAAACGGCGTCTCGCGGTTCCCAAGCGGTTGAAAGATGATTTCGGCGAGTCGAATCTGGAGTATCTCTACATCGCTCCCGGAACTCAACGGTCTTTGTTGGTTTATTCTCCGAAGACGTTTGCCAAGCTGGGGGAAGCCTTTTCCGGAACACCCAGCCAGCAAAATTACTTACGCCTGTTCTATTCGTCTGCAGAAAGAGTCGATTTGGATGGCCAAAGCCGCATCCGTATTCCGGATCGTCTGGCCGAGTACGCCGGATTGCGACGAGAAGCATACCTGTTGGGAGTACAGGATCACGCGGAACTTTGGGACAGGGAAGCCTGGGACAACTTTGTGAATGTGAACACGCCGGCGTTCGATGAACTGGCCACTCAGGCCTATCAAGCATGAGTCACAATCGACTTGATCGGAAAGACCCGTTCGCGTTCAGATCCTCATCCGCTCTCACATCCTTCTTAGTCGAGAGCGTTGATTGACAATTGGTGAGACAACTCGGAGACTCCGCTGGCTGAACCGGGCTATGCGGATCGTCAGGTGACCGCACGGATGTGGGAACCCTGGCACTGCGTTGATTCCGACGGCAGTCGGGCAATGCGGGTCACTTGCCTCGAACCTCGGGCGGCACGGATGTCCGCCCGAGGCAGAGAGGCGGATGCTCCCAACTGGTCTTTCCCCTCCGGCCACTTTCGCCTATAACCCGCGCCAACCGGCGGATCTCGCCGGGACCCATCTCCTCATCTTCGTTCCCTCAAAACTGTCGGAAGATTCTTCCGGCTGTCTTTCTGCGGACGATCTGGCATGATCACGGAAACGATAGACTCTGTTCCGAAGGCCGATTTGCCGGCGAAGAGACGCCGGTACGGATCGCCGCGTCGCCGTGAATCCATCATGACGTCCGTTCACACTCCTGTGCTGCTGCGCGAAGTCCTCAAAGAACTCGAACTCGCGCCTGGTTTGTCCGTGGTCGATGGAACCGTCGGCGGCGGCGGACACAGCCGGGAAATCCTCTCCCGCATCCAGCCCGGCGGCAAACTGCTCGGCATCGACCGCGATCCCATGATGCTGCGGCACGCAGCCGAATCGGTCACAGGACCGGACGTCGCCTTGCGGCAAGGTTCCTACACCGAGTTGTCTCGTCTATTGCAGGACGTCGGCTGGAACGGGGTCGATCGCATCCTTGTCGATCTCGGCCTCTCATCGGATCAACTGGCCGACTCCTCGCGCGGTTTCGGATTTCGCCTCGCGGGGAACCTCGATCTGCGCTTCGACACGACGCAGGGACAATCGGCGGCCGAATTGCTGGCGACCGCTTCGGTCGAAGAACTCGAACGCATCTTCCGCGAGTATGGCGAGGAACCGCTCAGCCGGTTGATTGCCGAATCGCTGGTGAATCGTCGCCTCCATCAGCCTCTGCGCACGGCGGATCAACTCGCCGAGGCCGTGAAGGCCTGCGTTCCCGGCCGGCGCCGCGACGGCGACAAGCATCCGGCGACACAGATTTTCCAAGCGTTGCGGCTTGCCGTAAATGAGGAATTGGAACATGTCCGCCGCGCGCTGGCGGAGATTTTTCCGGCATGTCTGAATCCGAACGGCATTCTTGCCGTGATCACGTTTCACTCGCTGGAAGACCGTTTGGTGAAGCACGTTTTCCGGAATACGGACGTGTGGGACGTCCTTACACCGAAGCCAATCGTGCCCACTCCGGCGGAAGTCCGCTTCAATCCCCGCAGCCGCAGCGCGAAGTTGCGGCTGGCCCGTCGCACCTAAATTCACGCATCCTGAAAACCCGATTTAAGCCCAGTCCTCGGGAAGGAACCTGAGTCATGACGCGCGAAACCCGAATCGGCATCGTGATGGTGTTGTTATTGGTCGGTGTATTCGGGTTTCTCGTCTACAAGCGAATGTCGCGGCCCGGCGAGATCCTCGCCAAGGCTGAAACAACCGTCGAAGAGGATGAGGACTCGAGCGAGGACGACATCGACCCGCCGGCGAAGAGCCAAGCCTTCTCGGAGGAAGACGACGAACCGGCCATACTGCCCGTTGCCGCGCAGCAACGACAGATTCCCCGGGAAGAGCCGGAGAGCGACAGCGATCCGTTCGGGGGACAGGAAACCGCATCGACGCCCACCCGTCCGCAATCGAAGTTGCCAACGATGATTCCGGAACCGGAGGAAGACGTCGAAGTCGTCGCGGATAGTTCCGACACGTTTGACGAACCGTCCGAAAGTCCGGCGATGGACAACTCGCCATCATTCGGAGCCTCGGAACCCGAGACCGACGGCAGCGATCCGTTCGGCGGCGCGGCCGACTCTCAGCCCGAAATGGAGGTCGTGGAATCAAGTCCTCCCCCCGCATTGACGACGAGAACGACGCCAGCGATCGAGACTTCGGCACAAGAAGAGCTCGAAGACTTCGCGGCGGAAGAACCCGTCATGAAGACTCTGCCCGCGAACACGACTCCGCCAGCGAAGCAGCCGTCATTGCCCTCATTTGTGGCCGAAGAAGAAGAGGAAGAGACGGTCTCGGTCCGTGCCCGTACGGAGTTGCCGGAACAGGCGCTCGACTTCGGCGACATGGAAACCGAAGTGACCGAAACGGAGACCGCCGCAGAAACTTTTGATCCCCAGCCGCAGGAAGCGTCGTTCGCGCCGCAAGAGACCGTATCAGAGGAAACCGCGCCGCCAACCGCTGTGCCGCAAATTTTGTTCGACGACTCTACCGACGCAGACCGCTATGGCGACTATGAGCCGATCGACTTCTCATCCGCAGACAACGGCAGCTCCACGAAGAAAACGATCACCGGCAATCGCCACGTCGTCCAGGCGGGAGAGAACTTCTGGTCGATCTCGCAGAAGAAATACGGCACGGGCAAGTATTTTCAGGCCCTCGCGATCCACAATCACCAACACATCCCCGATCCCAGCAAGATGAAGCCCGGTATTGAGGTGCTGCTGCCCTCCGCGGAAGAACTCGAGCGGCGCTACGCAGCCCACATCCAACAGGGACAGAATGGCCCGAAGGAGCCGGCTGCGGCCGCGGGTTCGGCGAGCACGCCGGGAGAATTCCTGGTCGGCAATGACGGACGGCCGCTGTACCGCGTTGGCACGGGCGACACGTTGAGCGGCATCGCTCAGCGCTATCTCGGCCGCGCCCGGCGGTGGGAACAGCTCCTGGAGATGAACCGCGACGTCCTCAAAGACGGCAATTCCCTCAAAGTCGGCGCGATGCTGCGATTGCCGAACGACGCGGCCCAACTCAAGCTATCGAACCAGCCCCGCGATTTCCGATGACGCGAATTGAGCGACGCCTCGCCTTCGCGACGCTTCGCAGAAGCGTCGTGGGTGAGGCGTCATGTTCTTTCGATTCGGCGCGGCGATGGCGCTGGTAGTCGCGATCGCGGTGACCGGCACGGCCCTCGAGAGCCGGTCGCTGGCGCTGCGGCGGGCCATCAGCCATCAGCGCTATCAGTTGGATGTCCTGATCGAACGGCAGGCGCAGCTCCGCGTCGCCGCGCAGTGGGCCGGCGCGCCGGCTCAATTGATCGAGCCGCTGGAACAAGGCCGCTTGCAGTTGCTGCCGCCCGATGCGCCGCAGCGCAAATCGCAACGCTCGACGCCGCTGTTGAATTGGCAGCGATAATGTGGGGCACGTTTTAACGTGCCAGAAAAGTGAAAAACTACCGAGGGACTCACACGTTGAGAACGTGTGCCACGCACGATCTGTCGTCCGAGCCGTTGTGGCGGCGCGCTCGGCTCGTGGTCACGTTGATCGGCCTGGGATGGACGGCGCTCGCCGGCCGGTTGGTGCAATTGCAGTGGTTCGAGCGGGAAGAGCTTTCCAACCGCGCGGAGCAGCAGCGGATTCTAGTGGAAGAGATCGCCCCGCGGCCGGGCGACATTCTCGACCGCCAGGGCCGTCTGCTCGCCACGTCGGTCCAGACGCGCAGCCTGTATCTCGTCCCGAATCAAATCGCCAACCCGTGGTCGGTGGCGCGGCAACTGGAGTCGACCCTTTCGATTCCAGCCGAAACGCTATTTGAGAAGCTCAGTTCACGCACAGACCGCCAATTCCTCTGGGCGAAACGACGCCTTTCGACGGATGAGGTTGAGCGTGTTCGGACATTGAACCTTGCGTCTGGCACGTGGGGTTTTCGTGAGGAATATCACCGCGAGTATCCTCAAGGAGCGCTCGCCGCACAGGTAATGGGATTGAGGGACATCGACGGCGTCGGCCGCGGCGGCATTGAAGAAGGAGCGGATCAGGAACTGAAGGGCCGAAATGGCAAGCGGCTCTTGATGCGCGACGCTCGCGGCCGCGTGCTCGACGTCGTCAGCGACGCCGATGAGCCGCCGCGTCCCGGCGAATCGATCCAGTTGACGCTCGACATCGTCGTGCAACTTTTCGCCGAGCGAGAACTCGACCAGGTCGTCGCCAACTGGAAGCCGGAAAGCTGCTGCGTCATCGTGATGAATCCCAAGAACGGCGATGTCCTGGCGATGGCGTCCCGTCCGACATTCGATCCGAATCATCCCGACGAAGCGAGCGCCGAAGCCTGGAAAAACCGCACAATCGCCGACATCTATGAACCCGGCTCGACGTTCAAACCGTTCGTCGTCGCGTACGGACTCGATCAAGGCGTCTTGAAAGCCGATGACCAGTTCCATTGCGAGAACGGCGAGTACCGTATGGGCCGCCGCGTGCTGCACGACCATCATCCCTATGGCCGGCTCAGCCTGACCGACGTGCTGGTGAAATCGAGCAACATCGGCATGGCGAAAATCGGCGAGCGGATGCAGAACGCCAAACTTTGCGAAGCCGCCAACTTGTTCGGCTTCGGGCGGAAAACGGGCATCGAACTTCCCGGCGAACTGGCGGGAATTCTGCGGCCGCTGAAAAAGTGGAACAGCTATTCGACCGGCTCAGTACCGATGGGACATGAACTTGCTGCGACGCCGCTGCAGCTCATCACGGCTCACGCCGCGCTGGCGAATCGCGGCCAGTTGCCGATGCCGCGGCTGATTATCCGCAGCGACACCGACGCTACGCAGTTGCAGTCACTCACGCATGAAACCGTCGGCGCCGACACGGCCCGCTGGGTGATCGAACATCCCATGGCCGACGTTGTCAGCCGCGGCACCGGCAAACGGGCGAGGCTGCCCGGCTACCGCGTCTTCGGTAAGACGGGCACCGCCCAATGCCTGTCGCCCGACGGCGGGTATGTTTCCGGGAAGTATGTCAGCTCGTTTCTCTGCGGCGCTCCGGTCGAAGACCCGCAGGTGCTGGTGCTGGTCGTCGTGAATCAGGCCTCGGTCGGCTCGGAAGCCTTTGGCGGCAAAGTCGCTGCGCCCGCCGCGGCGAATATTCTGCGACAAGCGTTAATTTATCTGCGAGTTTCTCCCGATGCCGATTTGATGCGCCATGCGGCCGACTGGGAATCGGACGTCGAGTTGCAATAGCGATAGAGGCGGATGAATCCGCGAAACGCAAGCGAAAAATCAGGCGCGTTTTCGCACTGCATTGCGCATTTCTTGCTGATCCGTCTTTTTCTTCAGTGATTCGCGCTTATCGTGCAATTTCTTGCCTTTCGCGACGGCGACCGTCAATTTCACGAAGCCCCGCGTGAAGTGGACATCCAGCGGAATCAGCGTCAATCCCTTCTGAGCCGCCGCCTCGGCGAACTTCCGAATCTCCCGCCGTCGCAATAGCAACTTTCGGTCGCGGTTCGGGGCGTGATTCCAGACGTTGGCCTGCGGATACTCGGCAATATCGCAGCCGATGAGCCACACCCCGTCGTCCCGCACGCGGACGTACGCCTCTTCGATCGAAATTTTGTTCGCACGGATGCTCTTCACCTCGCTGCCGCAAAGTTGGACGCCGCATTCCATCTGGTCGAATAGTTCATACTCGTGCCGCGCCCGCCGATTGCGGCACACGACGCGGGACGTGGAATCGGCAGTTTTCTGTTCTTCGGATTTGGACATCGCACAGCCTGGTAGTTTGTTCGACACGCTATTCTACGCACTCGCTTGTGCTCTGCGAATACGCGTCGTCGTTTGACCAGCCTACCGGAGTTTTTCGTCGAAAAGGCCGTGGCCAGTCAATTGGAGATCGTGCTGGACCATCATTTCCAGCAATTGCTCGAACGCCATACTGGGCGACCAGCCCAGTCGCGTGCGGGCTTTGGTGGCATCGCCGACGAGGCTATCAACTTCTGCAGGCCGGAAGTAACGCGGATCGACTCGGATGACGACGCGGCCATCAGGGGCAACGGCGTGTTCGTCGACTCCGTTGCCCCGCCATCGCAACGGCAAACCGACGATCCGAAACGCCGCCTCGCAAACTTCGCGGACCGAATGCGCTATACCGGTGGCGATCACGTAATCTTCGGGGGCGTCGGCCTGCAACATGAGCCACATTGCTTGCACAAAATCGCCGGCAAAGCCCCAATCGCGTTCGGCGTCGAGATTGCCGAGAAATAACGTGTTTTGCCGGCCACGTTGAATGGCCGCCGCCGCCCGCGTGATTTTCCGCGTCACAAACGTTTCGCCGCGCCGCGGGGACTCGTGGTTGAAGAGAATTCCATTCACCGCGAACAGGCCGTACGCTTCGCGATAGTTTCGCGTCAAATAGAAAGCGTATGCCTTCGCCGCGGCGTACGGACTGCGAGGATGAAACGGCGTCGACTCGCGAATCGGGGATTCTGTCGCATTGCCGAAAATTTCCGACGAAGACGCCTGATAAAACCGCGTCGTCAGGCCGGCTGCGCGGATCCCTTCCAACAATCGCAGAGCCCCCAGGCCGGTGACATCGCCGGTGTACTCGGGGATCTCGAACGAGACTTTGACATGCGACTGCGCGCCGAGATTGTAGACTTCGTCCGGTTGCACGCGTTCGAGCATGGAGGAAATCGACGAGCCATCGCTGAGGTCGCCATAGATCAGCCTCAAACGCACATCGTCTTCGTGAGGATCCTGATAAATGTGGTCGATGCGGCCCGTATTGAACGAGGAGGAGCGGCGCACCATGCCCCAGACCTCGTAGCCCTTCGAGATCAGCAGTTCGGCCAGATACGATCCGTCTTGGCCGGTGATGCCGGTCAGCAGCGCGCGCTTGCCGTTCCGCGGAGGGAAATCGCGAGTCATTCAGCGGCTTTCTGTCGTGTCCAAAGTGGAGGATGCGGAGCCATGCGAGGAAGCGAGCGCTGCGAGATACCAAGCGTAAGTTTGCCGAATTCCAGCCGGCAGATCGATTCGATGTCGCCAGCCGAGTGCATGCAGCCGTCCGACATCGAGCAGCTTTCGCGGTGTGCCCTCCGGCTTGGATACGTCCCAGTCCAGACGGGCGCCAGGTTGAACGACCGCGCTGATCAACTCCGCGAGTTCATGGATCGTGACGTCCTCCCCCGTGCCAATGTTGATCGTCTGTTCCTCATCGTAGTGATCCATCAGAAACAGACAGGCATCCGCCAGATCGTCGACATGGAGAAACTCGCGGCGCGGCGTACCGCTTCCCCAGACCGTAACGGCGACATCCCGGCGCAGCTTGGCGTCGTGAAATTTTCGGATCAGGGCCGGCACAACGTGGGATGACTGCAAATCGAAATTGTCGTGGGGGCCGTACAAGTTGGTGGGCATCGCCGAGATGAACCGGCAACCGTATTGCCGACGATAAGCGCGGCATCCCAAAACCCCCGAAATCTTGGCGATGGCATAACCGAAATTCGATTCTTCCAACGGCCCCGTCAACAGGTATTCCTCACGGATCGGCTGCGGACAATCCCGCGGGTAGATGCACGAACTTCCCAGGTAGAGCAACTTCTCGACGCGATGTTCCCACGCCGCACGGAGCACGGCGGCCTGAATCAACAGATTGTCGTGCAGAAAATCGGCGGGGTACTGGGAATTCGCGAGAATCCCGCCCACCTTGCCGGCGGCATGAATGACGTACCGCGGCTGATTTCGCCTCACCCAGGCAACGACGGCCTGCGGATCACGCAGATCCGTTTCGGCGCGCGTGGCTGTAGCGATGTTGTTGAACCCGGCGGCGGCGAGACGCCGCACGATCGCCGAGCCGACCAGCCCGCGATGCCCCGTGACCCAGATTCGCGCCTGGCGATCAATCATCGAGTGTAAGTTCCTGACAGCCGCCCGATACCGGGTTGACTCGCAGACGCATGGGAGCGTATGACACGGGAGCTCTCTTCCGGTTCCGGGTGTTTCGTGCTGGCGGCGTTGCTGCGACTAAATTACCTATGACGTTCGTACTCGGCATCTCCGCATTTTATCATGATAGCGCCGCGGCACTGTTACAGGACGGCGAAATTCTCGGGGCCGCCCAGGAAGAGCGATTCACCCGCCGCAAGCACGATCCGGCTTTCCCGCGCCAGGCAGTGGATTGGTGTCTCTCGTCGGCGGGAATTTCCGCGGACGACGTCGACTATTGCGTCTTCTACGAAAAGCCGCTGACGAAGTTCGAACGGATCCTGGAAACGCATCTGGCGCTGTCTCCGTTCGGGTTTCGAGGGTTTCGCCAGGCCTTGTCGGCCTGGACCAAAGAAAAACTGCATACGCGCCGCGCGCTCCGCAAGGCCGTGGGATCGCAGCGACCTCGATTGCTGTTCCTTGATCATCACGTGAGTCACGCCGCGAGTGCATTCTTTCCTTCCCCGTTTCGCGAGGCGGCCATCCTGACGGTGGATGGCGTGGGTGAATGGAGCACGGCAACCTACGGAATTGGCCGGGACCATCACATCGAGTTGCAGCAGGAACTCCGCTTTCCGCACTCATTGGGATTGCTGTATTCCGCTTTTACCTACTACTGCGGTTTCAAAGTCAATAGCGGCGAATACAAACTCATGGGGCTGGCCCCGTACGGCCAACCGCAGTACGCGGATTTGATCCAGCAGCGGCTGATCGACCTCAAGTCCGACGGCAGCTTTTGGCTGGACCAACGCTATTTTGATTACTGCGGCGGCTTGACGATGACGAATCGCCGGTTCGACCGGCTCTTTGGCGGACCGCCGCGCCGACCCGCTGAGCCGCTCGAACAACGCCACATGGACCTGTCCGCCAGCGTGCAAGCCGTCACGGAAGAGATGCTGCTCCGCATGGCTCGGACGGTGCGCCAGGCGACGAATCAGCCGAACCTCGTCCTGGCCGGCGGAGTCGCCTTGAACTGCGTCGCGAACGGCCGATTGCTGAAAGAGGGCCCGTTCGAGCGCATCTGGATTCAACCCGCGGCGGGCGACGCCGGTGGAGCGCTAGGAGCCGCGTACTTCGTCTGGCATCAACTCCTGGAGCGGCCGAGGACAGTTCACGACGGCGACGCGCAGCGAGGAAGTTTCCTCGGGCCATGCTTTCCTCAAGCGGACATCGCGCGTTGGTTGAATGAGCAGGCGATTCCCCACGAGGAATTTACCGACCACAACGAACTCGCTGATCGGACAGCGCTCTTGTTGTCGCAAGAACAAGTCGTGGGTTGGTTTCGTGGACGAATGGAGTTCGGCCCGCGCGCACTGGGAAATCGCAGCATTCTGGGAGATCCTCGCTCGCCGCGCATGCAGTCGGTCATGAACTTGAAGATCAAGTATCGCGAAAGCTTTCGCCCGTTCGCCCCTGCCATTCTGCGCGAGCAGGCCAGCGAGTGGTTTGATTGGCGGCCCGGCGACGATAGTCCGTACATGTTATTCACGGCGCCAGTGAGATCGGAGCAGCGCGTGCCGCTTTCGGCCGAGGAAAGTGAGACTCTGCGTCACGATCCGGACCTGACACGGCGCGTCAACCTCTGCCGCTCAAAGATTCCCGCCGTGACTCATGTCGATTACAGCGCCCGGTTGCAGACCGTGGACGTGCAGCGCAATCCGGACTTTCATCGCCTGATCTCGGCGTTCCATCGTTTGACCGGATGCCCGATGTTGATCAATACCAGCTTCAACGTCCGCGGCGAGCCGATAGTCTGCACGCCGCAACAAGCGTGGGACTGCTTCCTGGCGACGGAGATGGACGCGCTTGTCCTGGAAAATTGCCTGATACAACGGAAACAACTTCCGCCCAGTCTGCGGAACATTCGCCGCGAGGAGCACCTCGCGCGCTTTGAATTGGACTGACCTCGGAGCGATTCATGAATTGGCGCGAGATCGAGTGGACTCCCAGCCCGAAAAAGCTTCGTAACTTCGGCTTGATCGGCGGCGTCTTGCTGGGACTCATCGGCAGCGGAAGGACGTTTGCCGCGGGAGCCAGCGCGGCGTGGCTGTCGTTTCTGCTCGCCGCGAGTCTGTTCGTGCTGGCGGGCTTTGCCCCGAGATGGCTGCGTCCGATCTGGATTGGCGTGACGCTGGTTTCATTTCCGCTGGGAGTTGGCGTATTCTGGATATTGTCGCTCGTGCTGTATTTCGGGATCGTCACTCCGCTGGGCGCGTGGCGCAGGTTCCGCGGGGCAGACCCGCTGCATCTTCAACGGCTCGACACGACCAGTTACTGGCAAAAGAAAACGATGCCTAAAGATGCGTCGAGTTACTTCCGTCAGTATTAAACGCCGGTCAGGGTGAATCATGACATCGCCGCCCGAATCCGAACTCGATCGCCTGTCGCGGACGACGCCGGAACAGCCGTTATGGCGTGAATTCTGCCAGTATCTGCGAGAAACCGGGAAGTGGTGGCTGCTGCCGATCATTCTCGGTTGCGGGTTGCTCGCGCTGTTGTCCTGGTTCGCGGGCACGGCCGCCGCTCCGTTCATCTATACGTTGTTCTGAGACTTTCGGACCGGTTTTTCCTCGAGCGGTATGTCATATCGAACCCGCATTCTCGTCCTGGCCGCTGTGCTGATCGGCGCGGTCGTCGGCACACTCGTGTGGGTGGCTCCGCCGCGAACGCCGCCGGCGGAAGTGCCAGTTGCTGCCACACTGCCCGCCGTGCGCATTTCAAAGTTTCGCAATACCGAAACCGGCACGGCGTTCGTCGGGGCGTCGGCGTGTGTTACCTGCCATGCGAACGAGCATGCCTCTTATCTCGCAACCGCGCATAGCCAGGCCCTGGCGGAAATTGAGCCGGACCGCGAACCG
>CAZDGB010000145.1:0-17318 GCA_964504645.1 uncultured Planctomycetaceae bacterium | reverse complement strand
TTGAAGACGAGGCGGCCTTTTTCGAGCAGCCGCTTCAGCACCAGTTGAATCTGAAACTTGCCGGCTTTCATGTCCCGCACGCCGATGGCCAGATTCTCGAAGTCCACGAAAACGGCGATCAGCGGTTCCTCCGAGGCGGGAACTCTGGCATCCTGTGCAGCCACGGCTCAAGCTCCTTCGCTCAAAGAATTCAGCCCCGACCGCCTTCGCAGCAGGTTTCACAAATCGTGTGGCAGCGCGCGCACTGGAGTTTTGCCCGAATCTCCAGCAACTCGCCCCCGCACACGGGACAAGCGGGTCGGGAAGGGCAGGATTCCGGCTCAGAGGTTTTGCTGTCCGTTTCCATGATACACTCCGTTTTCTAGCGGTCTCATTTCAACCGGTCGAGCCGCTTCTGGCAAGCCGGCGCAGAATTCGTGGATGGTTGCGAGACTTCTTTCATGGCTTTTGACGAAAACCTTGCCGGCCGCATTCGCGATGCTGTGGCCCGCCGCCCCGACATCGAAGAAAAAAAGATGTTCGGAGGCGTCGGCTTTCTGATGAATGGCAACATGCTGGTCGGTGTCTGGAAGGACTCGCTCATCGTACGCATCGGCCCGGAAAACTACGAACCGGCGCTGCTCGAACCCTTCGTCGGGGAATTCGACATCACAGGCCGGGCCATGAAGGGCTGGGTGCTGGTGGAGCCGGAAGGCATCGAGATTGATGCGGCTTTACAGGCTTGGATCGAGAGAGCAACGATGTTTGTGGAAACACTGCCGAAAAAGTAAGCGACGCGCCAGGCATGACTCGTCGGCAAGAATGAAGAGAGAACTCCGACTTGAACCACACCGCTCGAATTGAAGCACGCTTGGAGCCGTTGAGGGAAGCGCTTCTCGGCCATCGCATTTACGGCGAAATGACCCAGTTGGAAGTCTTGCGGCGTTTCATGGAGCTGCACGTATTTGCCGTGTGGGACTTCATGTCGTTGCTCAAAGCGTTGCAGCGGCGGCTTTGTTGCGTCGATGTGCCGTGGATCGCTCCTCTCGATGCGCAGGCGTGCCGCTTCATCAATGAAATCGTGCTGGCCGAGGAATCGGACGACGACGGCCGAGGCGGAGTCGCCAGCCACTTTGAGCTTTATCGCCGCTCGATGGCGAGCTGCGGAGCAAATACCGCGGGCATCGATGGATTCCTCAGCGATCTGCGTCGGGGCGTCACGGTGCGAGCGGCACTTGCAGCGCCGACCGTACCAGAAGCCGCTCGATGCTTTGTGGAAACGACGTTCGAGATCATCGACAGCGGGAATCTCTGCGCGATTGCCTCCGCCTTTACCTACGGGCGGGAGGATTTATTGCCCGGAGTCTTTCAGCGCATCGTGGACAAACTCAACACGGAAACCGGCGGGCGGCTGGAGGATTTCGTGTATTACCTCCAGCGGCATATCGATCTGGATCGGGACGAACACGGTCCGATGGCGACGCGGCTGGTGCAATCGCTGTGTGGTTCGGACGGTTCTTTGTGGGAGCTGGCTGAAGAGACCGCCGTGAAATGCCTGCTGGCCCGGCAAAAATTGTGGGACGGAATCGACGAGGTCAGCCGTCCGAATTCATCGCACGTGTGAGAGTTCAACAATGCCCGTGCACGACCGCAGCAGTTTCGAGAATCTCTATGCGGGCCAACCTCGCTGGGAGATCGGCCGGCCGCAACAGGCTTTCCTCGACGCGGCCGACCAAATCGCGGGGTCGATCCTCGACTCCGGCTGCGGCACAGGCGAGATCGCGCTCCATTTCGCCAGTCGAGGCCACACAGTGACCGGCATCGACTTTCTGGCCGAGCCGATCTCAATTGCGAAACGGAAGGCTGCGGAACGGAATCTGAGTGCGACATTTCTGCAAAAAGATGCTCTGAAGCTGAAAGACTGGTCGGAACGGTTCGACAACGCGATCGATTCTGGTTTGTTCCACGTCTTCAGCGACGACGACCGCCGACGATACGTTGATGGGCTGGCCACGGTCTTGAAGCCGGGCGGGCGGCTGTTTTTGCTTTGCTTTTCGGATGCCGAGCCGGGCGATCAGGGGCCGCGGCGAGTCAGCCGGAAAGAGATCGAGGCCGCCTTCGCCGAGGGATGGGCGATCGAATCCGTAATGCCCTCCGCATACGAGGTCCGTTCCGACTCGATGGGTTTCGATCCTAGCGATGGCGGACCGAAGGCGTGGTTCGTGACAGCGAGGAAGAAGTGAGTCGGACGACGACCTTCCATTCGCTCCACAATCTTTAGCGGCCGGACTCGCGGGAAAGAACGGCCCCGGCTTTCGTCACACGCACTTGCCACCTGTCCCGGCCGGGGAAGTCCGCGACCAGCAGCCGATTCTTTTCCGCGCCGAGATCGTGTGCCAGGACGACGCGTTGATTCGCCAGGTCGGACAGGTTGTAGACCCATTCGTCGTGCAGCGTGACGTCTTCGTCGTAGGAAACGAACGCCAACACGGAGTTCGGCTGCTGTGCGAGGGTTTGCAGAAGTTCCGAGCGGGATAGCGGCCGCGCGGATGTCGTCGGTGAGTTTGAGACTTGCTCCGCTTGTCCGACGTCGCTGCCCCAGAGCATCCAGGTGAAGGGAATCAGCGTCAGCAGCGCGAGGCTCAGCCCCGCGGTGACGGTGGACAACCGCAGACCTGACGAAGCCCAGCGGCGGCGAAACGCGATCGTCACGCGGCGCAGCGCATCGGCGCCGAGAAAGAAAAAGAGCGCGACGAACGGCGCCCGATAGTGCAGCGCCTTCCACCAGACCAACGATCCGGCGAGCGCGCTGCACACCAGCAGCGCATGCGCGGCCTGCACGCGGCCCCAGTGCGGCGTCTTCCACAGCGACTCCGAAAACAACCACAGGTACAGCCCGACCAGCACAATTTCGACGCCGCGCGTCCACGACAGCGACGGCGTCGTCTTCGCCAGAAACTTGAAGTGGAACAGGAACTGACCGGGCAGCTTCAGGATTGCGCCGAACGCCGATTCCGCGATCGGTCCGAAGCCCGCACGCGGACCACCGGGCGTCCCTGGCCGGCACGTCTCCCCTTCGAAGTACTGCCGTAAACGGGAGGCGACGTGCCGCTCCGGCTCCTGGTCGAGCGGTTGCCAGCGAAACAGTCCGCACGTGAAATACTGCCGGTGATAGACCGCGTACGGCAGCTTCATCCAGCTTCCCGTCACGGCGCGGTTGTACGTGGCCAGCGCGCTGGCTCCCATCAGCAAGACGAGCAGAAACGGCACGCACCAGCCCTTCAGCTTGTCGATTCGCTCGGCGTTCGTGCCGGACCATAACCAGCGAGCGAGCACCGGCGCGCAGCCCAGGCAGAGCACGCCGCCCTCGAACGGACGGGAGCACAACAGGATCGCGGCGCCGAGGCCGGTCCAGAAACCATGTTCGGGCCGCCAGCGACGCAGCGTCCACATCGTGCCGCCGAGGACGAGCGCTCCGCCGGTCGCGGAGACCATGCCGCCCCAATACGATTGCGCCCAGTAGGTGGTGATGCCCAGAATTCCCACGCCGTGCAGCGTGCCGATGAGTGCCCACGTCCGATTCAGCCAGCCGCTGAGCATCCAATACAACGCGGCGGCGAACAGTCCGCAGCTGAGCCACACGCCGTAGATCGGATGGCCGAAAGACCGCTGTCCGGCCGCGAGGCACACCGCTTGCGCCGGCGGATACTTGGATTGATAACTGGGGACGACGAGGACGTGTGGCGTCTCGAAGAATTCCGGATGCGCCGGCGACGGATTCGTCAGCCGCCCCGATGCAAGGGTGTCGGCCTGCAACAGATAGCAATGCTCATCATGGACGAGCAGGCCCTGCGGATCGCGGACGCCATACACCCGTCCCACGAGCGCCGGCAGACTGAAACCGACGACGATCCACGCCAGCACGGCGAGTCCCATCGGCCATCGCATCCGCCGCAGCATCGATATCGTTCCGATCGGCGTCTGGAAGAGTCTTCGCCACAAAGGCGCAAAGATCACAAAAAGGGCCAACTTGCTGAATCAACATTTGATCCGGGAATTCGATTTCCCCATTTGTGTTCTTTGTGCTTTTTGTGGCCAACGAATTTTGCACTCAACGCATTTTCGGGCGTCCCACGAACATGAGTTTGCCGAAGGCGGTCCACCGGCGTTCCGGGAGGAAATTCTGATCGAACAGTTCTCGAATCGACCGGCTGGCCGACAGCCAAGCGAAGTACGTCGTCGCTTCGCGGTCGGTCATCGTTTGAAACGCCTCGAACTTCGGAGAGAGACGCCGCACGATCGGTTGCCGCGCGGCGAAATGCACCGCGGCGAGAAACGGCGTCCACCACGGTTCGACGACGACGAAGCGGCCTTCCGGACGCAACACCCGCCGGACTTCGGCGAAGACTCGCGGTAAGTCGTCTGCGAGATTCGGCAGATGATGCAAACCGCCCTGCACGATGATCAGGTCGCGGCTGGCGTCGTCAAACGGAAGCTGCCGGCAATCAGCAACGTACAAGCGCGCTGGGAAATCGCATTGTTCGAGCAGCCGCTCGGAAAGATCACAGCCTTCCAGCCGGTCGAAGCCGAGTTCCGACAAGGCAACCAGGCCGTGTCCGCGGCCGCAGAAGATCTCGACGATCTCGGCGTCGCGCTGCCATTCAGCGCAACCCAGTTTTCGCAGCCGCGTCTTGAACTTGGCGATTTCCTCCAGCGGCGTTTCGACTCGCAGATAAGCCGCTTCCCAGACTTCGTCGCAGCACCGCAGCGGCTCGCAGGTGCGGATGATCTCCGGACGACGCGGAAAACCGCCGCGCCGGGTTTCGGCGAAGCGATGAATCGATGGGACGGTGATCGCAGACATGAAAACTACTCCCGTGTGCCGACGACGCTGCACAGGAAACTGCAAAAGATGGTCGACGCCCCCAGCGTCAGCGCCGTGACGCCTGGAACCACCAGCCGCATCGTGTGGGCGTAATCCAAGGTGCCGAAGCCGTGCGCTGCCCAACTCGCGGCGACGAAACCGATCAATCCCAATCCGGCGAGCATGCCGGCGCCGCCGGCCATCATGCCTCGCTCGAGCGTGAAGAGCTGGAAAAACTTCTTCGCGTGGGCGGACTCGGGAATGTAGTGGTGGCTGATCGAATACGCCGTCGTCACGATGGCGAAGAAGACCGATTGAAACCCGAGCAGCAGCATCATGCTCGCGACCAGCAGCGTATGCGCGTCGAACGCCACGCCGGCCAGCTTCAGCCCCGGCAGCGCGACGCCGTAGCCGAGCAGTCCGCAGAGAATGAGCGCCAGTCCCGGATACAGGAACAGCCACCGCGGCGAATAGACGAGGAACAGCCGCAGCGTCCGCCAGCCGTCGCGGAATGTCCGCAGATGAGGCCGCCGGCTCACGCGGCCATCGGGCCACAGCGTGATGGCGACTTCCTCGAAGTTCGCGCCGAACAGCGACGCCTTGATGATCATCTCGGTCGCGAATTCCATTCCCGGCGAACGGAGTGCGAGTTGTTCGTAAGAGCTCTTGGTGAAGGCCCGCATGCCGCAATAGATGTCGTGCACCGGCGCGTGGAACATGAGTTGCGACAGGAATGTCAGACCGGGATTGCCGACCCAGCGATGCAGCCACGGCATCGCGCCCGGTTTCACCACGCCGCCGCCCGCCGGCAAGCGGCAGCCCTGCACGAGATCGCAACCGGTCCGCAGCTTCTCGACGAACTTCGGCGCTTCGCCGAAATCGTAGCTGTCGTCGGCGTCGCCCATGATGACGTAACGGCCTCTCGCCGAGGCGATGCCGCCCATCAGCGCGCTGCCGTAGCCGCGGGCGGAAACGTCGACGATGCGTGCGCCTTCCTTTTGCGCCAACGACTGGCTGCCGTCGGTGCTGCCGTTATCGGCGACAATGACTTCGCCTTGAATCCCTGCAGCTCGCATCGCCGTGACCGCTTTGCGGACGCAGGTGCCGACTGTTTCGTGTTCGTTGAGGCACGGGATGACGATCGATAGTTCCAGTTCCTCGTGGGAAGAGTGTCCTTGCGGCTGGAAATGCGGTCCGCGCTGAGGGCGTCCGTGAGCCGAGTGCGCAAGCTGAACCATGGCCGTTCGCTTCCTGCGTTCGCCGGGAAATGAAATTTGGGAAAGGGAAGGCGGGTTCTATGAACGGCCCGCGCATCGTGTCAATTGCGCGGCGGGGAATGAGGCGGCATCGCGCGCCATTTCTCGGCAATCCGTGCGTTTCACGGCGAATTCTGCCGAACGCCGAACAATGAAACCCGGTTCTGATTTGATAACCGGGTTTCGCGTATGAGCGATAGACGCCCATCAAAGCGAATCCCGGTTAGAAGACGAACCGGGATTCTGAGCTACACCACCGCCGTCAGTCGTTTGACGATCATCGTGGCGTACGCCCCGCGCGGGAGCGAAAACGCGAGCGTCAACTTCCGCTTGCCGGGATACTGCTCGTCGTCGCCGGGCTGCGCCGCGTCCGGCGTCACGCGGAGCATCGCCAGACGCTCGCCTTTCGAGAAGAAGCTGTCGCGCGGATATTTCACCCGCAGCTCGCGGAGTTCGATCTTCTGCTCCGCCAGCACCGATTCGTACAGCGGTTTCAGCGGGCTCTCGTCGAGATGCAGCCGCGCCGAGGGCAGCGGCAACGCCTCCGTGAAAAAACTCTCCGGCAGATTCGCGGGACTATCGCGCAGAATCGGAAACCGGCCCGTGTCGAGTTGCACTTCGCCGAGCGACTCCGCCGGAACCTGCTGCCGCAGCCAAGTGGCGACGATGCGATTCCACAAGTCGCTCTGAAACGCCGCCAGATAAAGGCTCCGCATGTCGACCGGCAGCAAGGCGAACGCCCGGCGGAAATCGGCCGGATGGTCGACGAGATACGTCACGATGCTCCGCCGCGACGACTTCGGCAGCGCGGCTTTGCACGCCGGCCACTTGTTCCAATACTTCTGCAGGATCCGCTTCTCATCGCGGTCGTGCGGGCGGTCGTGCATGTTGACTTCGGCGATCGCCAGCCACAGCGCCCGCTCGTAGTCGCCCAGGCACCACGGCCGGGCGATGAACTCTCCCGACACGCCGAGCGAACCGAACCGCTGGTCGTCGAAATAATTCGGCACGCCGATCGTCGGCAATTGTGCGATGCCCGCAAGAATCGACTCGGTCTCAGCGGTGGTTAGATCGCGCATCACGATGCGAAACCGGTTGCCGGCGATCTCCTGCGGACCGAACGGCTGGGCGGACTGGCCCTGGTACTCCAGCGAGAAATGTTCCTGCGTGAGATCGCGCCGCGGACCGCGATGGATCGTGACCCATTGCCGGGTGACGGCGTGCTTGTCCTTGAGTCCGCCGTAGCTGATCTGTCGGCGCAACAGCTTCCAGCGGCGCTGCACCGCTGTGATCGCTTCCGGCGTGCCGAGACCGCGCTTCGTCAGCCGATAGACGGCGAACGGCCCGTCGGCCAGCCGAATGTCGGCGAGTTCTTCAACTTCGAAATCTTCCGGGACGCATTTCAGTTTCATCAGGCGCAGGCTTTCGTCGTAAAGTGCTCCTCGCCACAATACTCGATGAACTCCCCCTTAGCGACGCTTCGCAGAAGCGTGCTGCCGCGATAAACGGCAGCTCTCGACGCAAACAACACCGACTCGGAGCCGACAGCATGTCTCAGGCATTCCCCACTTCGCGACGCCGCTTCCTGCAAAGTGCGGCCGCCCTAACTGCCGCCGCAACGTTGCCCGTCCGCGCCGCCGAGCCGATCATTCGCAATGGCAAAAGCCATCTGAAGCTCAGCCTCGCCGGGTATTCGTTCTCGCGGTATCTCGCCACGCGCGGTACGCCGGAACAGATCGCCGCCGCGAAATTCACGCTGGAAAAGTTCATCGACTTTTGCGCCGACCAGAACCTCGACGGCTGCGAACTGACGGCGTACTACTTCCCGAAGGAGATCACCGAGGCCTATCTCAACAGCCTGAAAGAGCGAACGTTCCGGCTGGGCCTCGACATTTCGGGCACGGCGATCGGCAACGATTTCTGTAAGCCGAAGGGCCCGGAGTGGGACAAGCAGATTTCCGAAACGAAGGAATGGATCGACTACGCCGCGCTGCTCGGCGCGCCGGTGATCCGCATCTTCGCGGGCAACATTCCGCAGGGGGACACCGAAGACGCCGCCCGCGAGCGGTGCATCGAAGGGATCAACGTCTCGCTGGACTACGCCGCGCAGAAGGGCGTGTGCCTCGCGCTGGAGAACCACGGCGGCATCACCAGCACCCCCGAGCAGATGCTGAAGATCATTGAAGCCGTGAAGCCGTCGCCGTGGTTCGGCGTGAACTTCGACGCCGGCAACTTCCGCACGGCGGACCCCTACGCCGATCTCGCCAAGATCGCCCCGTACGCGATCAACGCGCAGCTCAAGGTCGATCTGTACCCCAACGGCAAGCACGAACTCGCCGACTTCGGCCGCCTGGTCGACATCCTGCGGAAGGCGAACTACCGCGGCTACGTCGTGCTGGAATACGAGGCGATGCCCGACCCGTTCGAAGCGATTCCGGGGCATCTGAAGAAGCTGCGGGAATTGATCTCGTGACAACGCGGCGCGGAACGCTTCTTCGAAGCGTCGCTAAAGCGTAAGTCGATTGTGATAGGCGACGAACTGCTCGACCGACAGTTCCTCCGCGCGGATTTCGAGCGGCCAGCCGAGTTCGCGATGAACGGCTTCCAGCGTCGCGCGATCGATTTTGCCGGCGAACAGTTTCGCCACGACGCCGAGCAGATGTTTGCGGCGCTGCGTGAAGACGTCGCGGAGAAATTCGTGGAACGCCGCCCGGTCGGCGATTTGTGATTGCCGCGCGGCGTCGCGGTCGATCCGCACGATGGCCGAATCGACTTTCGGCTGCGGCCAGAAGACGCTCGGCGGCAACCGCCGCACGATCTCCATCCGGCACTGCGACTGCAGCCACACGGACAGCGCGCTGTAATCGGCCGTCTTCGGCTCGGCAAGCATCCGCTCCGCCAGCTCCCGCTGGATCGTCACAACCATCCGCGTCCACGGCAACTCGGTCGCGACGACATTCGAGATGACCGGCGTCGCGACGTGATACGGCAAATTCGCCACGACTTTGAACTCGCCTTCTTCCTGTCCCCTCGCCCCCGCCCCGGAGGAGAGGGTTAGGGAGAGGGGGCGAGCGGTCTCACGGTCAGATTCCTGAGGAATCGCTGGTTCCGAACTCGCTGACTGCGACTCACCCATGGAAAGCGTTTTGGAGCGCTCGCCCCCTTTCCCCTGCCCCTCTCCCCCGAGGCGGGGGCGAGGGGACAAGACGGCGGACAGCGCCTCCAGCAATTCATCCGCCAAATGATTCTTGTTCCTCAGCACATCCCGATTGAGCAGCGTGACGTTCGTTTGCTGTGCGACCGCAGCGGCGGTGAGCCGCGCCATCTCCGGGTCGTACTCCACCGCGATGACATGCTTCGCCCGCTGCGCGAGTTTCGCCGTGAGACTGCCGGTGCCGGTGCCGACTTCGAGGACGATATCCTGCGGCGAAAGCTCGGCGGACTCGACGATCAGTTCGAGCAGATTGAGATCGATCAGAAAATTTTGGCCGAGATCGTGGCGCGGCTTCAGGCCGGCGCGCTCCAGCAATTGCCGGATGTGCGTGCTGGTCTGACGTTCGGGTTCGGACATGAAAGGAATCAATCGACCATCAGGAATTCGGCCGAATTGAACAGCGCGTGGCACAAATTGACCAGCGCGTGATCGGCGGGCGACGTGCCATCTGCGGGCTGCTGCGACCACTGCGCGGTCAACTCGGCGAGCATCGTCTGCGCGGCGGCGAGTTCATCGCTCGACGGCGAGCGGCCCAGCGCGAGACGCCACGCCGCGTCAATACGGCCATTGGAGTCGTCGCCCGCTTCGCTGCGAACCCGCGCAGCGAATTGCGCGGACCACTCGTGAATGCCCTTGGAATTCAACAAGTGCAGAGCCTGCGGGGCAACGGTGGAGATCGGGCGGTCGACGCAGTTGGGGCTCATCGCCGGCAGGTCGAAATCTTCGAGCAGCGTGAGAATCGACGTCCGCCGCTGCAGCACGTAAATCGTGCGCCGCGTTCCCCGATCCGTCACCATCCCGGACGCCGCGGAATCGACCTGGTCCGGCGGACCGAACGGCGTGTCGTCCAACCGGCCGGAGACGGCAAGGAGAGCGTCCCGCAACGATTCGGCTTCCAACCGGCGCAGCGACATGTGCGAGAGGAGCTTGTTGTCGGGGTCCGATTGATCGGCCGCCGCGCTTGTCTCCGACGATTGCCAATAGGTCGCGCTCGACAAGAGTTGCCGGTGCAGCCGTTTCAGGCTCCATTCACCGCGGATCAGATCGAGGGCCAGATTATCGAGCAATTCCGGATGAGTCGGCGGCGCGCCGGTCTTGCCGAAGTTGTCGAGCGTCGCGACGATGCCCGCGCCGAAGTGATGCCGCCAGATTCGATTGACGATCACGCGAGCCGTGAGCGGATGATTCGGCTCCGCGAGCCAGCGGGCGAACGCGAGCCGGCGACCCGTCTGCTTGGCGCCGGGCCACGGCGGCTCGACGTCGAACGGCGTCTGGCCGTCGGTGAGGACCGACAGCACGCCCGGCCCGACCTCGCGGCCGAATTTCTTGTAATCGCCGCGGCGGAGAACATACGTCGGCGACGGTTCGCCCCGGTCCCACAGCGCCTGAATCGCCGGCACAGGTTTGCGTCGGCCGTCGATCTCCCGCGCCTTGGCGTCGGCCTGTTCGGACAGTGTCTTATAGTCCGCGTCGAGATTCTTCAATTCGTCCACACCGACTTTAAGCGTCGCCTCGTGCTTCGCCGCGAGTTCCTTTTGCGCATCAGTTCTTTTGTCCGCCATAACGCTTAGCGCTTCGCGGACTGTTTCCCGCTCCCCTTCCGGAATCTGCGCCAATCGCTCCTCGAAGTACTTCTTCTGCAATTCTTCCGTGCGCGCCGTCACCGGCGCGCGAACGGCGTCGCGTTCCTCATTCAAGCGGCGTTCGAGCGCGTCCCACGCGGCCCGCTCCTCTGGCAATGCGACTTCCAGTCTGCGTTCGGTCCACGGACCTTTGTTGCCGGCCTGGAAGATGCCGCGCTGCCAGTCATGCTCGTCGTAGGCCCCTTTGAACACCGCCAAGAGCCGGTAGTAGTCGCGTTGCGGAATCGGGTCCTGCTTGTGTGTGTGGCAGCGGGCACACTTCACCGTCAGGCCCAGCACGGCGGACGACAGGACATTGATCTCATCCGCGATGATGTCCAGCCGGTCGGGGACGAAGTTCGTGATGTTGGCGTGCGTGCCATCGGGCGTCAGCCGCAGAAACGCCGTCGCGACCAGGTTGTCGTACATCTCCGGCGTCAACGCCGGCGCGTTTTCATAGTCGGCCAGTTCGTCGCCGGCGAGTTGTTCGGCGAGAAACCGGTCGTAGGGTTTGTCGGCGTTGAGCGCCCGGATGATGTAGTCGCGGTACCGCCAGATGTGGTCGCGCGTCGGATCGGCATGCTGCACGCCTGTGGAATCCGAGTAGCCGGCCAGATCGAGCCAATACCGGCCCCAGCGTTCGCCGTAATGCGGCGACGCCAACAGCCGGTCGGTCAACCGATCCAGCGCATCGGGTGACGCGTCGTGGACGGCATCGTCCATTTCGCCCGGCGCGGGCGGCAAACCGAGCAGGTCGAACGTCAAGCGGCGGATCAGCACGCGCCGGTCGGCTTCGTTCGCCGGAGATAATTGTTGCTCCGCGAGTTTCCTCAGAATGAACGGATCGACGGCGTTACGGACGCGGTCTTTTGCGGCGGCGTCCGGCGCGGGAGTTCGCCGCGGCGATTGGAACGACCAGAACTGACGGTCGGCGTCGGAGACCAGCGGATCGGGTTCCGTCGTCGCGACATCCGGGCCCAAGTCCGATTCCGGCGCGCCGGCGGCGATCCACTTCTCGAGAATCTCGATCTCCGGCGGCTCGATCGGCTTGATGCTGACTTCCACCACGCGGCGGCGCGGCGGCATTTCTTCCGCATGAATCTTCTTCAGCAGCAGGCTTTCTTCCGGTTTACCGGGGACGATCGCCGGGCCGGATTTACCGCCGGCAAGCATTCCCGCCTTGCTGCGGAGATCGAGGCCGGCCTCCTTGAGGCGCGTGCCGTGGCAGACGGTGCACCGCAGGAGCAGGATCGGAATCACATCGTGCTGCGAGATCGAGGCTACGTCGTCGCCTGCGGAATCGAACAGCATTCCGCCGGCGATCCACGCGCGAATCGCCTGAATCTCGGCGTCGGTCAGCGGCGTTTCTCCCTCGGGCGGCATGTGCCGCTCGTGGACGAGTTCGTACAGCGAACTCTCGTCGGGCTTGCCCGCTATCGCGATCACGCCCGATTCGCCCCCCTTCAACACGCCGGCCCGCGTGGCGAGATTTAATTCGGCTTTCTGGACTTCGTCGCTGTGGCACTTGAAGCACCGCGCGGCGAAGATCGGCCGGATCGCTTTCTCGAACGTCCGCGGGGCGGGTTCCTCCGCCGCCGCGATACCGGCGATCAGCAGGCTGGCAATGCTGCTCGCCAGAGACACCGTTACGCAGGATTTCATGCGCATCACCGAGGCGGGAGGTTAATGGGCCAGTGAAATACAGTGTAACGGAACGCGGAATGCGACGCCAAGAGGTTAACCTGGAGGCTGCACGAGGGCTTGCGAACTGCTTCACGACTTCTTCAGCCTCTTTCGCTTGTCCAGCGCCCGTGTTCCGTTGTTGAATACGAACTCATCACTCAAGGAAAGCCAACGACCGACCTCCATGCGACTGCTGAGTTACAACATCCACAAAGGCATCGGCGGGCGCGATCGGCGTTACGACCTGGAACGCGTGATCGCCGTCATCGCCGCCGAGCAGCCCGATATCGTCTGCCTGCAGGAGGTCGACCGGCACGTGGCGCGGTCGCGGAACCATAACCAGCCGCAACTCTTGATCGAACATTTCGCGCCGGCCGGGCATCTTTTCCAGATGAACGTCTCCGTGCGGCAAGGAGGCTATGGAAATCTCCTGTTCTCCCGCTGGCCGATGGCGGCCCATCATCAGATTTCGCTGTCGTTGCGGAAGTGCAAAGCCCGCGGCGCGCAGTTCGCCGTCTTCGATACGCCGGAAGGCCAAGTCCAGATCGTGAACTGGCACCTTGGCCTGCGCGAGAAAGAGCGGCACTGGCAGGTCCGCCGGCTGCTGGAACATCACCTGTTCCGCTCGTCGAACGGCGTGCCGACGCTGATCGCCGGCGACTTCAACGACTGGCGGAACACCCTGTGGAAAGGGCCGTTCGCCATACACGGCTTCCGGCAGATCACGTCGCCGATCTCGCGGTTCCGCTCGTTCCCGGCGTACATGCCGCTCGGCTCGCTCGACAAAGCGTTCGTCCGCGGCGCGATCGAAATCGAACACGTCCGCGTGGCAAAAACCCGCGCCGCGCGCGACGCGTCCGATCATCTGCCGTTAGTCATTGATTTCACGCTACTGCCCGAGACGAGCATCGAAGCGTAAGCTCGACGTGTTCTCCGCTCGACGCTCAATTCGACCGACTCGACGTCTGCCGGGCGACGTCGCGAAAATCGCCACGGCGGAATTTCAAGGCGAAGCGTTCCTCGTCGATCTCTTCCACCGTGCGGACGCCTAACCGCCGCAGCACCGGCAACGGCGGGCACCAGCCCTGCAGCGCGTGCTGCAGAAAAAACACCTGCACCAGAAACGGCAACGCCAGCCACTTCCGGCTGACCGTGACGCCGAGCGACAGTCCGCAGAGCGTCAGCATCGGGGCCATCGTCTCCAGGCAGCGTTCGATGTCCCATTCCTCGTCGAGTTCGGCCAGCCGCCGCGTAATGGCTTCCGGACCGGCCGCAATGACGCGGGCCACGTTCTCGCGGGTCTGGCGGCGAATCCGCTCGTTGATCTCTTCGGCCGTATTGCGGGCCACGCGTTCGGCAGAAATTGCGAACATGATAGGCTCCCCTTTGAAAGGAATGATCCTTCAACGGGCAAGTTCCATACCAGGCGCTCATTCGCCGTGAGATCGCAGTCGGCTTAGCCAAATTTCTGTCCGCCCATAGAGCAATCTGGCCGCTGACCGCGCGGACGAAAAGAAAGACCATTTTCTCGCAGAGTACGCAGAGAGCGCAAAAATGAGCTAAGAAACCGCAAGACTTATCAAAGTCTTTCTGGGTTTCTTCCCTGCGCTCTCCGCGTGCTCTGCGAGAGATTTTTCTCACGCGAGCAGTGCTTGCACGACATGGCCGTGGGCGTCGGTGAGGCGGTGATCGCGGCCCTGGAAGCGGAAGGTGAGGCGGCGGTGGTCGATGCCGAGCAGATGCAGCATCGTCGCGTGCAGGTCGTGGACGGGGACCGGGTTCTCGACGACGTTGTACGAGAAGTCGTCGGTGGTCCCCCAGCTCATACCGGGCCGGATGCCGCCGCCGGCCATCCACACGGTGAAGCAGCGCGGATGGTGATCGCGGCCGTAGTTGCTCTCGGACAATTCACCCTGGCAATAGATCGTGCGGCCGAATTCGCCACCCCAGACGATAAGCGTCTCGTCGAGCAAGCCGCGCTGGGCGAGGTCCTGAATCAGCGCGGCGGAGGGCTGGTCGGTGTCCTGGCATTGCCCGCGCAGCGCTTTCGGCAAATTGCCGTGCTGGTCCCAGCCACGGTGAAACAACTGCACGAACCGCACGCCCCGCTCCGAGAGCCGGCGGGCGAGCAGGCAATTCGCGGCGTAGGTGCCGGGCTTCTGCACGTCGGGCCCGTACATGTCGAGGACATGTTTCGGCTCGGTGGAGAAATCGGCGAGTTCCGGAATCGACGACTGCATGCGGAACGCCAACTCGTACTGAGCAATCCGCGTGGCGATTTCTGGGTCGCCGACGATGCCGAGCCGTTTCCGATTGAGTTCGCCGAGATCGTCGAGCATGTTCCGTTTGAGCTGCGCCGCGACGCCGGGCGGATTGCGAAGATACAGCACCGGGTCTTCGGCGCCGCGGAATTTGACGCCCTGATGCGTTGTCGGCAGGAACCCGCTGCCCCACAGCCGGTCGTACAGCGGCTGATCATTTTTGTTGCCAGTGCCGAGCGACGTCATGGCGACAAACGCCGGCAGATCGGCGTTCTCGCTACCCAACCCGTAACTGGCCCACGCTCCCATGCTGGGCCGGCCGGCGATCTGCGAGCCGGTCTGAAAAAAAGTCACGGCGGGATCGTGATTGATGGCTTCCGTCACCACGGTTTTGACGAAACAAATACGGTCGGCGACCGTCGCCGTGTGCGGCAACAACTCGCTGAGCCACGCCCCGCTCTCGCCGTGCTGTTGAAACGAAAAGATCGACGGCGCAATGGGAAACCGCGACTGGCCGGACGTCATCGTCGTGATCCGCTGCCCGCGTCGGACGTCGTCGGGCAGATCCTTGTCGAAATACTCCTTCATCGCCGGCTTGGGGTCGAACAAATCCATCTGCGACGGGCCGCCGCTTTGAAAGAGGTAGATCACCCGCTTGGCCCGCGGCGTGAAATGCGGCAACCCGGCCCGGCCTTCCGACGCGCGGCCTTCGTTCGCGAACAACGTCGACAACGCGGCGACACCCAGCCCCGTTGCGCTTTGAGCCAGAAACCGCCGGCGTTCGAGTTGGACGAATGCATTCATCATCGGCGTCTCCTGCTTACTCCAGCACGATCGCTTCATCGAGATTCAGCAGCGTGTGCGCCATCATCGTCATGGCGGCGTGCTCGGCGACGTTCAATTGGGTGTCGCGCGGCGATTCGCCGGCGGTGACCAACTTCTCGGCGGCGGCCGGATCGCGGCGATATTCTTCGCGGTATCGCTCCAGCGAGCGGCGCAGCACGGCGAGTTCTTCCGGTAGCGGAGTCCGCGTCAGCACAATTCGCCAGCCGTAGGCAAGTTGCTCGTCGGCCGACAATCCTCCATCGAGCAGCATCCGCCGCGCCAGATGCCGGGCGGCTTCGACAAATGTCACGTCGTTCTGCAGCGTGAGCGCTTGTAGCGGCGTGTTGGTGACTTCCACGCTGACGCGGCACATCTCGCGCCCGCCGCCGTCGAAGACGGACATGCCCGGCGGCGCGACGGTCCGTTTCCAGAACGTGTACAGGCTGCGGCGATACAGGCTCTCGCCGTGATCCTGCACGTAGAAATCGACGCTCGTCTTGCCAGTGCCGAACGAGAGTTCTTCCCACAGCCCGGCGGGTTGATACGGTTTGACGGCCGGGCCGCCCATCGCGCCGGAGAGCAGCCCGGAAGCGAACAGCGCCAGATCGCGGATCGCGGCGCCGCTCAATCGCCGCCGCGGACCGCGCGCCAACAGTCGATTGTCGGGATCGCGTTGCAGCAACTCCGGCGTGACGTAGGACGATTGCCGGAACGTCGCGCTGGTGACGACCAGCCGGTGAAACGCCTTGACGTCCCAATTCAAGCGGACGAACTCGGTCGCCAGCCAGTCGAGCAGTTCCGGATGTGAAGGCCGTTCGCTGCGGAGGCCGAAATCTTCCGGCGTGCGGACGAGTCCCGCGCCGAAATGATGCTGCCAGAGCCGATTCACGATCACGCGGGCCGTCAGCGGATTTTCCGGACTGACCAGCCACTGCGCGAGGGCCAATCGATTCGCCGGCTGATCGGCCGGCAACGAACCAAAGCGGTCCGGCAGCGCGGGGAGCATCGGCTCGCTTTGGTCCGGCTGATCGTAGACGCCGCGCTTCAAGAGGTACGTCGGCTTCCGCTCCGGCAACTCGTGCATCACCTGCACCTGCGTGACGGCTTTCCGTTCGAGTTTTTTCAGCGACTCCTGCAGCGCGGCGACTTCCTTCGCAGCCGCTTCGTTCGGCGCGCCGGCTTCCTTCGCCGACGTCACAGCCATTTCGAGTTGCTGGATGCGCTGGCGCAGTTCCGCGATCTGCGCCTGGACGCGTGGATTCGGAACGTCGATGAACGGCTTCGCCGCGCCGTGCCGGCCGTCGATGCCCTTCTCCGGCACGTTGTTGAAGAAGGCGTAGAGCCGGTAATACTCCTTCTGCGAGATCGGGTCGTACTTGTGGTCGTGGCACCGCGCGCAGCCGGCCGTCAGTCCCAGCCAGACGGTACTCGTGGTGTCGACGCGATCGACGACGTATTCGACTTCGAACTCCGCGTCGAGGCTACCTCCTTCGTCGTTGATGCGATGATTGCGGTTAAAGCCCGTCGCCAGGATTTGCGACGGCGTCGCGCTCGGCAGCCGGTCGCCGGCGCGCTGCTCGACCGTAAACTGAGCGAACGGCACGTTCGCGTTGT
>CAZDGB010000144.1:2942-17458 GCA_964504645.1 uncultured Planctomycetaceae bacterium | reverse complement strand
GACGCTTTGTCACATGCGGCGGAAGTCTCACGACTTCCGCTACGTCAAAGGTTTATGGCTCGCTGCGTGCGTCCTGTTGTTCTGCGGCGGCGAACAAATCCGTGCACAGGACGAACCGCCAGTGGAAGAAGGCGTTCTGCCGAAGTTCTCCGAGATGAAACTTCCTGACGCGGAGACGCTGCTGCGCGGCAAGCCGGTCGATTGGGTCGTGCTGCGGAACGAGGACGTGCTGGTCGTCGAACCAGTCAGCCCGCGGCCCGATACGCTCTCCCAAATGGAAGAGGAGTTGCGCCGGCTGGCCAACGTCAAGCCGAAAAACAGCCAGGAAAACGAAGACCTGAAACAGCGCCGCCGCGATCTGACGAAACTGCAGGTGACGCTGCTCGAAAAAGAGGAAGACCCCGACTACGCGGTCGAGACCCGGCACATCAAGCAGATCATCCACCACGAGGACCACGTTCTGCAGCGCGCCGAGAAGTGCGTGCAGGAAGGGCTGACGGCACTAGCCTTCGAACTGCTCGTGTATCTCGACCGCCGGCATAAAAACTGGCCCGGTTACAATCGCACGGCGAATCGACTGCTGTTGAAAGAGGCGCAGCTGAAGCTGGAGACCGACGATGCAGAAGCTGCGTGGCGCTTCGCGGAGGAACTCTACGCCAAGGACCCGCAATTTGCCGGACTCTCGGCACTGGCCGGACAAGCTATTGACCAGTTGACGACTCAATCGCTGGAGTCGAACGACTTCCGCAAGGCGCGGCATTTTCTCCGGCGACTCGCGGCGCGGGAACCACAGCATGCGGCCTACGAAAAATGGACCGCCGAACTGTCCCGGCGCACGGCGGCGGAGATGGATGCGGCGCGAACTGCGGCGTCGCAAGGACACGCCGATCGAGCCAGCGATCTCGTCGACCGCGCCGCCCGCATCTGGCCGGACACCCTCGGGCTCAAAGACCTGCACCGCGATTTGACGACGCGTTATCAGATGCTGCGCGTCGGGGTGCTGCATCTTCCGTCCGATCCCACGCCGTATCCCTTCCTCACGCGGGCCCGCGAGCGATGGAATCAGTTGACCGCGCTGTCGTGGTTCGAGATCAACCGCTTCGACGAGGACGGCCCGCATTTCCACTCGGTGCCATGTGAATCGTGGGAGCCCGCCGATCTGGGACGCGAAGTCCGATTCACCATCCGCCGCGACCGCGCCGATTGGGAGACGCGGCCCCGGCTGACGTCGTCGACGTTGGCAGCGGAATTGGCGGCCCGCCTGGACCCGCACTCGTCGTTCTACGACCAGCGGCTGGAGTCGAATGTGATCAGCGTGGCGACGCCATCGCCCTACGAAATCGCGCTGCGTTTTCGCCGTCCGCCGCTGCGGCTGGAATCGATGTTCCGCTGGCCGCTGTCGATCTCCGGCGAGGATCGCGATTTGAACGCTGATTTGCCCGCCGAGGCACTGGAAGCGGGGCAGCGATTCTATGCCGTGACGGACGACGACCGCAGCTTGCGGGCGATCCGCTTGCGGCCGGAACCGTCTTCGGTCAAGCAGCGGCATCTGGCCGAGATCGTCGAGCGCAAGTACGACGATTGGCAGCATCTCTTGCAAGCCTTGCAGCGCGGGGAAATCTCGGCGATTCCGTCGGTCGATCCGCTCGATCTTGCCGCGTTGAAAGACGATCCGCGGTTCTTTGTGCTGCCGTATTCGCAGCCCGTGTCGCATCTGATCCAATTCCATCCGCACAGCGCGCCGCTGAAGAACGGGCAACTGCGTCGGGCGCTGCTGCACGCGGTGCCACGCGAGAAATTATTGCGAGAAGAGTTGCTGCCCGGAGTGCCGGCAGAAACGGCCGTGGCGCGGCTGACGTCCAGCCCGTTCGCGACAACGACGCCCGAATACAATCGTCTCTTGCCGCATCCCGAATACGAGCCAATCCGGTCGGCCGGACTCGCGGCCACGGCCCGCAAGGAATTGGGCGGCGCGATTCCGCCGCTGCGAATCGCGTGCCCGCCCGAAGCGGAAGTCCGCCGCGTGGTGAACGCGCTGATCGTCCATTGGAAGCGAGTCGGCATCGAGGTCGTGCCCATCGAATCCCGTGAAGAAAGCTGGGATTTGGCGTATCGCACGCTGCAGTTCCGCGAGCCGTTCGTTGAGATGTGGCCGTTCCTGTCGCTCGACTCCAGCGCGACGGTGCAGTCGCTGCACGTTTTCCCGGAGCGGTTGCGGCGTCAACTGATGGATCTAGAGCGTTCTCCCAGTTGGAGCGGTGCACTCCAAGTGCTTCACCAACTGCAAGGCGACCTCTTGGTCGACGCTTGGTGGATTCCGTTGTGGGAAGTGGACGAATACTGCCTCTTTCGCCGCAACGTCGTGGGGCTGCCGGAGAAGTTCGCCAACCCGTACCAGGATTTCGAGCGCTGGATCGTGCATCCGTGGTATTCGACGGAGAACCCCTGATGCGCGCGGCATGGCTCGTATTCTGGCTGACGGTCTTCGTCGGGCAAGCACTGGCGCAAGATGAGGCGCAGGTCTCGCTGGCCGATTATCCGGTGTCGCTGGAGTCGCAGCCGTATCGCGTCCGGATTCTGATCGCCCAGGAGGCGGAGGATGCGTCGCCGCTGAATCGCGAACTTTCCCAGGTGCTAGCTCGATCGGTCGGTTCGCTCTGGACGACGGAAATCGAAACGCTATCGGACGTCGTTCGCCCCGAAGCCAAGGTACTGGAGCGGTGGACGATGGCCGACGTGCGGGAACGCTTTGCCGAGGGCGGCGTCGACTGCTGGTTCGCCGTCACCGTGCGCGATTCCGCCGCGCGGCGCGAACTTGCGGTGCGCGCGTGGCAGCCGCAGTTCGACTGGCTCAGCCCGGTGCACGCGTCGGCATTCTACGAGCCGCGAGAGACCGCGGGCCGCATCGTTCAACATTGCTGGAACCTCTTCCGGCCGCAGGTGCTGGTGGATCACGTCGATCAGCAGGCGGTCCGCGTCCGCGTCCGCGCTGGAGACCTGGCCCCGGCAGACCCGGCGTTTGCCTTGTTCCAACCTGGCGACTCTCTGATTCCCTGGCTGATGTACTACGACCGGGACAAGTCGCTGAAGAAAAAGCAGGAATTACCGTGGACGTACGTCCGGCTCGATTCCCTCCAAGGCCCGCTGGCCGAGGGGACGAGCCTGAGCGGGTTGCGCAATCCGCTCGCCGGCAAGACGCGCGGCCGCATCGAGAAAGTCGCCGTCGTCTCCCGGCCGGTCTATCCCCGGACTCAGTTACAGATAGGCGTGCAGAACCAGCCCGCGCGGACGCTGGCCGGGTATCGGTTGGAACTGCGTCCCAAACTCGCGCCGCCGAAGAGCGAAGGCAAGGAAGATAAACAGGACGAGAACGAGGAAGCGAAAGACGAAGTCACGGAACTCTTCACCGATCGACTCGGCGAAGCCACGCTGACGCCCGACCCGCGGCATCCACAAATCTGGATTTACATTTACAGCGGCGAATTGCTCCTGGCCCGCGTGCCGTTCGTGCCGGGGAGCCTGCCGTTTTTGCGGCTCGACGTGCCCGACGACAGCGTGCGGCTGCAGGCTGAGGGCGAGCTGCAAAGCCTGCAAAGCGAATTGGTCAATCTTGTCGCCGAGCGGAATACGCTGATCGCCGCGGCGCGTGGCGCCTCGAAGAAGGGGGATTGGCAACGCGTCAAGTTGCTGCGGCAGCAAATCGACGGATTGCCGGCGAAAGAGAAATTCACCGCCAAGCTCGCGGGGATTCGCGTTGCCGCGGTGAACGCCGCGCGGCAGCGCAAGGACCGCGTCGCTCAAACGCGCATCGAGCGGCTGTGCAAGGACGTCAGCGAGTTGATCGACCGCTATCTCGACGCAGAGAAACTGCAACTGATCAAGGACGAGATCGATCAGTTGACGCGGGATGCTCAGGCGGAGGTGAAGTAGACTTCGTGCCGAACCGCTTTCGCCGCTGCCATTCCTGATGTGCGGCGCAAGGCAGGCCGATCATCAGCGCCGCCGCCAGCAGAATTCCCCACGCGGCGCTCAAGCCGTCTTTCGCCGTGAACGAGTCGCGGAATCGCAACAGAGAGACGACAATCATCGCAATGATTCCGGTGCCCAATAGCACAGGAAATACGATGAATATCCAGACGATCTCGCGGTCCGAACGTTCGTGAATCGGCTTGCCGCCGCGAAATGAGACGTGTGGCATCGGATCTCCTTCAGGGAGCGACAACAACACGCTTGATCTGCAAACGCTTTGACAGAATCACGACGTCGCCGCGTTTGCCGGACGATAGGCTGCCGACGGAACCGGCGACGCCGGCACGCTCGGCGGGGGTCAGGCTCGCCATACGGACGGCGTCGACGAGCGGAATCTTCCCGAAGTTTACCGCCGTGCGGACCATGCGGTCCATCCCGGCAACGCTGCTGGCCAGCGCACTCAAGTCCGGCATGCGGCCAACCTCGCCGTCGCTCACGAACCAGTTGCCGTCCGATTCGGGGCCGATGCGGTATTTCCCAGGCGGTTGGTCGACGGCTCGGCTGGAATCGGTCACCAGGCACAACCGCTCGGCTCCTTTCATGCGGTAGGCGAATTCGAGCAGTTCCGCCGAGAGATGGCAGCCGTCAGCGATGACTTCGGTGCTCATCTCGGGATAGGCGAGTACGAACTGCTCCATGCTGGCCTGCATCGGCGTGCCGAGCCGAATCCGCAGCGACGCCACCGAGCTCATCGCACTCCAGAAGTGATCGACGTGCCGGACGCCGGCGCGATACCCGGCGAGCATCTCACTCCAACTGGCGTTGGAATGCCCGCAGGTGATGAGGCACTGCTGCTTAGCGGCGTGGCGATAGAAATCTACGGCGCCGGGCAACTCCGCAGCGCAGGTGGCGATGCGGATCAAAGATTCCGACGCCCGCTTCCGTCCGACGATCTGGTTGCGGATCGCGAAGTGCGCAACATACTCGTCCCGGTCGGGCTCGCGCTGACCGGCGAGGCTATGCGCGCCGACTTTGTCCGGCGCGAAGTACGGCCCGTAAAAGTGAACGCCGGCGATCCGCGCGCCGTCGGCGGGAGTCCACCCGCGCTGCACCGAAGAGCACGCCTCCAACATCGCCGTCAATTGCTCGCGCGATCCCGTGGTCGTCGTGGGAAAGATCGTCGTCGTGCCATGACGCAGATGGCAGCGGCAGGCCGTGCACACGGCGTCGGGGGTTCCGTCCATGAAATCGGCCCCGTCGCCGCCGTGCACGTGCAGATCGACGAAGCCGGGGGCGATGTAGCCGCCCTGGGCATCGATGATTTCCGCGGATGCTCGTTTCGCCGTCCGCTTGCCGGCGGATTCGATGCGCCCGTCCTGGATGACGACGGATCCATTTTCGATCAGACGGTCAGGCAAAATCACCGTGCCGTTCTCGATGACGAGTCGGCCGGCGGGCGTCGGCAAAATTGCGGGCGGCATGGTGCCGACAATTTACGGCAACGTTCTGGCCAACGCCACCGTCGCCCACGCCGTGGCGACGAACGAAATCGGCTCGACGTTTCGTCCCCCGCCCGTGTTTGGCTCCGAGCTGATTAGAACCGGTTTGAACGTCACGGCGGAAACGGCGTGCGTCAACAGCGGCGGGTTCTCGCGGGAAATCATCAGCCACGAGCCGTCCTTGGTTTGCGTCTTGAGTAGAAACTGGATGCCGCGCCGCATGGTCTCGCCGTTCGGATCGACGCCGGCCAGTTGGTACGCGTACAGAACGTGGCCGGTGGCGTAAGCGTCGCTGGCCCGCGCTTCAGTCTGGCTCCAACCGCCGTCTTCGCGCTGCAGTTTGATCAGTCGTTCGATGAGCGCGGCGGTTTCCTCCGGCTGGTCGCCCAGGCCCGCCAGCAGGCACAGCCGCAGCGCCAGCACATGCGACTCGCCGTCCTCCTGATGCGTCTTCAGCCAGTCGAGCGCTTTCGCTCGCATCGGAGCGACCATCGCGCGGAGCTCATCCGGCTGATTCGGCCAACTCGTCAAGTTGTAGAGCCACACCGTCAACGCCTCGCGTGACGCCATGATCGGCCTGCGGCCGAAAAAGCCCTTCCAGCTTCCGTCGGCCTCCTGAGCGTCGATGATGCCTTGCAGCATCTTGACGGTGAATGGCCGGTGCTCAGGTTCCTTAGGATCGCTGGTCGCCGATAGCAATGCATAGACCGACACCAGCGACAGAGGATTCTGGTATTCCTCTTCCTCGGGATTGAACTTGTTGAACAGTTTGGCGGGGTCGCCGTCGGTGTAGTACCAGGCGGTGGTCTCCTTATAGAGCTCTTCATCGATGGCGATCTGGTGCCGCTGGGCCTCCTGCATCGCCCAGGTCATCAGCGGCACATGATGACACGAGGCGCACTGGCGGGAATCCTTCCACGTCTCGCCGCGATCCTGCATCCAATGGATGGCGTTCTCCACCGCCTTTTTTCGCGCGGCGACAGGATCGACCGGCTCGTCGGCGCGGGTGATCGTAAGACTCATGCCGAACAGAACGGCCAAAACCGGGGTGGTGTTGAGCGAGCGCATGCTGCAACTCCTGGACGGAGAGCAATATGGGACTATCTGCGATTCTATCACCGCGCGGACCCCAAAACAGCCCGCGGAAATGCGGTTCATTTCTTGAACGGAATTGCGTTACACGCCGGTCCAAGGCATGCTGCTGGGATGACGGAAAGCGTTCAAGTCGCCACGGGGGCGAGGCTCCATTTCGGACTGCTGGTCGCCGGCGAACCGAGCCGGCGGACGTACGGTGGCATCGGGCTGATGATCGACCAGCCGGGGTTCGCGCTGACGGTCCGCAAAGCCGCCGCCGACTCCTTTCATCCCACTCCGGAAACGATTTTGCGGTTGAAGGAATCGCTGTCGCGGCTTCGTGAGACCGGCCCGAGCGCTCCCGTGGAAATCACGGTGAAGCAGGAGATTCCGGCCCATGCAGGGCTGGGCTCGGGAACACAACTCGGTTTGGCACTGGCTGCGGCAATAAGCCGTCTTTCCGGCGAGATCACCCCGCCGATTGCCGAACTCGCGCGACGATCGGGCCGCGGCGCACGATCGGCCATCGGCACGATCGGATTCGAATCGGGCGGGCTGATCTCTCAGGGAACTCTGGCGGAGGACGGATCGCTCTCCTCCGTCACGCAGCGCTGCGACTTTCCGGCTGAATGGCGGTTTGTGCTGGTCACGCCGCGCGATTACGTCGGGTTGTACGGCGATGCGGAGCGGCAGGCGTTTCGCGAGCTGCCGCCGCTGTCCAATGCGACTCTGCGAGAATTGCTCGGGTTGCAAACTCGGGTGATCGATTCCGCCACGGCTCGCGACTTCGACGATTTCGGCGAGGCGCTCTTTTGGTTCGGGGTCGGCGTTGGAGAGTATTTCGCACCGGTCCAAAGGGGCATCTTCGCCGACTGGCGGATGGAGCAGTTGGCATGGCGTCTGCAAAGTGTGTCGGGGAGCCCATACAATCATCACCCTTGTTCGGGCCAGACGAGTTGGGGGCCAACGCTCTTTGTGGCGTGTCGGGATGCGGACGCCGCGCAGGAGATCGCACGCAGCGTCCATGAGGTCGCCGCAAACCGTGTGATTCCGTGGGACAATCTCGACGTGCGCATTGTCGCGGGGCGAAATCGCGGGGCGGACGTTGCATAGAAAACGCTGCGAACCCGCAAGCGATCTTCGATGGTCGCTTGCGAGTTCGCAGCGTTTTCACGAACTGACTACCGGCTCAACCACCCGCCGTCGATGACGACGCAGCTCCCGTGCATGTAGTTCGACGCGTCCGACGCGAGAAACACGCAGGTGCCGGCGAGTTCGTCGGGGTTTCCCCAGCGGCCCACGGGCATGCGATCCAACAATTGCGGGCCACGCACCGGGTCGTCTTGCAGAATGTCGGCGAGCGGCGTCTCGAAGTAGCCCGGACAGATACAGTTCACGTTGATGCCCTGTCGGCTCCACGAGTTCGCCAACGATTTCGTCAGCCCGGCGATGCCGTGCTTCGCGGCGGCATAGGCCGGAATGTTCCAGCCCCCTTCGTAGCTCATCACCGAACCGATGTTGATGATCTTCCCGCGGCCGCGCGGCAGCATGTGTTGCACCGCCTGCTGCGACAGATCAAACGCCGCGAACAGATGGACCTCCATCACGTCGCGAAAATTGTCGAACGGATACGTCTCCGGCGGAAACCGTCCCGAGATGCCGGCATTGTTCACGAGGATGTCGATGCGGCCTGTCTCCTCGACGATGCGATCGATCAAGCCGATGCGGTCGTTAGGCTTTGCCAAGTCGCCTTGCCATTCCCAGAAGCGGCGTCCGGCAGCCCGCACCCGCTCGCCCGTCTCTACACAATCGCCCGAACGCGTAATCGTTGCCACGTCGGCGCCGGCCTCGGCGAGACCGACCGCCATCGCCTGGCCGAGTCCGCGGCCCGCTCCGGTCACGACGGCGACTCGTCCGTCGAGTTTGAAAAGTTCAAGAATCATCTGGCTGCCGCCCGGCTTTGAGGGAATAGCGCGACCTCGAATTGCCTCAAGATACGAACAATCGACAGCGATGGACAGCCAGCGGGGGAATCGGCGTCCATCGGCAGTATTGACCGGTTCGGTTTCCGGACGCCGTCCGATGTTGGGAGAGTCGAAGCCCGGATTTCAGAGCTATGCCGGGTTTCATCCAGGGAAATTCATTTCCGTCCGCGACCTCGGGGTGGTAGAGTGTGATGTACACGTCCTGGCTGTCACGGTTGTTTTTGGGGGGAACGACGTTGTCGGCGGAGCCGCAATTGGAACGGTCGGAAGATTCGGTCTCGCGACGAGAATTCCTCGGGGCCGGCGGTTTGGGCGTGGTCGGGCTGTCGCTGTCGGATCAGGCGGCGTGGGCCGACTTTCTCCAACGCTCCAGCCGCAAGCATTGCATCCTCGTCCTAATGACGGGCGGCCCCAGCCAGTTGGAGACGTTCGATCCCAAGCCGAACGCTCCGCAGGATGTCCGCGGCACGTTGAGTGCGATTTCAACGTCCGTGCCGGGAATCTCGCTCAGCGAAACTCTGCCGCTACTCGCCCAGCGGGCGCAGCAGTTCAGTCTGATTCGTTCGCTGTACCATACGGCGGCTCCCACGCACGAGACCGGTTTGCAGATCCTGCAAACGGGCCGGCTTTCTCACAAAGGCGTGCGCTTTGCGCCGGTCGGCACGGTGGCCGAGAATGCCTTCACGGAACACGCCGTGAAGCCGTTTTCCGTCGTGTTGCCGCGGCCGTTGCGCATCGCGGGCAGCACGGCTTATCTTGGTCAGGAATCGACGAATGGCGAAAGTCTGTTCGCACAACCACTCGCCGAGTTGATGCAGCGGGAACCGGACGCCGCGCGCCGGATGTACGGATCATCGCGGTTCGGCGAATTGCTGCTGCAATCGCGGTTGCTCGTCGAACGCGGCGTGCCGTTTGTCACGGTCAATCTGTTCGATGAACTGGGCGACAAGCTGACGTGGGATGCCCACGGCGACGCTCACTGCGGCCCCGCGACCATTGCCGATTGCCGCGACCGGCTGTGCCCAGCGTTTGATGCGGCCTTATCTGGCTTGTTGGATGACTTATCGCAGCGGAGACTGCTCGACGACACGCTCGTCCTCGCCGTTGGCGAGATGGGGCGTGCGCCGAAGATCAACGCGCAAGGGGGCCGCGATCATTGGACGAAGTGCTGGTCGGCCCTCGTTGCTGGCGGCAGCACAATCGGCGGCCAGGTCATCGGCGCCAGCGACGAGATCGCAGCCTATCCCGTGGACCGTCCGGTCGAACTGGGCGAACTCCCGGCCACAATGCTGCGCTGGTTCGGCGTCGACGGTCAGAAGCGGACGACCGTGGTGGGCAAGCAGGAACTGCCGCTCGTTCCGCAGGCGCCGATGGGCGAACTCTGGGGCATGACGGCCGAGCCTCGCGCCGCGCAACTCGTGGACGCCCAGGGATAGCAATCCCCGGGCGTCTTCATTCGCCTCGGAGCGGCCGCAGCATCAGCGAATGTGTCGCCTCGCGCGGCGTCTTCCCTTCGAACAGGACGCGGTAGACTTCCGACGTAATCGGCATGTCGATCCCTTCCTGCTCGGCAACTTCATGCACGCTCCGTGCGGTTGCCACGCCTTCCGCGACTGCTTCCATCGATTTGAGAATCTCCGGCAGCGTCTCGCCTTTGCCGAGGCGTTCGCCCACTTTGCGATTGCGGCCGAACGGGCTGACGCACGTCGTGATCAAGTCACCGATGCCAGCCAGACCCGAAAACGTCGCGGCTTCCGCGCCGAAGCGTGTGCCAAACCGCGTCATTTCGACGAGTCCGCGGGTCATGAGCGCCGACTTGGCGTTGTCGCCGTAACCGAGTCCATCCGAAATCCCGGTGGCGATGGCGATCACATTCTTCAGGGCTGCGGCAAGTTCGACGCCGATGAGATCGAGGTTCGTGTAGACGCGGAACCGCTCGGTGTTGAACATCCGCTGGACTTGCCGTGCCAGCGACAAGTCGCCACTCGCCGCAACGACGGTGGCCGGCAAGCGGCGGGCCACTTCCTCCGCATGGCTCGGGCCGCTGAGGGCCACGACGGCCCGGTTGCCGAGGACTTCCGCGATGATCTCGCTGGGCCGCATGAACGTCTCGTTCTCCAGCCCTTTGATGACGCTGATAATCGGCGGGCGGCTGGAGTTCAGGGACGGCCGCAGTTCCTCCAGCGTGGCGCGGAGATACTGCGTGGGGATCGCGGCGACCAGATAATTCGCGTCCCGCAGCGCGGCGCCTTTGTCGGCCGTAATCGTCAGCCGGTCGGGCAGACGCACGCCGGGGAGCAGCCGGCGGTTTTCGCGGTCGGCTTGCATCTGCTCCGCGTGCTGCGCGTTGCGCGCCCAGATCGTCACGTCCTGATCGGCATGCTCGGCGAGCAGAATCGAGCAAGCCGTCGCCATCGCGCCGCTGCCGAGAATCGTTACTTTCGTCGTCATCGAACCGCTTTCATGGAGGGTTTGCCGAGTCCGCGAGGCGAACCGATTCACCGACTTCCTCGACGGCTCGCCTCGAAGACTCGGCAAACCCTACAAAACTTCCTATCCACAAATCGTTGCATTCGGATTTGCCGACTTCCGAAATGTGACCTAGGGTTACTTGGGCACAGTCACCTCCGGAGTCATGGTAATGCAATCGCTCTTAGAACCGAAGTCCGAGACGTTCGTCGATCGCCGCGCTTCGAGCGGCACCCGCGAAGGGGGACCGGAACGCCGGCAGTTCAAATCGTCGGACAGCTATCTCCGCCCGGAAGTCGCCGAGCTGGCCCAAGCCGTCGACCAGTACAAGCTCCGCCATCGCCGGCGGTTCATCACATTCGATGAGCTGTACAACGTGATCGCGGAACTCGGTTACAGCAAATAATCGAGGGCTGCGAACTCACAAGCGTGGATTGACGCCAGACGATCAATCCACGCTTGCGGGTTTGCAGTGGTATTTTTTTGCCGGTCGAACGCCTCCTGCGGCGGAATCTGCCGAAGTTGCTGTTGACGGTCGGGCGGAATTCTGAAGAATTCGCCTGCGCCGGAGGGCCCCCGGGCCGCCGTCCGGACCGATCACCGTCACCAGGGAAGGCGATCCGCGGTGTCTCCACTTCATTATTGCGTCGTGTGGGCCTGCCTGCTGGGCCAGACGCAAGACGGCGAGGGCTTCTTCTCGCTGCAATCGCCTTTCGACGTGGAGGCGCGGGGACAATCTCCCGACGGCGAGCCGCTCTTGCCGCCGCCAAGTTCCAACCAGCCCGGCTATACGCCGTACAATCCGCTCTTCTCGCAGACGCCGTTCGATCCCTTTATGACGCCGGGCGAACCGGCGCCGCTCGGTCCCCCGCCGCCGTTGCCCGGGCCGCTCTACAACTCGAATAGTCCGCAGCCGTACCGAGTGGGTTGGACGCCGAAGCTCGACATCGCTTATCTGCCGAGCGCTCACACCAGCCCGGACGTCGGCAATTTCTCGATCCTGGAGGTCGACACCGAACTGGTTTACAACCAACTGGTGAAGCCGGAGCTGTTGTTCTCGGTCACGCCGCAGTTCGGTTACCGGCACTGGAATGCCAGCGATTCGTTCACCCGCGACTTCTTTCGGCTGGGCGTCAACCTGGGACTGGCGAGTCCCGACTGGCTCGGTCCGTGGGGCTGGCAGGCGAACTTCAATCCCAGCGTGAACTCCGATTTCCGCAGCAGCCTCGCCAGCGAGTCGATCAATCTCGACGGCAACATCGTGGTGCATTACCGCTTCAATCCGCAATGGACCGGCGTGTTGGGGGCTGGCTACCTCGACCGCGTCGAGAACATCATCATCCCCTATGCCGGTGTGATTTACCGCCCGGACGATCTCTGGGAATTCCGCATCCTGTTCCCGGAAGGCCGCATCAGCCGCTACCTAGGAGAATTCTGGTGGGGCCGGCACTGGCTCTATCTGCAGGGGCAATACCACGTCGACGCGTTCCAGATGCAGACGCCGACCAATGACCACAACCGCGTGCAGTACCAGGATTATCGCGTGACGTTCGGCATGCGGAGCGACCACAAGGGCTTCACCAAGTACATCGAAGCCGGCTGGGTCTTCGGCCGCAAGGTCGATTTCAAGAACTCCGTGCCGGACTTCGACGTCTCCGACGGCCTCATCATCCGCGGCGGCATCCGGTTCTGACCGGATTGCTTGCAGTTGCGCCGCGCCGTGTCGAGGAATTCCGCCGCGAACTTAAAAAGGGGGGCGTTCCAACCCTGTTTTGGCGGGGTTTAAAGGACGGCCTGCGCCCAAGTTGGTGAAAATTCCCGGGAAAATCGCACTTTTCGCCGTGTTGACGAACTCCGCGAAATGCCTCCGCGTGTGCTGTTTCTATTCACTATCGTGTCGCGAACGTGACGCTCGCTGCGCGTTATCGTGCGTTAGCTGACGCTTGGCGTGCAGTCGGCGCATTGCCGAACAGGTAAAAAAACCGATTTTCGTCACTTTGAAAAGGATGGGTAAAACGCGTTTGTTTCGAATGCCCGTTTCCGGGCGCATTCGCAGACAAACCTCTTTTGACTCGCCTGCTATAATTCTCCCATCATCACACCAAAGGGAGTGTCCGATGACTCTACGCTTCGCCTCTGTGCTGAGTTTGTTTCTTTGTTCCGTGTCCGTTCTGCCCGCCGACGACTGGCCGCAATGGATGGGGCCGACACGCGATGGCGTGTGGCATGAATCCGGCCTCGTCGACGAATTCCCCGCCAGCGGGCTCTCGGTGAAATGGCGCACGCCGATTCACGGCGGCTACGCCGGGCCGGCGGTCGCGGACGGCAAGGTCTATGTCACCGACTACGTCGTCGAGCGCGGCGAGGCGAAGAACGATCCCGGACAGAAGAACGAATTGCAGGGACAGGAACGCGTCCTCTGCCTCGACGCCGCGACGGGCGAGGAAGTCTGGCAGCACGCCTACGATTGTCCCTACAAAATCTCCTACGCTTGCGGACCGCGGACGACGCCCACGGTCGACGGCGACCGTGTCTACACGCTGGGCGCGGAAGGGAATCTCTTTTGCTTCGACGCCGCGAAGGGCGAAGTCCTGTGGTCCAAGGATTTGAAGCAGGAGTATCACACGAGTGCGCCGCATTGGGGCTTCAGCGGCCATCCGCTGGTTGACGGCGACAAACTGATCTGCCTGGTCGGCGGCGAGGGAAGCGTCGTCGTGGCGTTCAACAAGCACACGGGGAAGGAACTCTGGAAAGCGCTGTCGAGTTCCGAGGACGCCGGCTACTGCCCGCCGTCGATCATTGAAGCTGGCGGCACGCGGCAACTCATCGAATGGACGCCGGACGCGATCCACAGCCTCAATCCCGAAACGGGCAAAGAGTATTGGTCGAAGCCGCTCAAGCCGAACTACAACATGTCGATCATGATGCCGCGGAAATCGGGCGATTTCCTGTTCGCCAGCGGCATCGGCGAAGTCGGGGCGCTGTTCAAACTCGACGACAACAAACCCGCCGCGAAAGTCGCCTGGACCGGCACGCCGAAGAATGCCGTCTACTGCGCGAACAGCACGCCGCTCGTCGACGGCGACGTGATGTACGGCGTCGACTGCAAAGGGGGGCAACTGCGAGCCGTCGAGTTCGCCACCGGCAAACGGATCTGGGAAACGAACCTCCCCACGACCGGCGAAAACCGCGGCGGCCACGGCACGGCGTTCCTCGTGAAGAACGGCGAGAAGTATTTCCTCTTCAGCGAGACCGGCGATCTGATTCTCGCGAAGCTCACACCGAAGAAATACACCGAAGTCAGCCGCTTCCACATCCTCGAGCCGACCGGTGAATGTTTCGGCCGCAACGTCGTCTGGAGCCACCCCGCCTTTGCCGAGAAGTGCTGTTTCGCTCGCAACGATAAAGAAATCGTCTGCGTGTCGCTGGCGAAGTAGTTCGCTAGGCTGGCAGTTTCCTCCGGTCCCCTCTCCCCCGCCGCGGGGGAGAGGGTTAGGGTGAGGGGGCGAACGGTTGCCGC
>CAZDGB010000144.1:0-2932 GCA_964504645.1 uncultured Planctomycetaceae bacterium | reverse complement strand
TGGTGGGGTGGGGGGGGGGTATTTTTTGGGTTGGGGGGGCTTTTCCCCCGGGCCCCCCCCCCCCCGCGGGGGGGGTGGGGGTTTGGTGGGGGGGGCGAACGGTTGCCGCCGCTGAAACCGACGAAGAAAAAGGACGGGGCGATGAACCCTACAAGCGAACCTTCGGCGCATTGGCGCTACGGTCGATGCTGGTCGCAACTGAGATACACTTGGGAAGAGCGTGTGGCGATGTCGGAACTCGGCATCGGGCCGGATCAAGTGAACCGGAATGCGGACGGGAGGGTGACGGCCGTGTTCTTGCAGGGGCGGGACATCTCCGATGAGCAACTCGTCAACCTGGTCAGTTTCGAATTTCTGACCGGGTTAATGCTCAATGATACGCAAATCACCGATTCCTGCATTGAGCATCTACTTGCACTATCGCATCTCAACACGATCTGGATAGTCGGTACAAAAATAACGCCTGCGGGCGTTGCGCGAATTAAAAGAGCCAAGCCACAAGCGTTGGTATTCTCCAAGCCTGGACAAGGAGCATACGCCGCTCCTGGCGGACAGTTGACGCTGTTTGGCCCGCCCTAGTCAGCTTTGCTGAGTGCCCATTTCGAAAAATTGGAGGCGTCGTGAAGCGCTCGCCCCCTCACCCCTGCCCGTCGCCCCCGCTTCGGGGGCGAGGGGACCGCGGATGATAGCTTTCCACGGGTTCCGCTTCGCCCCAAAGCGGTCGGAGCTTCATCCCTGGCTACATTGCGACGCCCCTTGCGGGGCTAAAGATAATCGGATGGAAACATGTCCTCGACCAATCAAGGTCTCGATATCGTTGGCTTCAGCGGCTTCCAGAATCTCGATCGAACATAAAGCAGCGACAGCACGATCCACAGACCGGCGGCTGCGTTCACGGCGATGTAAATCTGCCGTTGTTTTCGCTGGAGAATCGCTTTCGTGGGCGACACAGGCATATCGGAATAGATGTCGTCTTGGTCGAGGCCATCCTGCACGGTGACTTCATTGGGACCGCAGGACACCATGCGAACGGAGTTGTCCGCGAGCGTGACGACACGGTACGGCTGTCCCCACGGGTCGCGATCGGCATTAGTGGGCAACGTGCCTAGGGCCTTCGCATCGGCTGCGAGGCGTTGTACTTCGATATGAGCTTGACTGATTCTCGCTTCCGTGCGGGATCCTTCCAGATACGGCATTAACTGCCCAAGAACCGGCAAACAGAGAATGCCAAGCCCCCCGATGGCCAAGACGTCGCCGAACTGCCAGGGCCACAACCAGGGAGCGAAGTTCAGCCACGGAGGCGGTTTCTGTTCCATGCCCGCCATCCTCGCGCCGGCCGATCCAGGCGTCAATCAGGTTTCCGGTCCCTCCGGGCGTGATCCGCGAGCGACGAGAGTGCGTTCTCCCCATCAACGCTCATCGCTGACAGATTGGCGGTTCGCCGCTACGATGTCTCGAACTTTCTTCACCGGGTGTGGATTCTGATGGCTGATTCTCCACCGACGGCCTCGGCTCCCGCGAAAGCGGCCGCGTCAGCGACCGACGTCTCGTGGCGGTCGCGCTATCGCGAGTTGTGGCCGGAGCGCATCGTCGAAACGGCCCGGCAACTCTTGTCGCGCATTCAAGAGCGTTTCCCGCAATCGGGGCTGCGGAACCTCGCGGCGGAGGTCGAGCAGATCGCCAAGGAGGCGCTCGTCCGCTCGCAACAGATCCGCCGGCCGAACTATTGGCTGCGAGCCGCCGTGATGAGCGTTATCGGCGTGATGCTCGGCGTGCTCGCCGTGGTGATTCCACACGTGCACGCGGAAAAAGGAGCGGAGTTCGAGGTCACGGAATTCGTGCAGACATTCGAAGCGGCCATGGGGAGTCTGGTGTTTCTCGGCGCGGCGTTGATCTTCCTGCTCACGCTGGAACATCGCTGGAAGCGGGAACGTGCGTTGGCGGCCATTCGCGAACTCCGCGCGCTGGCGCACATCGTCGACATGCACCAACTGACGAAAGACCCCGAAAGCACGCTGCGCGGCCGGCCGACGGCGTCGTCGCCGCAGCGGACATTGACGCAGTTCGAGCTGGGCCGCTATCTCGATTATTGCAGCGAATTGTTATCGCTGATCAACAAAATCGGAGCGCTCTATGTGCAGGAGTTCCCCGACTCCGTCGCGTTGGAAGCGGTCGACCAACTCTCCAACCTGACGAACAGCCTCTCGCGGAACATCTGGCAGAAGCTGATGATCTTAGACCTCGCCGTCGAGCCGCCGAAACGCGACTCCGGCGGGGATGAAGGAAGGCAAAAGGCGTGATCCGCAGATTTCGCAGATGCACGCAGATTAAAGACCGTCTAGAGCGCTTGCCGGCTTGCCGTAGCGGAACTCGTGAGAGTTCCGGGCTGAAGTCTCACGAGTTCAGCAACGCTCTATTCGTCGCCTGAATCTGCGAAAATCTGTGAAATCTGCGGATCAATGCTTTTGTCTCCAGAACGCCACGCCGTCTAATAGCCCGCGATAGACGTCACCGTGGAATTCATTGGTTGGAGCGCAGCATTCTTAAGAGGCGCTGTGCCTCCGCAGCATCCGCGGAGTCCTTGATCAATTCGCGCACGCGCGACAGCGCCGGCTCCGCGAAACGGCCGAGTTGAGCGACTTCCCGGGGAATCGGCAAATCGGTGATCTTCTGGCCTTGTTGCGCGCGTTTCTGCACGGCCAGCGCGTTCTGGTGAACGGCCTCCAGCAAGGCCTGCTCCTCCATCGGCGGCAACAGTTCCATCCGGCCGACCAGCACGCGCACCGTTTCGTCGGGAGACGGTTCCACGTGCAGCGGCAACACCTCGTCGGTCAATCTTCGCGGCACGATGTAGAACAAACGCGTTCCTTGCTCCTGGAACCACGAGTCGGACCACGTCTTCGTCATCGCAATGGCCTCTTTCGGATAGAGT
>CAZDGB010000143.1:0-17558 GCA_964504645.1 uncultured Planctomycetaceae bacterium | reverse complement strand
CGGACGGACTCGAACCGTCGTATTCTGGTTGTAAGCCAGACGTTGTTGCCGCTGAACCACGGGACTAGACATCGTTGAGAGTCGAGAGTCACACCGGAGGTTCGCGACTCATCCGCCCTTCAACCCTCAACCATCGACTCTCAACCAAATTGCGGGAGCTGGAATCGGACCAACGTCTCGACGTTCAGAGCGTCGTGTCTTGCCATTAGACGATCCCGCAGTACGGTTGAAGGTTTAGAGTTGAGGGCCAGACACGAGGTTCGCTGTTTTCCAACTCTCAACCTTCAACCATCAACTCTCAACCACTTGCGGGGGCAGGAATCGAACCTGCGGACTCGCGGTTCAAAGCCGCGGATTTCTACCAGCAGAAACTACCCCGCAATGAAAGAGGGACGGGTGGGACTCGAACCCACGCGCGGGTGCTTAACAAACACCTGCTCTGCCGCTGAGCTACCGACCCCGATTGAAGTGCACTGCCTCTGCCGCTCGGCCCAGCGCACGTGTTGTTCATCGAGGCGGAAGCCGTGGGACTCGAACCCACAACGGGGCATCGCCCCGCACCTGCTTTCGAGGCAGGCTCCTCATCCGGCCGGATGACTTCCAGGAAGGCTTGAGGCCCGAGGCTTGAGACGTGAGGCACAACGGAAATGCACATCTCCTCAAGCCTCAGGTCTCAAGCCTCAAGCCTTTCAGTCAGCGTGGTCGGATTTGAACCGACGGTCTCGTGGTCCCAAGCCACGCGGAAACTCCAGACTTTCCCACACGCTGGGGATGGTTGAGGGTTTAGGGTTGAGAGTTGAGGGTCGGAAAGAAGCGACTTTTCTGACTCTCAACCCTCGACCATCAACCCTCAACCAAAACTGCACCCAGTGGGAATTGAACCCACGCCTCCGCCCTGGCGAGACGGTACGCTGCCGTTACGTCATGGGTGCGTTCTTGCCGCGAAGGAGCTAGGCGACAACCGAGGGAGCGTTCAATGTTCCCACGGTCCGCCAAGGTCCTTCGCGGACGAAAACTGCCGGCCGAATTGTCAAAGATCGATCTTCCATCGCACATCGCGCGACAGACGTTCCTTCGCGAACCGTTCGTCATCGCGAACAAAAAAGCACCGGGTGGGACTCGAACCCACGTCGCCGCGCTACGAGGGCGGAATCTTCGCCGCTAGAAGACCAGTGCCGATAAGGTTGAGGGTGGAGAGTTGAGGGTTGAGGGTCAGCAAACAGAACTCGCCTGCTCTGTCCCTCAACTCTCAACTCTCAACTCTCAACTCTCAACCGATTGGGGCCGGAGGGATTCGAACCCCCGCCGGGCAGATTAAAAGTCTGCTGTGCTGCCGCTACACCACGACCCCGAACGAGGACGTGGCGACGTTTGCTCCGAAGTTCGCGCTGCATTTTCGATCTCCTTCAATCGCCTGGGGTGGAGTTGAACCACCGCTTTCGCCGTATCAGAACGATGTGCTGCCGTTACACCACCAGGCGGGGAATGGTTGAGGGTTCAGGGTTGAGAGTTGAGGGTTCAAGGTAGACCACAATCGATCTTTCTGACCCTCAACCCTCAACTCTCCACCCTCAACCCACAGCGACCCGTGTGGGATTCGAACCCAACCTGGCCGGCTTGAAAGACCGGCGACCTCACCAGAAGTCGAACGGGCCCGAAATCATCATTCAATAGCGACCAACGGGAGCGGTCTTTCGCCAATCGAGCGGTAGCTCGTATCGGGTCAAGGGCCGTGCCCTTGTGGGCTGGAAGGCGCTCGAATCCTTGTCTCCTGGTCTTCAGCCAGGCGCTACACCGTCTCAGCTACCAGCCCGAACGAAATTCGCAGCGTGCACGCGGCCAAAGAAAAAGCCCGGCGTCCTCTGCGTGACACCGGGCTTCGAGAAGCTCGCGGAAGGCTTATGGCCGATGTCACGTGCGCAGGGGGTACGGACCGTTTTCAATCGAAAACAGCTCGCCGCGCAAACCCTGGCGACCCGAAATCCCGGCGATCTGCTCACGGGATTTGCGGCGCACAGGTTGCGCTGCGCGACGATTCGCGGAAGCCACGAATCGACTCGTATCGCTCTGTTGCCAATCGGACATCCGCCGGGAAAGCATCATGATCCGCAAAACCGTGAAAGTAGCACTCTGCAGGCTTGGGCCGCGATGACCATCATCGCCGCCTCCAAAGAGACGCCCGCCTAGTGGAAAACGTTCGCCAGAATTTCGAGTTTTTTCTCGAGATTCCGCCGGGCTCCTCGGAAAGCAGAAACAGCGGGAACGCGGGACTGCGCCACGCGGACGAAGCGGACGCGCGCGGATCAGAAGGAAGGGTCGCTCGACACTCTGGTCCGCGTTCCTCCGTGGGCTTCGAGCCAGCGTCCTTCCGCGTTCCGTCTTCCTCCAGAGGCGGTTTTGGAATGCTCTCAGGACGCAGCGGGATCGAGCCCGCGAAACGTCAGGTTGATCCGTTCGCCGACCTGGGCAGTGGTTATGGGGACTTCATGCTGCCAGAACTGCTGCATCGTCCCTGCCATGACGATCAGCGTGCCGTGCGCGACTTCGAAGGAGCGTGTCGCCCGGCTGGCGTTGTGCCGAATTCGAAACGTCCTCGTCGCTCCGAGCGACAACGAACCGATGATGTTCCCCAACCCCCGTTCGTCGTCGGCATGCCAGCCGACGCTGTCGGCCCCGCTGCGGTAGCGGTTCAGCAGGCAGAAATTGTATCTTCCGGCGACAGCCTCGATCCGGGCTTTGATCTCCAGCAGCGTCCTAGTCCACGGCAGCGCCGGGTTGTCCGTTCCCGAATAGCGATAGGTCAGCCCGTCGTCGCCGTACGCCGCCGTCAAGCGGGGCTGCGGGTGGCCGAAGACGCCGCGCTGTTGTTGCCACGGCGTCATGGCCTGTATCTCTTCGAAGCAACTCCAGGCGAATTTCACATCCAGAAAACTCGGTTCGCAAAGCAAGAGTCCTCCATCGGCCAATTCCAGCCAGTCGGCCGACGATGCGGTCACCCGCAAAGTTTCTGATGTCATGACGGAACTCGATCCACGCGACGCGTGATGTTGTCGTAGAGATCGGCCGGGAGCGGACCGCGCGACGTCGCGGCCACGTTTTCGCGAAAATGATCGGGATTGCACGTCCCCACGATCGTCGTGTGACAATCGGGATGTGAGAGCGTGTAACGCAGGATCAACTCCGCCCGGCTCATTCCCTCGGGCAACACGTCATCCAGTTGGGCTGCGTTCCACACATCGTTCAAAGCTGGCCGTTGAATCTCGGCCTCCGGTCCGCCCTGAGCGATTCCGCCGCGGAGAATGACGCCCGCGCCGGTCGCCGCCGCTTGCCGGATGAGTTCGTGATGCTGCGGCGTCAGGCAGGAATAGGGAATCTGAAACGTATCGAATACACCTAGCTCAATCAGTCTGGGCAGATGGGGCAGCGAACTCGAACTGCCGAGAAAACGAATCACACCTTCGTCGCGGAACCGGCACAGCAGGTCGATCAAGCCGGCCCGCTGCAACGTTTCCGCGTCGCCGCCGTGGAACTGCAGCACATCAATGTGATCGGTCCGCAGCCGCTTCAGGCTCGTCTCCAAATTGCGTCGGACGACGTCGGGCTGCCACACATGATCAATGGCGAGATGATCCTCCTGCTGCGTGTAGACGCAGCCGCATTTCGTGGCGAGAAAGAATTCCCGGCGGCGGTCCCCGAGAAAGCGGCCGATCCGCTCCTCGCTGATTCCGTAATCGGGCGACGTGTCGATGAAGTTAACGCCGGCATCGAGCACAGCATGCAGCATCTTTTCCGCGACCTCGTCGCCGACGACGCGCACGCCCCACGTTCGCGGCCCGCGCAGGCCCATGCTGCCATAGCCGAGCTGAGTGACTTCCAGACCCGTGCGTCCGAGCCGTTTGCGTTGCACGTGGGGCAATCCCTTGTCGAAATCGATAGTCATGAGAAATCATGATCGCACTGCGTCGTCAGGTTTTCCATCATTGGCTATGCTGACGCTCCTTTCGCAACGATTCCGAAGTCCGCACCGGCCGCATCGGAGTAAACCCCATGGCTGCTAAACCTCCCAAAAAGTCGGGCAACGCCATTAAGAAGGCCGCCAAATCCAAATCTCCGGCGAAGTCCGGCGCGAAGGCTAAAACCAAAGCCGGTCAGCCGGTGAAACTCCTCTCCGGCGGCAACCCGCAGATCGCCAAGGGCCACGGCGATGCTCCGGTGCAGGCCTACCTCGCGGCGATGCCCGGCTGGAAATGCGGCGTCGGGAAGCGCCTCGACGCCCTCATCACGCGCACCGTCCCCGACGTGTCCAAAGCCGTCAAATGGAACTCGCCCCTCTACGGCCTCGACGGCCAAACCTGGTTCCTCGGCATTCACTGCTTCACGAAGTACATCAAGGTGGCCTTCTTTAAAGGAGCGTCGCTCCGCCCGCGCCCGCCGGGCGAATCGAAGCAGAAGGAAGTGCGTTACCTCGACATTCGCGAGGACGAATCGCTGGATGAGGATCAGTTCGTCGATTGGGTGCGGCAAGCCAGCCAATTGCCGGGTGAGAAGATGTGAGCAGACGAGTACGAGGCACCATCCTTTCGCATCGCCAACATCTGCTCCACCGCTCATTGAAGGAATGATTGCATGCCGATCCCCAAGGACATCCAGGCATACAACGCAGCCCAATCGGCCGGCGACAAGCGGATCTGCGCCGCCCTCGCCAAGGCCATCGATCGGCATCTGCCGGGCGCGGAAAGCAAGATCTGGCACGCGCACCCCGTGTGGTTCCTCGACGGAAATCCAATTGCCGGCTACAGCAAGCTCAAAGACTGCATCCGCCTTCTGTTCTGGAGCGGCCAGTCTTTCGACGAGCCGGGCCTGGCGCCCGAAGGCAGTTTTCAAGCCGCCGAAGCCCGTTACACCACGGTTGATCAGATCGCGGCGAAGGATCTCCAGCGGTGGCTGGAGAAGTCGATCGAGATCCAGTGGGATTACAAGAACATCGTGAAGCGCAAGGGGAGACTCGAGCGATTGAAATTGATGACCCCAGTGGCATCAGGCATGAAGAAAAGCACGAGTCGCCCAAAGAAAGCAAAAAGCGAAGCATCCCCAGCCGACTGGCGAATGCAAACCCTGGCCCGCATTCGCCAGCTCATCCAGCAAGCAGATCCCGAAGCTGTCGAGGAAGTGAAATGGCGAAAGCCCTCCAATCCGGCGGGGGTGCCGGTCTGGTCGCATAGCGGAATTCTCTGCACTGGCGAGACGTACAAAGACAAGGTGAAAGTGACGTTCGCGAAAGGGGCCTCGCTGCCGGACCCGGCCGGGCTCTTCAATTCGAGTCTCGAAGGCAATACGCGGCGGGCCATCGACTTCCAGGAAGGCGACAAGATCCCCGAGAAGGCGCTGAAAGAGCTGTTTCTCGCCGCCGTGGCGCTGAATACGGCCGTGCGGCCTGCCCGCGCGCGGAAGAAGAACGATTGAGTGTCGGCGCGAGATCCCGCCGATTTTCAACAAATTTTGTCCAGCGTGTCGATTTCGGCCCGGCCCGTTCGACTATTGGCAAAGCGTTCGGCCGGTGCAGGTCGAGTCGGTCTCGCAAGATAGTCATCCCAGGAGCGTTCGAATGAAATTTGTCTGTTTGGGCTACATCGATGAGGCGAAGTGCGCGGAAATTTTGCAGGAAGACGGGCGCCGCACGATGGAAGAGTGCTTCGCCTACGATGACGAATTGCGGCGCGGCGGCCATTTCGTCGGCGGCGAAGCGCTCGACTTCGCCAGCAAAGCCGTCACGCTGCGGATGAAAGATGGCGAAGTCGACGTTACCGACGGCCCGTATGCGGAAACCAAGGAATATCTGGGCGGCATCCTGCTGCTGGAAGCTCGCGATTTGAATCACGCCATCGCACTGATGTCGAAACATCCCGGCGTGAAAATGGGCCCGTTCGAAATCCGGCCGGCGAACGAGTTCGTCAACCGCCTGAATGCGGAACGCGACGCGGCGATCGCGCAGGAAAGATCCCGCGCGACGTGAGTCTGCGAGATCCGCGGACACCTGGCGTCGCTCGGGTCTTCTTTCGTTGGTTTTTCTGATTGACCGCACTTCGACTCGCCGCTATAGTTTCCTAGGAAACTGTTGGGGCGGAAACGATGACATCGACGAGCGCTCTGGAAGATCATGCGGGTTACTGGCTGCGGTACGTCTCCAACCACGTCTCGCAGGCCTTTGCCCGCAAGGTCGAAGCGAACGGCGTCACGGTCGCGGAATGGGTTCTGCTGCGGGAAATGTTAGACGCTGGAGCGGCGCATCCCAGCCACTTGGCGGAGAAAATCGGCCTGACGCGCGGGGCCGTTTCCAAGCTGATCGAGCGGCTCTGCCGTAAATCGCTGGCCGTGCGGTCGTCTGCAGACGGCGACCGGCGCTATCAGTCTGTGAAACTCACGACGGCGGGAAAAAAGCTCGTGCCGGTCCTGGCCCGACTTGCCGACAAAAACGATCGCGAATTCTTCGGCCATCTGCAGCCGTCGGAGAGAGCCCGGCTCATCGGTTGTCTCCAGGACATTGTGCGCCGACACGGATGGAGAAACATGCCGGTCGATTGAATCCGGCCTCAAAACCGCCAAGGAAAAATGATGAACGCAGAGCAAACTCAGGTGATGGAAAGCTGCGCCCGCGCGGCGCTGATCGGGGAATTGACCTTTCCGGAAATCGTCGCGCGGCTCGCTCAGATCGGCGTCGAGCGGTACCACGCAGACTACAGCCGCCAGGAAATCACCTACTACTTGCCGGACGGCGATTCACTGGTTGTCGCCACGCCCCATTCGTCTCACACCATTGCCGCCGAGTTTTCACCAACTGCCGTGGAAGCTGCCGTGCGGCAGAGCCAGCGAAACGAGCACACCTATCTCGACTTCATCCACAAGACGACGACTGCCGGCTGCGTGGGGTATTTCGTGCAGATCACGGGCCGCCGAGTCCTCTATTTCGGCCGCAACGGGGAGAGCCACGCGGAGCATTTCCCGCCGGCGCCGATCGACACGGCCACAAACTGAGACTCCTCAAGAAAGCCCTTTGGCTTCAAGAGTCTTGGGGATTGACAGGGCTGTGCCGATCTTTTTGTTGAGCCGCTCGATGAAATACGCGGCGAGGGCGGGGGATTCCTGCTCCTCGTTTTGGTGAACGAAGAAAAAGAGCTTCTGCAAACCGGCTTTTTTCCACTGAGAAATTCGTTCGACCCACTCAGCGAGGCGCGCACGATCCAATTGGGGCTCGTTCGCGCCGACCCAGCGAACGAACGCCGTCGGGGTCGTCAAACGCATGTGCATCAGGTCGCGGCGACCCGCCGTATCGACCAGGACATTCGTGATGCCGCGCTGTCCAAGCAGATCGTAAAGTTTGCTCGAAACGGTCGCGTCGTTGTACCAGTCTGTGTGGCGAAACTCGATTGCCAGCGGAATTTCATACGTCCAGTTTTCGGCAAACGCTACCACGCGATCGAAATCCTTCGGCTTGAAATTATCGTGCAACTGCAGAAACGGCATTTCCAGCTTTTCACGCAGGTGCAGCATGTTTGCGACGTTGTTTTCGACAATCTCTTTGACCTCCTTCAGCCGCTGGAAGTGCGAGATCGTTTGTTCGAGTTTGGGAAAGAACCGGAAATTCTCCGGCACCGTCGCATACCAGCTGTCGAATGTGTCCGGGGGGAATAAGCGGTAAAAAGTCGCATTCAACTCGATGCAGTTGAACTGCGTCGAATAGTACGCGAGTTCGTCCTTCACTCCTTTCGGATAAAAATTCTTGAGGTCCTTCTTGTTCCATTTGGCACACCCGACATAGACATCCGTGCCTTTGGATTTTGATGTTGGCTTCAGCGCCTTGGCAGTGTCTGGATGGTCTGGCGGGATCGTGAAATCAATCTTGCCTGGATCATCGACTTGACCGAATTTCATGCGGCTCTCCTCGCTATTGCTCGCCGGAAGCGAGCCGCCCGGCGAAGTTCAGTCTGAACAAAACGCTGGAATTCGTCTGTTCCAAGCGCCTCGAGATGACCCAACTCTCTGCTACAAAATGAGAAAGCCCTTCGGCGAGAGCGTCGAAGGGCTTTCAGGGGAGTCGGGGCGACAAGACGGCTATTGAACTTTTTCTGGCTGACATTCGGGGCTGGGAAGCCGGGCTGCGGGGGCGGATTGAGGGCGGAAAGCCCTTTACGGAATGACCTTGCGTCCGAACCCACACGCGCAAGGAAGTCGCGATCCCCGGTCCCGGGTGCTGACACTTTGTCAGCGAACGGGAACGCACCATTGGCGGGCCCGTCGTTCTCATCCCTTCAGTGGCGATGTAGGCCCCCCAATCTCTACCAGCGATCACGTCGACGGTGAAATTTTGTCATTTCGGCCAGACTCCCCTTGCAGTATCACACAGTGCCGTGTAATAATGGAATAGTTGAATTCAGGAGAACGCCATGCAACCGAAAACCAAGAATCCTGCTGCCCACCGAAGCCCGAGTTGGCAAACCGCCCGCTGCTCTCGGACTTTCAGGCTCACGAACTCGAAGAGACCTTCAAGACACTGGCCAACGCAACCCGGCTTCGCATGCTCCATGTCCTTGTGCGGGCCGGAGAATTGTGTGTGACCGATATTGCCAACGCCTTGGGCATGAAGGCGCAGGCGGTGTCAAACCAGCTACAGCGCCTTTCTGATCGGGGCATTGTGGCGGCGCGACGCGATGGCCTGCAAATCCATTATCGAATCGTTGACCCCTGCGTAACCTCACTCCTCGATAAAGGATGGTGTCTTGCGGAAGATGCCAGATCGCGGGCTGTCGAGGCTGCTCAAGCCGAAAGGACTACATCGTGAAAAGCGGAATAATCGCCGTTTCAGTGGCCGGACTCGTGGTTGTTGCCGGAATTGCCTATGCGTTCCTGAGCTACGCCGGGGCAACGGGCGAAACACGCGAAACTCCCGTCGCCGAGCGAGAAGCGACAGCGGCGGCGACCGTGGATGTTGATGATCTGGCAGACAAACCTGAGAGCTTCACGGGCGAAATCGTCCTCCAGGCAACCGTCGCCCGCCTGAGCAAATCTCAGGGCGTTTTCGCCGCGATTGATTACCGCGAGTTCAAGAAGTGCCACGAACTTGACTGTGCCAAGCATTACTTGCCGGTCCAATACGACGGCGAAATCCCTAAGCCGGAAACCTCGGTGCAGATGAAGGGCCGGGTGGTGAAAGGCGAAAAGGGTCTGGTGTTCGAGGCCGAGAAACTGGAGGTGATCGAATGAGGTGGCTTGCCTTGGTCGTCTTTGCCGGCATCCTGCTCGGGCACTTCGGCTACACCACCAGTAGCTCGGCGGTGAAAGCGGGAGGGCAATGGGCGGCCTATGAATTCGATGTGCCGGAGGCGTCGCGGATCGATCATTACTTAGAGCATGGCAACTATTGGCTTGGCCTTTCTTACGGCCTGGCAGGGGCGTTCGCCGTTTGGTGTTTTGGTCGGATGCTCATAATGCGTCGCGCGTCTCTGGCGGCGTCGGCTGGCGGGCTGACGCTTAGCGGTATTCTGGCGGCCAGTGTCTGCTTCCTCACCGGCTGCTGTGGCTCCCCGATGCTACCTCTATACCTCGGTCTGCTGGGGCCGAACTTTCTGGGCGTGACGAAGCCGCTGACTTTCGCCATCACGCTGTTATCCATCGCCGTTGGCTACGTTTGGTTGGTCAAGGGCGTCTGCAAAGTACCTGGAGGAAACAATGTCAACACTCGTCTACATGAAACTCTTGGAGCAGACACCGGCGAAGTATGACCGGGGAATGCGGCTCCTGACACTCGGGCGAATCGACGAGGTCAAACGCGAGATCGCGGACGCTTGGGTTGAACCCGGTCATGTCGTGCTGGAGATCGGTTGCGGGGCGGGAACGCTTGCGGCGGCGATGATGGCACGCGGGGCCAGCGTGACCGGCATCGATATTTCAGAGCCGATGCTGGCGGTGGCGCGGCAAGCGGCCCCGGAAGCAGAGCTTTTCCACATGACAGTCACGGAAATCGAAAAGCTCGGGGCAGGCCGCTTTGATCGCATCGTATCGACGCTCGCGTTTAGCGAGCTATCGGAAGATGAGTTGATGTTCGTGCTTCGGGCGGCGACGGAGCTATTGAAGCCGGGCGGCAAGTTGGTCGTGGCCGATGAAGTGCGGCCCGCTGGCCTTGGGCATCGAATGGCCGCCGCTCTGATCCGCTGGCCGTTGGCGGCGATCACCTTCCTTCTGACCCAGAACACGACGCATGCCTTGAAAGACTTCGACGGCAAACTACGGCAGGCCGGTTATCGGCTCGTCACGCAAAAACCGTATTTGTTGGGCACCCTGACGCTATTCGTGGCGGAGAAGGCGTGATGTGGAACCTGCTCAAAGATTTCTGGCTCCTGTTCGGACGGCTCTTTCCGTTTCCGACGAAGCCGGGACTTCGGCGGGTGGGCAACCCCGACCGCTCATCGCCGGTGCTCGTGACGTGCAATTTCGAGCTAACAGTGCGCGAAGTTGTCAAAACGCTTGAACGCGATGCGATCTCGGCCTGGCTGCTCGTCGCCCCGACCAAGGGCGTGAACGTCTGGTGTGCCGGTGGGGCGGGCGATTTCACGGCAGATACCGTGATTTCCATCATCAAGACGACGGGGATTGAAAGCCTGGTCGATCACCGGCGGTTGATTCTGCCACAACTTGCGGCCAACGGCGTCAATTTCTGGACGCTAAAAGAGCGAAGCGGCTGGAACCCTCGATTTGGTCCGGCTCATATCAAAGACTTGGCAGCCTATCTCGCCAGCAAGAAATGGCGGACTGATCGCGAGCATCGCATGGTGGCGTTTGAAACGAAAGACCGCTTCGTAATGGGCACGAATCTGGGCTTCAACGTCTCGCTCCTGCTACTAATCCCGCTGCTGATCGCCTCGATCTGGATTGCTGGCCTGTGGTGGAAGACGATCCCGCTGCTCTTTGTCCTTTCGGTCGCCAGTAGCCTGCTGGTGTTCTGGTTGCCGGGCAAGATCGGCGTGCAAAAGGGCCTGTCACTCGGGCTATTGGCCTCGGCGGCGTTCGTGGTCGCATCCATTGCGGTGTGGCAGCTTGGTCCTTGGACGCTGATCGGCTGGGTCGGCTGGATTTTCCTGCTCGCCGCTTTTGTTGGTTACGACATGCCTAGTTGGTCGCCGCTCTGGCGGCAGGACATGAAGGAATTGATTACGGGTGTCAAAACCACTCATGTCGAAATCGTCCCTGAAAAATGCATTACCTGTCATCTATGCGATGTCGTCTGCCCCGTGGGTGTTTTCGGTCTGAATGCCGCCACAAATAAGTATGAAGTGCAAGACCTCGATGCTTGCATTGCCTGCGGGGCGTGCATCGAAAACTGCCCGACAGATGCGATTGTGAATAACTTTCGTGAATCAGCGTGTTCGTGCCCGACCTGCTACGTCATCGAGGGCGTCGGCAGGCTCACGAAAGGCAAGTCGGCACCGGCGGAGGCTGAGCGTTCGCAAGTCACCGTGGCGGCCTCTCCCTGCGATACGGGAGATTGCGGCTGCGATTGTCCGTCACCCTAACGCCCGCAGCGTGCGAGCGTTCGTTTCATCGTCACTAGACTTGAGGAGAATTGAAATGGATCGTTACTGCGAGAAGAATTCAATGGATCGTCGCACGCTGCTGGGCGTGTTGGGTGGTGCGGCTGCTGGCTTGGCCGTTCTGAACGGTCACGAAGCGGTGGCGGCCGACGATGCCGACAAGGGCAAGGCACTGGCCGATTGCGGCTGTAAATGCACCGAAGCCTGCTCCAATGCCATGAACTGGTGCAGCGAAACTTTCCTCTACGCTTCACGCGAGGCGGCGGCCGGGAAGCGGGATTATGTCAAGGTCATGCACCTGTGGAATGACTGCGGCGAGATCTGCGGCACCGCGGCAAAGCTCGTCGCTCGGACGAGTCCGCTCACGACGCACATCTGCCAGACGTGTGCTGTGAGCTGCGACGACTGCGTGGCCGCCAGCGAAAAGCTGGGTGATCCAAAGCTGAAAGAAGCCATCTCCGCCGTTCGGGACTGCGCGACATCCTGCCGTGCCATGCTTGAAATGTTGGGCGTCAAGGCGAGGTGAGCGAGGCACGGTCAAATCGGTTAGCTGAGGCCTTGCTGCAAGAGTGATGAGGCAAGCTTGCCGCACGGCTCTGGGCAGGAGTCTGACCGCTGATTTCCCCGGGAAAGCCAGCCTATGCAGTGCATAGGGAAGACGCCTGTTCAATTTTGTGCTTTACATGCCCGCAAAAACGCGCTGCCCCTCCACGCAAGGCAGGATGCCGTTTCTGGCGTGTCTCTGGGCAGAAAACAGGGGCTGCGTGCATCGCTCAAGGCGATGCAACGTGGACTTGGAAACGGCCGTCACGGATGACCGCCACCTGCTGGATGAGAGAACTTCATGCGGGGGCATTTGCTGGCGGCTCGCATGGCTCGCCGGGTTGAGAAGCGGAAGCCGAACGCCGGCTTTATGCGGGTTCGGAATCAGGTCGTATCGACGCCCACGAAGCTGTGGGCGATGTGGGATGGAGATGAGTACCCGTCAGATTGCTCAAGGACTCACCGTTCCATGCTGCCGCCCTTGATGAGACCAGCATGCATGAGGGCACGCAGCACGTACCGCCTTGCCTGCTCCTCGGTTGGATTGTCTTGCCCAGCGACAAAGCCATCATTTGGGACAGGCTGCCGTAGATCGTTATGCCCCAGATGTCGCATGAGTTCACGCTCCACGGCATGTCGCGGGTGGAGCAAGAGGTTGGTATCGGTCGGCCCGTCAGTCATCCGCTGGTGAACTTCACGCAATGCGAAATTATCGTCGGCGAGACCCAACACAAACGGGTTTCTTAGGAGAAAGTTGAGCACAGGCAAATATCGCGAACTGCCCGCCTGTGGAATGTCTCCGTTGATGTTTGATCGCGGGGGAACAAACACGCCATCATCGAACAACTGGTAGACCGCCTCGATATGTCGGCCTATTGTCGCAGGTGATTGATAGAAAAGCGGCGGATGTCTGATCGCCGCCTGAAGATAGTTTCTCAGAGTCAGTCCGTCCACACTAAATCGCTCGACCACTGCCGATATGTTGCGTTCGATGGTAGTGGGAGATTGATAGAAGAGTTGCGGTTGTTTGAGGGCCGCCCGTAGATACCCGCTCACAGTCAGACCGTGGCCAGCGAAGCGATCCACGACTCCAGTGATGTTCCCAGCGATGGTTTCTGGCAATTGGGTAAAATGACTTGGTCGTTTCAACGCCGCCGTGAGATAGGCGTCAAGCGTCAGGCCTTGGTCAGCAAAACGATCAACCAACTCTGTGACGTTTCGCGCCACGGTATCAGGAGAGTAGGTAAATAATCCGGGCTCTTTCAGTGCTGCCTTCAGATAATTGTCTACGGTTATGCCATGCCCGGTAAAACGATCCGCAACACCCCTGATATTGCGCTCGATAGTGTCAGGCGAATGGCCAAACAATGATGGTCGCTCAAGTGCCGCCTGAAGATAGGCCCTTGCCGTGAGTTCTTGTCCAGAAAATCGACCCACCAAGTCCATGATGTTACGTTCAATGGTTGCAGGCGATTGGCTGAAAAGGGATGGGTGCTTGAGCGCAGCCTGAAGATACGCCTTTACCGTGATGCCTTGATCTGCGAAGCGATCGACAACGCCGGTGACATTGCCTTCCACCGTGGCAGGTAATTGGGTGAAAAGTGAGGGCTGCTTAATCGCCGCCCTCAGATACGCTTCAGTAGTGAGACCGTGCTCACGGAAGCGATCCACGACCCCTCTGATGTGCTCCTCGATGGTATCAGGCGATTGGCCGAAAAGAGACGGTTGTTTCAGGGTCACCGCGATATACTCGTCGAGGGTCAAACCCTCCTCGGCAAAGCGGTCGACTAAATCAGTGATGCGATTCGCAACTGTCTCCGGCGATTGACCAAAGAGTGCTGGTTGCCGGAGCGCCGCCTGGAGATAGTCCTTAAGAGTCAGCCCGTGCGCGGCGAAGCGATCCGCAACTCCGACAAGCTTGCTTTGAAAGTCAAAGTAAGAAGAGTCTGGGCTGAGTTGCCGACTTCCTTGAGTGTCGTGATCCCTATCCAGAAATGCGGCTTGCGCTGCCAGTTTAGGCAACACCTGCTCCCGTTCATGATCGGTCAGCGGCAGCTTGTCGAGTTCTTCGCGAATTCGAGGCAGAAAGCGGTTGGAGGCTTCATCATTGCCTTGGGTCACTCAGGCCATCCGTGGCTGTTAACGGTCGTTAACTATAGCGCGATTTGTCCCCTGGCGCAAGGTTGTCATGACCGGTGCTGTAAGGCTGGCAGAGGGACTGCGGGCGCTCACGTCGCGCTTGTGCTACGCGACCAACGGAAGCGCTCCTGCCCCAACTTCTGGTTGAGATGCCCCCTTACGCGAAACGCGAATAGCGTTTTTCGGCGGAAGGGGGGGCGAAAGCCCAAATGGAGAGGGGGGAGCGGAGTCAAGGACGGGAGGTGCGGGGGGTCTCCCTGGCTGCACAAGCGAGGTTTTGGGAGCGCGGAAGCTAGGGGGGAACCGCGCCGCCCGCCGAAGGGCATCCTTTACTCCGCGGGGGATGCTCCCCCGGTTTTCTGCACGTGAGGGCGAGAGGGGGCGATAGCCGTCCCTCGAAGAGGACCGGAACGAAGCGCAGCCCGGAAGCACTCGGTCGCCTGGATGGCGGACGTGCCCAGAAGCCCTACATAGCGACGATGTTACTTAGGGAATGAGTATGCGCGCCATAACGAATGGTTTTGACACCATAGCCAACATCGCTTTATGGTTCTGGTATTTGTCATTGTGGGGGTAATCATGAAAGGTTCATTGTTCTTGTGCCTGCTTCTTCTGTCGGGCTGTTCGGTGGCGATGTCCGCCAATCGAAGCACATACAAAGGCGATCCCGCCATGATCCAGAAGGGAGCGGACAAGCAGGTGATAGAATCCACGTTTGGCCCCCCAAACATGACCACTTCTTTGCCAAAAGGCGAAACGAAGGCGATCTACAAGATAGACCCCAATGCGCACAGAGCAGGCTCCAGGGGTGCGGCCGTTGCAGGGCACGTCGTAGCGGACGTGTTAACGCTCGGACTGTGGGAGGCCATTGGCACACCAATTGAATTGGCGGCGCAGGACGAATTCACAAACTACGTCATCGTGTACGGAGATGACGACAAGGTGAAATCCGTCGACATCATCAAGTAAGCTGCGATTCTATCCTGGGTCTCTGTCCTGCGGCATGACTTGATGGGGCAAGTCGCAATACGCCTTAAACGACCAGTGAGAGCCACTTTCCGCGCGACAAAGGCTCGCGTTTGTGGTAGTATCGAGAGATGGGAAAGCGTGATGTAGACACACATAAGGCACGATGCCAGGACAAGCAGCTACGAGATGTGTCGCTTGAGGCTGTGCTTGAAAAGCGCCAGTTGGATCAGGCGCTGAACGTGAAGGAATTCGCGGTCTGCGCAGGCGTCTCTTACTCGACCGCACGTAGCTGGTTCCGGCTACCTGGCTTTCCAACCTTCCAAGGCGTTGTTTTTTGGCAAGATTTCGTGCGTTGGCGCACGAGCCAGAGTTCGTACATCGACGCCACGGATGACCTGCATGAAGAGGCGGTTGGCACGTCGCTTCGGTCTTCCGACCTCCCTTCCCGCGCTGCTCGGATTCTTTCCGACGCACAAGACGCCCACTCCTCAACGACCCATTAAACGAGAATCGCGACTCGTGATCCAAGCTTGACATGATGCCCGAATGGTGTGGCGAATGCGGGTATGTTTACTGCACTTTCACTGCACTCATAGTTAAGTCATTGAAAAATAATGGAGCGGGTGAAGGGAATCGAACCCTCGTTTCTGGTGTGGTGGTTTTTAATGGCGCATATGGCGCGGTTTTGCTAGACTTTGGTGTATGAGTGCAGTAACTGTACTGCACTAACTGCACTGGGTTTATGGCATCGCTTTACAGGAAGAATAGGTCACCGTTCTGGTGGATTCAGTACACCGACGCTCAGGGCGAGCGGCGTAACAAGTCGACTGGCCTGCGTGCGGACGATCCCAATGAAACCATAAAGGCGCGTGCGCTGAGAGCAACTCTCGAAGCCAAAGAACTGAACCACACCGCAGGTGAGGTCACTGGTGGCGGTTGGGATACCTGGACCCCCCAATATCTGGAGAGGCACTGCCAGACAGCCAGGACATTGGAACGGTACCGTGGTAACTGGAAGTGGTTGGCACTCTGGCTGCAAACGAAGCGCATTCATTCCCCGAGCGCCATAACCTACCGCAAGGCCCTTGAATATATCGAGTGGCGGACAACATTCAAGAAGAAAAGCGGGAAGACGGTCGGCCGCAATACGGCAATCATGGAATTGAAGCTGCTTGCCATGATTATGGGCGAGGCTGTGCGGCTGGGCTACGCCGACGCGAATCCGTTGGTCAGCCTGAAGCTTCGGCGTGACAAGTCGGCCAAGAAGCCGGAATTGACCAACGGTGAGATCAAAGGGCTTCGGGAGGCACTGAAGAAGGAGCCGGAATGGATGCAGATCGCTTTCGAGATTGCACTGCACACCGGCTGCCGGTTGCGGGAAACACGGATACCGATGGACTGTATCGATTTTGCGGAGGACAAAATCACTTTTCCATCGCCGAAGGGCGGCGAGGATCGAGCCTTTTCGATTCCGATGCCCTCGGCATTACGTTCATTGCTTAAGAGTCTTCACGAGTCTGGCAGCGACTTCACTCTCGACTTTCCGTTCCAGCCTTCGCGGCGATGGCAGCAGTTCTTCATCAAAATCGGCAAGCCGCATCTGTGCTTTCACTGCCTTCGCGTGACATACGTCAATCGCCTGCGAAGAGCAGGCGTGCCCCGCGAAGCGGCGATGCGGCTTGTGAACCATTCGTCCGAGCTGATTCATCAAATTTACCAGCGTGAGAAGGTGGACGACGTAGCCCAGTGGCGCGATGCTGTGGAATTCCCGGACACCTGATAGTATGGAAAAGTTGCCCAGAGCCGAAATTGTGCCCAACTGATCTTTGACACCGCAGGGAGATTTTTTCCAGCCCGGACGCACGCGGTCGTCCGGATGGCGACATGCCTAGAGGTTTCCCGGAACGGATCGGGCTGCATGTGGCTCCTCGGATTCGGCCAGATGCTTCACTTTGTAGGGCTGATGGAAGGTGCTCACCCCGGAAGAAGCCGTTACAATGATCCTTACCGTGGGTCGGTTGTTCGACGCCTTGTCTTCGGGGTCATGAGCCATGAAACAGTTCGCAGCACTGGCACGGGTCAGCAGCCGGGAGCAGGAGCGCGAGGGCTTCTCGCTCGAAGTGCAGGAAGACGGGCTGAAACGGTTCGCGGCCCAGGCCGGCGGCGAAATCGTCAAGCTCTTCAAGATCGCCGAGACGGCCAGCAAGGGCGAGGAACGTAAGACGTTCCGCGAGTTGATCGCCTACGCCAAGAAGAACGCCGCGTTCCTTGACGGCCTGCTGTTCTACAAGGTGGACCGCGCCGCCCGCAACCTGTTCGATTACG
>CAZDGB010000142.1:0-17559 GCA_964504645.1 uncultured Planctomycetaceae bacterium | reverse complement strand
CCTCGCGGGCCGGGAACGACGCCAGCACGCCGACGCCGATCCGCCAGTCCCAGCCGAGCGGCACGAATGCCGGTTCCAGCGTTTTGCCGAGACGGCCGAGATAGCTCGCTTCGAGTAGGCGTTCTGATTCGGCGTTCTTTTGCGCGACGAGCGCTTCGGTCTCCGCGCCCTCGGGGGCTGCTTCGATCAGCGACGCCAGCCGCTCTTCCTCCGCGTGGCTCTCCGGGAAGTAACTTGCCGCCCAGACGAGGATGCTCGTCGCCAGGATCAGCGTGCCGGCCCGCGTGACAAACGCCATCGCCTGATTCCAGACGCGTTGAAACACGATGAGCGGCGAGGGCCATTTGTAGCTCGGCAACTCCATCACGAACGGGGGCGTCTCGCCGCGGAAGAACGTCTGCTTGAGCAGCCACGCAACGGGAATCGCGATCAGCGCGCCGAGCGACGTCATCAGGAACAGCGTCAGACCGTGCAGCGTGATCCAGCCGCCCGCCCACGCGATGGGCGGAAGAAACGCGGCGATCATCAGCAGATAGACTGGAGCGCGGGCCGAGCAGCTCATCAGCGGCGCGACGAGAATCGTCACGAACCGGTCGCGGCGGTTCTCGATCGTCCGCGTCGCCATGATCCCGGGAATCGCGCAGGCGAACGACGACATCAGCGGCACGAACGATTTGCCCGACAGGCCGATCTTCGACATCAGCTTGTCCATCACAAACGCCGCCCGGGCCATGTAGCCGCAATCTTCGAGCACGGCGATGAACAGAAACAACAGCACGATCTGCGGCAGGAAGATGAGGACGCCGCCGACTCCCGCTATAACGCCGTCGACGATCAGGCTGCGGAGCGGACCCGGTTCGAGCCGGCTGCCGACTTGTTCGCCGAGCCAGACGTGGGCCGCTTCGCAGAGGTACATCAGCGGAGCCGCGCCGGTGGAGATCGCCTGAAAGATGATCAGCATGATCACGACGAAGGCGACCAATCCCCAGACTTTGTGCGTGAAGAACTGGTCGAGCCGGTCGCTCGCCGTGACGCGGCGCGTGGTCGGCGCTGTCACGACGCCGTGCAACAGTTGTTTCGCCCAGGCGTAGCGAGCTTTGGCTTCGATCGTGGGAATGCGGCAGCCGGCGGCTTTGAGTCGCTCGCGAATCTCGGTCAACAGCGACGACACGCGGCCGGGATACTTTTCCTCCAGGCTGTGTTCGATCTGGCCGTCTTTGTCGAGCAGCAAGCGTTCGACGAGAGGCCGCGGCGAATCGGCTTCCCCCATCGCACGCAATGTCTGGCCTAGTTGCTTTGCTTCGGTGTAGAAGACGTCTGGCATTACGCGTGGCACTGCGGACTGAGTCTCCGTCTCAATCAACGCCGTGCGAACATCCTCGATGGCTTTCCGGCGATGCGCTTCGCAGGAGATGACGGGAATCCCCAGCCGCCGCGACAGTTCCGCGACGTCGATCGTCAAACCGCGGTCGATGGCCACGTCCCACATGTTGAGGACCAGCACGACCGGCAGACCGAGATCGAGCACTTGGCTGACGACGTACAAGTTTCGTTCGAGATTCGAGGCATCGACGATGCACAGCACGGCGTCGATGGGTCCGACGTCCGGCTGCCGGCCGAGCAACACGTCGACGGAGACCATCTCATCGAGGCTGCGCGGCGACAGGCTGTAGGTGCCGGGCAGATCGACGAGATTCACCGCGACGCTGCGATGCGTGAACCGGCCCGTCTTCTTCTCGACGGTGACGCCGGGATAGTTCCCGATGCGGGAATGCACGCCGGTGAGCGCCGTGAACAGCGTGCTTTTGCCGGTGTTGGGATTGCCGAGGACGGCGATGGTGCGCGGGCGGGTGGCGACGGCGGGCATGGAGTCTTAACGGTGGGCGGAGGGACGATAGCTACAGTTTGTAGTGTGAGGGAAAGCGGGGGCGAGGGAAAGAGTGGGACTGAAAAAAGCGCACTCTGTTTGGCGCGGCCAAGGATGCGGGCTAGTCGGCGAGGAGGAACGACAGCAGCCAGACGGCAACCGCGAAGAGAATCTCAATCACCAGGCAGAATGCCGCTCCGACGAAGCGTGGTCTGCCGGGAGCGATCCAAACGACAGGATACTTCGCTTCAAACGTTGGAGACACGTCAGAGTAGACCAGAATCAACCCGAAGACCGGGGCAATTGAAATGGGGATTGCCATCACAAAGCTCCAAACCAGTTGAGCAGCTGACAGTGGCAAGAATTCCGAGAGAATTACAGGCACGGCGTCGTCTGGAATCAGAGCAATCATGATTGTGATCCAAGCGACGTAGTTCACCACCAAGCATTCCGCGACCGAGGTTATGAACATCGGCCGAGGTCCATCATTATTCGGCGGCAAATCCATCAGCTCCTGGCTCCCATCATCTCGCCCGGCGAAGACCGCGGTTGCCAACCGCGGCTGTAGCAGACCGCCGGCAATGGTTCCACCAGCACGCGGGCGGCTTCAGTTTGGCGCAGGGAGATTCGATAGCCGCGGATCAGGAATTCCAGCGGGTCGCCGAGCGGCGCCTTGCCGAGGAACTCGATCGGCTCGTCTTCGGTCAGGCCCATTTCCATCAGCCGCAGCGCGATGGCGTCGTCGCCCGTAACGTCGAGAATGCGGCCGCGGCCGCCGAGCGAGAGGTCGTTTTTTGTCATTTCGCATCCAAAAGCCGCGGTTGGCAACCGCGGTCTTCGTTCGGAATACCCGCGGTTGCCAACCGCGGCTTGGTCCATCACGCCCGCACTTCAATCAACACCGTCGCCGAGTCCTCGATTCGCAGCGAGAAGCGATGATTCTCGACTGCTACGATGCACGGCGACCCGGGCCGCACCATGCAGACCGTCGCGCCGACCCGCAGACCCATCTCCTCCAGCCGATGCACGAACTCCGGCGAGCCGTCCATCTCCTGAATCCGCCCTTCTTCACCGGCGGCCAGCATTTCCAACGGAATGAGGGGCGACACCAACACAACCTTTTCAGCAGCAGCGATCGTTACCAGGGCGACTTACAGTCCGTATCATAGGCTGGCGAGATTGAAAACTGTGATCGTGAGGGAATGTTTTTGTTATGTTGCCGAAGCAGATTGAAAGCCGGCGACATAGGGAGCCAATTTAATGGCCGAACTGGAGCCGGGACACCCTGACGAATTAACACAAATCCTCGAGAACTGGCTTCGCGAGGCGAATTCTCCCATGGGCAAGTTGCCGGAAGGAGTCGACGCCGTCGAATGGGCTGTTCGCCGATTTATCGATTCTTGGAAGAACACGGCCCGCGACGCCCTGGATAGCGTTGAAGCAAGTTTGACGCAAGCGATTTCACTGTGCGACTCGGGCTCGCCATTCTCCGAGATCAAGGACGAATTAGAGATCGCACGACAAACCTTGGGGGAAGACCTGCGCGACCACTTGGGACTCTACGACTGGAATAAAGAGCCGAGCTAGGTCGCGGCGTCGAATTCGAATTTGTTCCACTCGACATTATAGCTCGGTCCGCGGCTGAGGTACGCCGTGCGGTGCGACGTGTCGAAGACCATCATGTCGATCGTCGATTTGCCGACGTTGATGCCGCAGCCGGGATCGGCGAAGAACCGCTGCATTTCCGCGAGATCCACCTTGCCTTCCGACTGCCGGAAGAGATCGGACATCTTCGCACAGCGCGGATGCCGCGGCACGTCGCCGCCGGCCAGCGTCTTCGTCATGCCGTGCGTCCCGAAGCCGACGCGTTCCAGATGGCCGCGCGTCTTCTCGAAGGCGATGCCGTCCGGCGAACCCTCGACGTTCAACAGGTTGCCGTCGCCGTCCGCCATCACGAACGTGAACCACCCGGCATGCGTCACCCGCCGCGCTTCTTCCTCGACGGCCTCGAGCGAATTCTGATACAGCAAGTGGGCGAGAATCACGTAGCTCGGCAGGCCGATGGCGACTTTCTGGCCGGGTTTCCCGAGATCGGCGCTCGTCCAGCACAGCGCCAGTCCGGCGGAATTCAGCCCCGCGCCCACCCATAAGCCGGGGAACGAGTACGCCAACAGGCTCGGCCCCTCGGTCCGCCGCCAGTGCAACATCTGCGATTTGCCGAAGATCGATTGCATCCAGTCCCACGTTTGGCCGACGAACGTTTCATTATTCTTGGTGAACTTCGGGCCGACGGCGACCGCCGTGCAATGTTCGATCAGAGGAATGTCGCCGCGGTGATAAAGTTCTTCATGAGCCGTGAGCAGCATGTGCTCTTCCAGCCGCAGCCCGGAGCCTTCCGCCATGCCGAGCAACTCGTCGTAAATTTCCGGCGTTTGTTTGCGGACAACGTCGCCGCACGCGGCGGCGTATTTCAGCAACCGGTCTTTCGGCGCCGGTTTCTCGATAAACGCCCGGTAGATTTCCCGGTCCAGAAACTCGGCGATTTGATCCTTGAACAGCGACCCATACTTCCGGCCGCGTTCGCGTGGAGTGCCGTCGATGAGCGCCGCCGGAGGAATCTCGCCGAGCGATGCCTCCGCTCCGCCGAGGGGGTTCCTCGCCGCAAGCGCCGCTCCGGCCAGGGCCGAGGTCTGCAAGAACCGCCGTCGAGAAATCGCTGCGTTCATGGCCGGGCTCCGGAAAAGGAAGGGGGTCGTATCATATCAAAAACTACAGACACGGAGCGTAAGCAGGGACGCGGCCTGTGCCACGAGAAGTCACGCGGGCGCCACCCACGGTTTCCAGGAATGACGACCGGCAGTTTCTGCCGATGGTTAAAGAGCGGCCGCGCGGTACTTTTCCGGTTACGGAAAGGTTGCCGCGGGAAACGGCCAGTCCCAATTTGCCGGTTGGGGCGGACGATACAGGACGATGCCCCAGAGGGAGAGGGATCGTTGACTGTGCGTCCATGGATCGACCACGCCGTTCGCTGTTCGTTGTTCGCCGCGCTGCTTTGCGGAATCAGTTCCGGCTGCGCGTCCCAGCGGGCATCGGCCTTGCGTTACACCGCGGCAGACACGTCGATCGCCGAGCAAGACAGGGAACCATCTTCGCCCTCTTCCTCTGCGTCTCTGCGAGAGAACTCGGACTCCGCACCAGCCGGCAAGAAGAAACTTGGCCGGCTGGATGATCTGGTCTATCGCGACGGAGCCGCCAGTCTCACTCTGGACAAGCCCGACGAGGCCGAGGACGAATTCCTCACCGTGCTGCTCGCGGGCCACTACGAGGCGAAGCAACCGCCCGAAGAAATTGTTCCGCCGGTTAACGGGCCGAGTCTCGGATCGGCCCGCAACGGGCAGCGCTTTCAGATTCCGCACGAATTGCCGGGGAGCGAGGCGCCGCCGTTCCGCGTGCCGCCGCTCGATCCCAAGCAGCCGTATGAAGAGCGGCGGGAGCAGATCGAGAAATTGTACGGCGGCGTGCCGGAATTGCCGGAACTGGTCGAAGACGATCCGAATCAGCCGATCTGGACCTTGCAAGATCTGGAGAATGTCGCCTGGGAGAATCATCCCGCGGTGGCGGCCGCGGCGGCGGAAGTCGAAGTGACGCGCGGCCACATGATTCAGGCCGGCCTGCATCCCAACCCCATCGTCGGCTGGGAAGAAGACACCATCGGGAGCGGCATCCAGGGCTACAAAGGCCCCTTCTGGACGCAGACCATCGTCACCGGCGGGAAACTGAAACTCTCCCGCAGCGCCGCGGCGATGGACCACGAAAACGCCAAGATCGCCTATCAAAAAACGAAAGTCGAAATCGCGACGCAGGTGCGGCAAGCCTACTATCAGCTCGTCGTCGCCCAGCAGCGGCGGCGGATGCTCATCGCGTTGGCGCGGCTGTCGGACGAAATCTACCGTGCCCAGATCGAACTCGTCGCCGGCGGTCAGGCGGCGGCGTACGAACCTTTGCAGATGCGCGTCTTCGCCGTGCAGGCCCGCAACGCCGTGATCGCGGCCCACTATCAAGTCGTCGCCGCGGGACGGCAGTTGGGCGCGGCGATCGGCATGCCCGACGCCGAGACGTTCCGCATCGGCAGCGAAGCGGAGTCGGTGCCGCTGGGGATCGAGTTCCATGCGGCGCGGACGTTTCTACTGGAGAACCACACGGAGCTGCGGACGCTGCGGAATCTTGTCGTGCAGTCGCAATTCCGGTCGCGGCTGGAGTACATCAAGCCGCGCATCCCCGACGTGACCTACTATCAGACAGTGCAGCACACGTACGAAGTCGGGCCGTTCGTGAACTCCACGAACTTCCAGATCAGCGCCCCGATTCCGATCTTCGACCGCAACCAGGGAAACATCCTCGCGCAGGAATCGTCGATCATCAGCAACGAGCGGTCGTACGGCGCGCAGCAGAACGATTTGATCCGCCAGCTCGCCATGATTCTCGCCCGCTTCGAAACGGCCCGCGCGCAAGCGAGGAACTACCGCCAACAGATGCTCCCCGATCAGGCGCGGACGTACCGCGGCGTCTACAGCCGCTACCGCGAAGCCGGCCCCGGCGCGAACGACGACGTCAACTTCGGCGACGTAATCGTCGCGCAGCAGATGCTGGTGACTGCGGTCGTCGGCTACGCCGACGTCCTGCAGGAGATGTGGCAATCCTACGTCGCCGCCGCCGAGATCCTGCAGATCGACGACCTGTCGCTGATGTCCGCGTGCTTCGGGACGGAGGAGTGACGGGCCGCGGCATCAATCGGGCTTCCTCGAACGGTCGTTACGCCGCCGCATTCATTCGCGTCGGAGCGACCCGGCGATGCAGTTCCCGTCGGATGGCGTCCAGTGTGTCCGGCGTGCCGTCCAGTTGGCCGCGGAGCGAGGATGCGGCCGTGCGGTATTCATCGCACCGGGAAAGAAACGCCTGCAAACGCTCGGCGTCCAGGTCTTCCAGCGTCGTCCAGTCGCCGGCGCCCATCGATTGCAGAAAACAGGCGTTGATCCGCTGTTCGTGATGGAATGCTTCGGGGATCGCCAGCGCCGGTTTGCCGAGGAACAAGGACTCGCCGAGCAACTGGTTCCCCGCCGCGCAGACGACGGCGTGGCAGCCGGCGAGGTCTTCCACGAATGTCCGCTCGTGGATAGCGTGAAACGTCAGCCGGCCCCGCGGCGGTCGCTCGCCCAGACCGTAGATTTTTACAGGCCGGCATGTCGCCGCGAGCAGATCGATCACCCGGTCCGGCGTCGTCGAGCGCAAATACGACAGCAAGTAATCGCCGGTTGTCGGCGACGCGGAGGCAACCTCCGGGCGGATGATCGGGCCGACCAGCCGCAGCGATTCAAAGCCCGGCTTCACGGGCGGTTGATAAAACGCCGTCATCACGCCGTGGCAGCGCCCCTCGTAATGCCAGCGGATCGCCCAGCCCATCCACCAGGCGTACCACTGCAACTCCGGCGACAGCGACGTCAGATCGCACGCGACCAGCACGTGCTGATGGTCGATGCTTAGAAATGGTACTTGCTCGCGATGCGCCGCGCGGGGCAGCGCCGGCTCGAAATCGGAGAGCACCAGCTCCGGCTGTTCGACCCGGATCCGTTCCCGCAGATCGCGCACGAGCCGCGGCGTATCCCACGCGGCGAACTTCAGGCCGCGGCCGATCGTGCGGAACAGGTGCAGCTTGCCGCGGGCGTACTCGAACCGCAGGCCGGGAATTCGCACGAGCCGCACCGCCGGGTCGGGCGAATCGGGCCCGTAGAACCGTTGGAGAAAATCGAACGCGTCGCCCGGAGCGAAGAGATGCAGCTCATGCTCGGACTTGAGCTGCTCGACGAGCGTCCGCACGCGGGCCGCATGGCCTCGTCCCTCGCCGGCCATGCTGTAGAAGATCTTCGCCATCGGGTCCCTCCGTGTCGAATCCGTATCGAATGGCAGGGCAAGACGCTTCTGCGAAGCGTCGCTAAGGTTTGCGTCCGATGAACCAATAGTACGGCGCGCGGACTAGCGGCAGATACGGAATCTTTCCGCGCCGCTGCTGGAGCGTTTGCGTCTCGAACCGGCTTTGCAGATAAGGAATATGATCGGGATTGAGGAACACGTTGTCGCTCGCGAACCACGCGGGCCAGCCCGTCCGCGTCGACCAGGCATGCTTCAACAGGCCGTCCGCCGGATATTTTCGCGCGACGAAGAAATCGACCACGCCCAGGATGCCGCCTGGCTTCAGCAAGCGGTGAGCCTGATCCACGGCGAGAAACCAATCCGGGATCATCGTCAGCGAGTACGACATCGTGACGACGTCAGCCTGACCTTCCGGCGGAACGAACTTCGTCGCGTCGGCGTGAGCCGTCGCGACGTTGGTCCAGCCGCGGGCCTGAATCCGCTGATCGGCGACTTTCAAGAGCGACGACGAGAGATCGACGAGATACGCCTTGGAAAACTGCGAGAGCTTCTCGCCCCAGTGCTCGGCGTTTTCGCCGGTGCCGGCGCCGAGATCGACCCACACGCCGCCGGGAACGGCGGGCAGCGCTGTGAACAGTTCCGCGCGGCCGTGCAACATCCGCTTGCGGAAGGCGTCGTATCCCGTCGCCTGCCCGGAATAAAAATTCTCCAGCCGCTCCTCATGCGTCTTGCCGCGTCCGCCGGACGTGACCATGTGCCAGAGGATGCGGAGGTCGGTGAGAACGGTTGAGGGTTGAGTGTTGAGTGTTGAGGGATTGGGATCGGAAAGTTGGGCGGTCATGATGGATCGATTCGTGGTGACGCGGATGGCCCGCGAAGCGCAAGCGAAATGAGGACGTTGCTCTTACCCTCAACTCTCAACCTTTGACCACATCCGCAATACAGAAGCTGCCGTACGTGTGTACGCGGTCTTTGCCGTGGAGTTCGCCGGCAAGGTCGCGGTGGTATTTCAGGACGTCGCCGAGCGAGCGTTTGTGGCCGTGAACGTTGACCTTGATCGGGTTGACGAATTCCCCGCTGAGGCCGGCGCTGCGCCAGATCACGCGGGCCGTCGGCGCGGCCTTGTCGACGATGGTCTGCCATTCCTCGGCGAGGATGCGCTTCGTCTTGTCGCGCACCAGCCAGTCCATGTGATCGAGCAGCACATACCGCGTGATCTGATGATCCTGATGCCGCAGGAAATGCAGCACCGACGCCGTGTGCGTCGTCACGTGGTGGGAAATGTCCTGCTTGAGCTTCGGGAAGTTCTCCGGCTTGAGATACTCCGGACAGCATTCTGGCGTGTAATGCCCCGTGAGATAGACCCGCCAGAAGTAATTGTCCTTGAGCGGCAATTTGGCGAAGACGGTCTCGACGCGGTCGACGACGAATTGCAGAATGCCGCCGGGATAGCCGTCGTCGATCTGCCGCCGCTGCGAGCGCGGCACGCCGAGCAGCGCCAGCGTCATGTCGCGCTTCATCGCCCACTTGATGAACGGCTTCCAGAGCGCGTCGGCCATCTTGTACTGCTCGAAGATGTCGCGCTGCTGCTGCACGCTATCAGCGGCGAGCAGTGCGTTGACCGAATCGCGCAGCTTGGCGACTTTGTCGATGTAGTAGTTCACCAGCCAGGCGAACGTCCCCGACGTGCCGCGGAAGTAGAACGATTTCCGCCGGCCGGAGTTGATGAACAGTTCGCCGTACTTGTCCCAGAACGGGCGGTGCTCGGCGGGCAATTCATTCCGCATCGCCTGACGATAGACGCGGTCCCAGTCGGGACAGCGGCCTTTGCCGAAGAGCTGGAAGAAGTCCTCGTACTCCAGCGAGCGGGCGCCGGCGAGCTTCAATTCCAACAGGGCGTTCTGCCGGGCGTTCATGTCGACGGCGTGCACGTGGCCGGCGCCGGCGAGGGCGTAGTCCAGCGCGTTGCACCCCGCCGAGGTGATGACGACCACGCGGTCCTGCGGCGACAGGTTCAACGCGACGCGGTCGAGCCGGGGATCTTCCCAGCACTGGTTGTAGACGATATTCCGTCCGTGGACGAGATTGAACCAGGTTTTGCTCAGTCGTTCGACGACCATCGGAGTCCTCGCCGCTGCGCGGGGCTTCACCGAGCCTGGTCGTTTAACGGCTGACGGCATGCTCGGACTCCCGTTCCGTAGCGTGACGTGCGACCAAGTTCGGCGGCGTGACTTCGGCGGGGTCGAATTCCTCCCGTGGAAACGCCTCGTCAGAAGTATCCCAGCAGCGAATCGTGTCAAAATAGCGAAGGAGTTGGAAACCACCGTCGTCATATTCCACGAACGCGGTGCAATTCTCAACCCAATCGCCGGTGTTCACGTACGTCTGCGCGCCGAGATGCGTCACCGCCGGGGTATGAATGTGGCCGCAGATGACCCCGTCGCAGCCCATTTGGCGGGAATGGTCGGTCAGCCGGGTCTCGAAATCCGAGATATATCGGACCAATTGCTTGACCCGGCGTTTGACGCCGGCGCTGAACGTGTACCGGCCGGCTTTCGGCTCGCCGCGCCACCGGCTCGCCAGCCAGTTCGCGGAGAGGAGCGCGTCGTAACCGATCGATGCCGCGTACGACATCCACCGGGCGCCGCATTCGACGCGGTCGAACTTGTCGCCGTGCGTTACCAGAAACCGGCGTCCGTCGCCTGCTTGATAGACGAATTCGTCCGCGACCTTGGCGAACCCGAAGTTCCAGGCGAACTTCCGCAGGAACGCGTCGTGATTGCCCGGCGTGTAGAAGAGGGACGTCCCGTTTTCGTAGAGCTCATACAGCCGGCCCAGCACTTCGTTGAACAGCGGTTGCCAGGCGAGCGAACGTCGCAGCTTCCAGCCGTCGATGAAGTCCCCGACGATATAAAGCTGGTCGGGTTGATGCCGCCGGAGAAAATCCAAAAACTCCCGCACGTGGGCGTGGCGGCAACCGAGGTGCACATCGCTGACAAACATCGTCCTGACGCGTCGCCGACTCCATCCCTGGTCGGTGGGCATAACCGGTCCTCTCAAAAAGGGCCTCGTTCCCTGGCCGTGGCGGAAGATGCGCTCCTGACGGTGGACACTGTCTCCTGTGCAGAATATCTAGCTTTTCGCGGCGTAGACTTGATGAATGTGCGATGAAAATTTGTTGAGTGCGTTGACGATTCCCCTTCTCCCCTGGAGGGAGAAGGTGGCCGAAGGGGCCAAAGGCCGGATAAGGGGGATGTGACTGACGTAATTTTAGTCCTTGCACACGTTCCTTATCGGTGGCCTCCCCTCACCCCCGGCCCCTCTCCCGCCTGGAGAGAGGGGAGAAATATAAGAAGCGAGCCCAGCGCCGCCGCGCTGACACATGTCTTGACGACAGTTGTTTCAACAAGTATCATCGCGGGGCAACACGGAGTCCACGGTCTTATCGGGGATGCGCCCGCATGTCGATTTCCGCACCGGCGAATTCACGCACCGGCGGCTGGCTGCTGGTGTACGGGCTGATGATCGCCGGCGCGGTGCTCGCGTTCTGGGGCATTCAATCCGCCGGCCAGGGATTGTCCGCCGCGACCGTCGACGCCCCCGCCGTCCCGGCCGTCGTCCAGCCGGTCGGCACGACAGACGTCGTGCTGCACGTCCTGGCGACGCTGGCGGCGATCGTCGCGCTCGGCAGCTTCCTCGGCTGGTGCTTTCAGCGGATCGGCCAGACGGCGGTGATCGGCGAAGTCGTCGCGGGGATTCTGCTCGGCCCGTCGCTCCTCGGCCGCATCTCGCCCGAAGCCATGCACTGGCTCATTCCCGACGCGGCGACCGATCCCCACGGTCTCGTGCTCTCCTCGCTGAAAACGATCGCGCAGCTCGGCGTCTGCCTCTACATGTTTCAAGTCGGACAGGAATTGAATCTGCAAAAAATCGGCCGGCAGGCGCACACGGCAATCGCCATCTCGCACGCCGGGATCATCGTGCCGTTCCTGCTCAGCATGGCGCTCGCGTTGTGGCTGCATCCGATTCTCGCGCCGGAGGGCGTTTCGTTCACGAGTTTCGCGTTGTTCCTCGGCGTGGCGATGGCGATCACGGCGTTTCCGGTGCTGGCCCGCATCCTCACCGATCGTGGCTTGGACAAAACCGAAATCGGCGCCATCGCCCTGAGCTGCGCCGCCGTCGACGACGTCACCGCGTGGTGCCTGCTGGCGTTCGTGGTCGGCGTGGCCCAAGCGCAAATCAGTTCCGCAGTGATGGTCACCGTGCTCGCGGTCGAGTTCATTGCCGGGATGTTCGTCGTGGTCCGACCGCTGGCGGTGCGTTGCCTCGCGTGGGTTGAAGATCGCGGGTGGGATCGGCAGGCGATGCCGTGGCTCCTGGTCGCGTTGCTGGTCGCCGGCTTATGCACGGAGGCCATCGGCATTCACGCCGTGTTCGGCACGTTTCTGCTCGGCGCGGTCCTCCCGCACGACAGCCGCGTCGCCCAGGATTTGACCGCCAAGCTGCGCGACGTGGTGGCCGTGTTGCTCTTGCCCGCGTTCTTCGCCGTCACCGGGATGAACACGCAAATCAACCTGATCGCCGGCGGACGCGAATGGTTGATCTGCGGCGTGATCATTCTCGTCGCCACCGTCGGCAAGTTCGGCGGCTCGACGGCCGCGGCACGGCTCACCGGCAGCGACTGGCGAACGGCAACCGCGCTCGGCGTCTTGATGAACACCCGCGGGTTGATGGAACTGATCGTCCTCAACATCGGCCTGTCGCTCGGCATCATCTCGCCGACCCTCTTCGCCATGATGGTCGTCATGGCCCTCGTCACCACGCTCGCCACCGCGCCGCTGCTGCAGCGGCTGCTGGGGGATAGCCAAAGCCGCGGTTGGCAACCGCGGTTTTCCGAGCGACGTGGTTGAAGAAAACCGCGGATACCATCCGCGGCTTTGACGCCCGCTGTCGCGCCGCTTGCCGGGCGTCAAACGGCATGCGATAGTTGATGGCGATATATCTTCTTCATCGCTGTCACTTCGTGCGGGCGGTCTCGATGCCTTCGCCGCCGGATCCTTCGGAAACCACGCAATGGCTGGCGGCGATCTTTTGTCCGCAGTGCCAGTCGTCGTTCGTTCCCTCGCCGCTGATGATGGCCCCGAGCTGCCCGAAGTGCGGGCGGACGTTTTCGCAGATCGACCGGTTAAAGGCATCGGGGGACGACGAGGAAATCCAGTTCGATCCCGCCGTGAACGCGGTCCATTCCGAACCGGAAATCGGCCCGGACCAGTTGATCGGCCGGAACGTCGACGTCTATTCCCTGCGGTCGCTGCTCGGCGTCGGCGCGATGGGCTGGGTCTATCTCGCCCGGCATCGCATGCTGCACCGGTCGTGTGCGCTGAAGGTCTTGTCGCCGCGACTGGTGGCCGACGATCCGCAATTCGTCGCGCGGTTTCTGAACGAAGGCCGCGCGGCGGCGGCGCTCGTCCATCCGAACATCGTCACCGTGCATGCGATCGGCGAGGCGAACGGGTTCTACTTTCTGGAGATGGAGTTCGTCGCCGGGCGCTCGCTGCGAACGATGCTCGATGAGGAAGGCCCGCCGTCGCCGGAACGGGCGACGTCGTTGACGCTCCGCGTCGCGGAGGGACTGGCGGCCGCTCACAAGACCGACATTCTGCACCGCGATCTGAAGCCCGACAACGTGCTGCTCACGCATCATCGCGTGCCGAAGATCGTCGATTTCGGCCTCGCGCGGCGGATGCTCATTCAAGGGGATTCAACGGGCCAGGACTTCGTCGGCACGCCGGCGTACATGGCGCCGGAGCTCTATCAGGGCCAGCCGGCGACCCCCGCGTCCGACGTCTATTCGCTCGGCGTGAATTACTTCCAATTGCTGACCGGCAAGATTCCGTATCCGGCCGACGACTTCGCCGTGCTGAAAGACCGCGTGCTGCATGCGCCGATTCCCAGCCTGCGGGACTTGAACCCGCGTATTCCGCTGGAAGTCGCCGAATGCGTCCATCACCTGATGGCGAAGGCCCCGGAGAACCGTCCCGCGAGCGGCGTGGAAGCGGCCCATCTGCTGCAAGCCGTGCTCGGACAATCGGACGATCTGGAAACGTTGATACGCCAGGCATTCCAGGAACATCCGGAAATCTTGTGGCAGCGCGAAGGGGACCGTTACGGCGTGCAGATGCGTTTTCTCGGCGGGCGCGGCCAGAAAGTCTTCATCGAGCCGAATTCCCAGGCCGCCGCCGAGCCGCTGGTGACGATCGGCAGCGTTTGCTGCCGGGCGGTGCCCGCGTATTTTGAAACGGCTTTACGGCTGAACTCGGAAATCCTGCACGGAGCCTTGGCGATCCGGCAGATTGCGGGCGAGTCGATGTTCGTGGTGCTCGATAATTATCCCAGATCGACGATCGACCCGGAGGAAATCCGCCGCAGCGTCCTCGAGGTCGCCCACCGGGCCGACGCCATCGAAAAACTCCTGACCGGCGGCGACACGAATTAAAGTCGCGGTTGGCAACCGCGGGCTTCGGATTTGTCGACAAGTTCTTGACGAACGGCGGAGCCGGGACTTACGCTGGAGTTTGGACCTTTTCTCGTTCCGATCAGGCAGAATGAGCATGACTCGTCTCGTTTCGCGCTGTTTGTCGGTCGCCGCGATTTCCACCCTGTTCGCCGGCGTCTCGCCCGCCCAGTCGGCGCGCCGCGGCGAGATCGAAATTCCCGCGGTGGCGACCGGCGAAGAGCGGACGGCCCAGTCCGACTTGTATGTCATGGACTTCTACGCCAAGCCGCTGCGGATGATCCCCGTCGAGGTGACCGATCCCCAGACGGGCGAGAAGAAGCTCGAACACGTCTGGTACATCGTCTACCGGGCCTACAATCGCAAGCTGGCGCGTCCGGGCTACGATAAGCCGCCCGAGAACGAGCTCGATCCGGAAGTGATTTCGCCGGCGCTGTTCGTCCCGGAATTCACGCTGCAGACGACCGACACCTCGCCGCCCAAGATGTATCGGGACGAGGTCATTCCCGAGGCGCTCGCGGCCATCCGCAAGCGGGAAAAAGGGAAGTACCTCGACACGGTGGACATCGTCGGCCCGATTCCCCCCGCCAGCGATCCGGACGATCCGAACCGCGAAGGGCTGTGGGGCGTCGCCATGTGGCACGGCGTCGATCCCGAAGCCGACCGCTTCACGGTCTATATGACGGGCTTCTCGAACGGCATCCGCACGATCAAAGGCCCGGACGGCGAACCGGTGATCCAGACGAAAACGATCGAGCAGAAATACTGGCGTCCCGGCGACCGCTACGACCTCGCCGAACCGGAAATCCGCCCGTCCGGCGTCTCGCAGTGGATTTATCGCTAGTCAAGCATCGAGAGCCGGCAGACAGAAACATAGTGAGTCCAGCGCCAGCAATGGCGGCTGGACTTTTTTCTTGCAAGACATACTGGCTCACCACGCGGCGGCTGGTCAAAAGCGCGAGTGCCACGCATCCGCCACCTTCAATTTCACGTCTTTCGTCGCTTCCCACTGCGTGGTCGGGATGTTTTTGGCGAGCAACTTGAAATACTCGGAACCTTGCGGAGCGACTTCCGCCTGAACTGTGCAAGTCAATTCGTTCATGAAGTTGCCGTCTGCGTCAAACAGTTCCGCCTCAATCACGATGCTCTTCCAGGGAACTTGCCCGCTATTCTGTACCAAACCCAGAATTTCGAGTTCCCCATCCGAAAATCGTTTTTGAACTTCGCGAATCGAGAGATCTGCCCGATAGTCGTTTCGGTCCTCCATCCCATACCGCATGATCCTGGGGATGAAGAGGATGAAGACCAACAACGGGATCATCGAAAGCCACTGCCATTTGCCCCACGAGAAGTTGAGATTTGAGATCTCAGCCCCGCAACTGGAACACTTCAACTGGGCTTTCATCGCGTGGACTCCCGGAAACGACAACACCAGAAATTATCCACGGCGCGCGTCTGATCGGCAATCGCCATTTTCGCCCAGCGCGTTGCCGAAATTCTGCCCAACTGATCGGCAGCAGGAATTGCGGCCCTGCCGAATTCAGCCCGCAACTCGAAGTCATCCACGACCGGCTACTCGTTTTGACTACACCGCCGCCGCGAAAAACGCTACTCTAAAGCCGTCCCTCGGTGGTGCTTGCGACGGACGCAGGCAAATCGCCCGGGCCGTCGTGTGAAGGAGTTGCTCTCATGTTGAATCGCAGAGAAGTTCTCGCGTCGTCCGTGGCCGCCGCCGCGCTCGGATCGTCCCTGTTTGCCGAAGACAAGAAAGAAGAAGAAAAGAAGCTGCCGAAGGTCTTCTTCGACATCACGATCGGCGACAAGGACGCCGGCCGCATCGTGATGGAGCTCCGGTCCGACGTCGTGCCGAAAACCGCCGAAAACTTCCGCGCGCTGTGCACCGGCGAGAAGGGCTTCGGCTTCAAAGGCTCCAATTTCCACCGCATCATCCCGATGTTCATGTGCCAGGGGGGCGACTTCACCGCAGGCAACGGCACCGGCGGCAAGTCGATCTACGGCGAAAAATTCGCCGACGAAAACTTCAAACTGAAGCACACCGGCCCCGGCATCCTCAGCATGGCCAACGCCGGCAAGAACACCAACGGATCTCAGTTCTTCATCTGCACCGAAAAGACCGCCTGGCTCGACAACAAGCACGTCGTCTTCGGCAAAGTCGTTGAAGGAATGGATGTCGTCAAGGCGATGGAAGCCGTCGGCACCGATTCCGGCCGCACGAAGAAGGTCGTCACGATCAAGGACTGCGGCGAAGTGAAAGACGAGGGAGGCTGATCCCGCCTCGCTATGCTCAACGTCTCACCGAAAGCCCGCCGATCGCATCGGCGGGTTTTCTTTTTTGGGTTAAACGTTCCGAACCAGTTCGCGGGTCGCGGCGGCGATGTCGGCGGCGCGCATCAGCGTTTCGCCGACGAGGATCGCACCGACGCCGTGCGACTTCAGGCGTTCTACGTCGGCCCGCGTCTTGATGCCGCTCTCGCTGACGAGCAGCGTCGACTCCGGCACGCGCGGCACTATCTCCAGCGTGTGGTTCAGATCGACGATGAAAGTCTTCAAGTCGCGGTTGTTGACGCCGACGAGGGCCGGTTCGAGCTTCAGCACCCGGTCGAGATTTTCGGGATCGTAGATTTCGATCAGCGCCTCCATCCCGAGTTCGGACGCATAAAAATAGAGATCGCGCAGCGTGCAATCGTCGAGACATTCCGCGATGAGCAGTACGCAATCGGCCCCGGCGACGCGCGCTTCCAGGACTTGATACCGGTCAATCAAAAAGTCCTTCCGCAACACCGGAATGCTGGCCGTTTTGCGGATCGCCGACAGAAACTCCATCCGCCCGCCGAAAAACTCCTCGTCCGTCAACACGCTCAGACACGACGCACCGGCGGATTCATAAGTCTTCGCAATCGACACCGGATCGAAATCGGCTCGGATGACGCCGACCGACGGCGATTTCCGCTTCACCTCGGCGATCAACCCGATGTCGGAGGCCGACTTCAGCGCCGCCGTGAAATCGCGCACCGGCGGCGCCGCGGCGAGTTGCGCTTGCAACAATTCCGCCGGCCGGGCGCGTTTCGTGGCGTCGATTTCCCCCCGTTTGTGATCGAGAATCTTGGCGAGCACATTGGGGACGGTTACGTTGGACGGCATGCCGAGGCGTCTCCGGGAAAGTTCGTTCGTCGATCTTACTCGGAGCGCATCACGAATAGCGAGTCGCGAATCACCGGTTAGCCGCGAC
>CAZDGB010000141.1:0-17561 GCA_964504645.1 uncultured Planctomycetaceae bacterium | reverse complement strand
ACTCCGCGGACTTCTCGCACGCCAGCAATGCGTTCACGGTTTGCGCGAAACGCACCTCCGTATCGGCTTGCAACGGCACGAACCTGATTAACCGATTGACGTCGTCATTGAGCGCGGCGAATGCGGAGTCCTCAATTGCCGGCTCACCGAACCGTTTGAAGATTCTCGCTTTGAGAAAATCTTGTTTGAACTGAAAGACCGCTTCGAGCTGTTCCGTCTCCGCACGCAGCCGCTCGGTGTCGGGAACGATCTGAAAAAGCCGGGCCAGAAAATCGCCGAGGTGCCCGGCGACTTCGATCAGCACGTCCGCTTGCCGCGGCCGGGGGACGTCGGCCTGATCGAGCGCCGCGAACCGCTCGGCGAGGTCGGGCGATTTTTCCGCGGCGAATTTCCAGAACGCGTCGTGCAGATCGCGCAGCCGCCGCGGATCGTGCAGAGCGGAGAACGAGAAGCCGGGCACCCCCAAGGCGAAGTCTGCTTCGACCACCGTGTCCACGCTCTCTCTCCGTGAGTCGTCCCGATCGCGCTGCTCTCCCTTCGATTCCAATCCGACGCCGCCGGATCGTCAAGCGTGAGCGCCCATTGATCGGGGCGAGCGGCGCGGCGTCAGCCCACCGTGTCTGCGAGCGGTGCGCGCATTTCTCGCAAGTTCGCGCAGGCGAGCCGCCTACGCTACGCCGGGCAGGGGACGCGGAGCAGCGCGGCGACGCGGACGATTTCCGTCTCGGTCAACAGCCCGCGCAGATTCTTGAGAAAGCCGGTCGACAGTTGCCAGCGGCCGAGCGCGTCGTACATCACTTCGACGGCGGCCTCATCGAGGCACATCTGCTTTTTCAGCGGCGCGGCCTGCGACGGCTCCATATCGAGGAATTGGCCAATCAACAGGAAATCGCCTTCGTTCGAGAGATTCAGGTACAGGTTCCGCAGTTCCGACGCCAGGTGGTTGTCGACCGGAATGCCAACCTCGAACGGGCCGCCGCGGAGATAGCTGGAAAAGAGCGACGGCTCTTTCTCGACGAGTTGGGCCGCCGTTTCGCAGGCGGCGTAGACGACGCTTTCGTCGACTAGATCGGCGGACAGCGTGCTTCGTTCGAGATGCTTCCGCCACGTCGTCGCCAGCAAGTCGAGCTGCACCTGGGGAGCGACGTCCTTCAGGAACGGCACTTCGCAGAGGAAGCCGTACGACTCGAACGGCTCCTTCTCGAATTGTCTCCACAGGGCCAATCGCTCGAACGTCTCGCGAAACGCCGTGCGGAACGCGACGTAACTGAGGAGCGATTGAGGCAACGTGTCTTCGCAAATTTTCAGCATGAATTCATGCTGATTGGCGCGGGAACCGGACACAAGAAAAAAACCGGAAAAATAACGTATCCTCCCGCTGCCAAACGGCAACATCCCGAAAAAGGCCCGCAGGCTGAAAAGCTTGACGGCGAGGGGATCGCAGCAGACTTCGCCTCGTCAAAGTCCCCGGCAAACCCTACACTCGGCATCCAGACAGGAGACACGAAGCTCAGCGGACGGAACGCGTGGACGAAGTCGTCGGGGATCAGATTTTTCTGCCGAGTTACGCCACCGTCGTCCTGGCGGCGGCGCTCGTGTCATACCTGTTGATCCTGACAGGATTGAGCCTCTTCGCCGGGCGGAAGGTCGAGACGCAGGAAGACTATCTCGTCGCCGGCCGAAAATTGTCGCTCTTCTTCTGCTGGGCGACGATGGTGGCAACGTGGTTCGGCGCCGAGGCGATGACGGCGGCCTCGGAAAACGCCCGCCGCGAGGGGATGCTCGGCGTCATCCTCGACCCGCTGGCCTGCGCGGCGACGTTCATTTTCGCCGGCTTCTTTTTCGCCGCGCCGCTGTGGCGGATGAAGCTCATCACTACGAGCGATTTTTTTCGCCGCACGTACGGCACTTCCTCCGAGATCCTCAGCAGTTGGATTCAGGTGCCGAGCTACTTCGGCTGGATCGCGCTGCAGTTCCAGGCCTTGGCCGATGTGCAGAAAATCTACTTCGGCATTCCCTACGGCTGGGGGCTGCTCATCGCGTGCGGCGTGACGACCGGCTTCACGATGATCGGCGGTATGTGGTCGGTCACGCTGACCGAGAGCTTCCAAATCCTGATCGCCTTGACCGGCCTGGTGATCCTCGCCTGGTCGACGTTCTCACAGTTCGGCGAAGGCTCTGTCATCGCGGGCGTGCAGCGGCTGATCCAGGACAGCGAACCCGGCACGTTGACGCTGATTCCCCCCGCCGCGACCGCCGCCGTGCTGGCCTACTTCGGGGCCTGGGCGACGGGCATCCTCGGCAACGTGCCGGGGCAGGATATGCAGCAGCGGATCTTCTCCGCGCGGGACGAGCGGACCGCCGTGCGGGCCTGCCTGCTGACGGGGGTAACGTATTTCTGCTTCGGCATGCTGCCGGTCGGCATCGGGCTGGTCTCGCGGATCGTCCAGCCGGAAGGGTACGAGACCGGCACGCTGCAGATGATGGTCAACCGCTTCCTGTCGCCGCTCATGGCCGTCGCGTTCATTCTCGCGTTCACGTCGATGGTCATCGCCACCTCGACGAGCGCGATCCTCGCCCCGGCGACGATTCTCAGCCACAGCCTGCTCGGCCGCTGGGCCGTCTTCCGCAATCGCGGTTTGATCCTCGATCGCGCCAGCGTCGTCCTCATCGCGCTCGGCGGGTTGGGCATGACGCAACTCAATCAAACGAAGATGCAACTGCTCGATCTGGCGATCTCGCTCACGCTGGTCGCGCTCTTCGTGCCGTTGTGGTGCGGCTTGTACGGCCGGCCGCGCTCCGAATGGTCGGCGCTCCTGTCGATGTCGCTGGGCCTCGGTTTGTTTCTACTGCGGTGGATGCCGGAGAACATGCTGTTCGTGATGCCGGACAATCTGAACTTCGTCACGCCCACCGGCCTGCAGGCGGTGGAGTATCACGATTTCATCGCCCACGAGCTGATCGACGGATTTACCTTTCCACGAACGCCGGGGGAACTGACTGAGTTGCCAAAACTCTCCGCGTTGGCGGCGTTCATTCGCGGCCTGTTCATCGTCCCCGCTGACTGGTATGGTCTGGCCGCCAGCCTCGCGGGCTATCTGCTCGGGCAGTTTCTGTTTTGGAAGCGATCGCCGGTTAACGAGCAAACGCTGAAGGATGCCTGGGGCGAGAACTCGGTTTGATTTGATGAGGAACTCCACCGCATGCCGTCTCTGGAACAATTCCTTCACACCCTCTCCGACTACGTGAAAGATCACGCGGTCAAAATCCTGACCGGCCTGATTCTGATGGGCGTCGGCTGGTTTCTCGGGTTTCGGCGGGCCAAGGCGAATTGGAAAAAACGCGAGTTCTTCGACCGGCTCAACGTGTCGCTCAACTACATCGACGACGGCACGCTGATGATCCGCACGCTCGCCGAAAAAACGTGCGAGGAGATTTTCCTCAACAGCGCTGCGGCGACCGCCGTGCAACACGCGGCGCGGCGAACGACGGCCGCCGACCCGCTCTTGCCGTTGTCCAAAGAAGATTACTGGTACTACCTGAATTCCGTGCTGAACGAACTGTCGGAGCAGTTCTCCGCCGGGGCGTTGCGGAAAGAGCAGGGACACGCCGTCCGGGCGGAAAAGTATCTGGTCTGCCTGACGTCGGAAGTCGCCGGCGACATTCGCATGCGAAAAATCCGCGCGATGGTGGTCCGCAAGTCGCTCTTGGTGAATTTGCCGGCCCAAACGCCGGAGCAGATCACGCTGCAGCAGACGCCACAAGTGCCGGCGATCTCGACGCCAAAGTTCGCCTCGCCGAACCACGCCACGCGGTGGGAAACGCTGCGCACCATGGCAGGCGAATACCAGCGCAACCCGTGGCGGTTCATCGAAGTCGAACTGTGCGCGTGAGAAGCCCAGGGAAAGCATTCCCTGGGCTTCATTGGGGCGCCGCATGCTCGAACACATGATCGAGCGCCGCCGTCAGATCGAGGCGGCGGAACGTGAGTCCCGAGCCGGGGTCGTTCACTTCGACGCCGGTCTGTTGCATGATCTTGAGCATCGCCTCGGGGAGCGTCGGGCCGTCCTGCTTCCAGTCATACTTTGTGGTTTCGATCGCCTCCCGCAACAGCATCGCGGCGCCGCAGGCGATGGCGTTCGAGGACGACGTCGCCGACGCCGGAACGAGCAGATCGATCTTCGCGCTGCGATCCAGATGGACGACATCCTTTCCCGGTGTGACCGCGCCGATGGCAATGCAGTTCGGCTGCGACGCCGGCCACGAGATTCCCTTCGTGTAAGTGTGATTGCCCGCTGGCGCGCTGACCCAGATGCCGAGTTCCAGCAGTCTCTGGAGCGGTTTATCGATATCGGTCGGCACCGGCTCGCCGTGTTCCAGGTCGTCCACTGGGGCGAGGTTCACGGTCGTGATGTTGTATTTCTTGGAATTGTCGGCGACCCACGCGAGACCCTTCGCCAGCGTGTCGTGATCTTTCACGTTGCAATGGCAGCATTCCAGCGCCCGGATCACGGCGACCTGGTTGTTGTACGCCACGCCCCATTTGCCGTCGAAGTTCAACGACGACGGCACGCCGATCGTCGTGCCGTGATAACCCTTCCCCTCGTGCTTCGGGTTGTCGTCGCCGTCGACGCTGTCGTAGGTGACGCGAACCTTGGGCACGCCGTCGATGATGGCTTTCCATTCCGGCTTCGACATGTCGCAACCGTCGTCGACGAGCGCCAGCGTCTGCCCCCGACCGAACGTCAGCTTGTCGGCGTATTTCTTCCACGCTTTCACAACGCCGGTATGTTCGAAGGATGTTGGCTCGGTCGGCTCGCCGGCAAATGCGTTTCCGATGAAGAAGCTCATTCCGACAATCCACACGGTAGTGCGTCTCATCACCTTCCCTCCGAAAAACTGATAATCAGCGACAAGCCATACACTTAAGGCTGACACCGCGCCGATCCATGATAAAATACCGATGGATGAACTCTATCGGAACCGGTCTCCCAATGCACCCGGAGCCGTCATGTTTTCGCTCTATGAATCGGGACGCGGCTGTTCGCGCCGCGAGTTGTTGCGGGTCGGCGGGCTGAGCACGCTCGGTCTGTCGCTGCCGCAACTGCTGCGGGCGAATGAGACGCTTAACGACGGCCGCGGCGGCTCGACGTTCGGACGGGCGAAGAACGTCATTTTCCTCTGGCTGCAAGGCGGCCCGCCGCAGCACGAGACGTTCGATCCCAAGCCCGACGCCCCGGCGGAGATTCGCGGCGAGTTCGATCCGATTTCGACGAACGTCCCCGGCATCCAGATCAGCGAACTGTTGCCGCGCACGGCGGCCATCGCCGACAAGTACGCTATCGTCCGCTCGCTCGCCACGCACAGCGACCTGCACGACGCCAGCGGCTACTGGATTCTCACCGGCTATAAATACACCGGGCAACAATCGCGGCAGATCAGCCGCGGCACCGACTGGCCGTATTTCGGCTCGATCCTGCGCATGCTCAGCCCGAGCCGCACGCTGCCGGCCTACACGTCGGTCTGGCTCCCCGACATGATGCGGCTGAACGACAATGTCACGCCGGCGGGACAGACGGCGGGGTTTCTCGGTATGGGCTGGGACCCGCAGCGCGTGATCTGCGATCCGTCCGATCCGCAGTTCCAGATCGAAGGCCTTGCGCTGCCGCCCGAAATTCCGCCGCTGCGGTTCTCGGCCCGGCAATCGCTGCTATCGCAAGTCGAGCGGCACTTCGCGCAGCTCGACCACGGCAACGCGGTGCAGGTCTACGACCGGCAGACGCAGGAATCGTTCGAGCTGCTCACCTCCGGCCGCTCGCGGCAGGCGTTCGATTTGAATCGCGAGCCGCAGGCCCTCCGCGAGAAATACGGTCTGCACGAATGGGGCCAGAGCGTGCTCCTCGCGCGGCGCTTGATCGAAGCCGGGGCGCGATTGGTTCATGTCAACTGGCCGCGGGAAAAAGGCGACGAAGCCGTCAACAACCCGATGTGGGACACGCACGCCCAGAACTCCGACCGGCTGCGCGAAGTGCTGTGCCCGTTGTTCGACGTGACCTACACCACGCTGATCGCCGACCTGGAAGCGCGCGGCCTGCTTGCGGAAACTCTCGTCGTCGCGATCGGCGAATTCGGGCGCACGCCGAAGATCAATTCGCAAGGGGGCCGCGATCATTGGGGCCATGTTTTCAGTTTCCTGCTCGCCGGGGCCGGCATCAGCGGCGGGCAAGTCTACGGATCGAGCGATGCGCAAGGCGCGTATCCCCGCGACAACCGCATTGAACCGCAAGACCTGACGGCAACGATGCTGCATCTTCTGGGCATCGGCCATCAGGCGTTGTTCCAGGACCTCGGCGGACGCCCGCATCACGCCACGCTCGGCGAACCGATTTACACGCTCCTCGGCGACGAGCCGGCGACGAAGAACCGGACCGAAACGACAGGCAACGTCAATCTCGTCCCGCCGTACACGAAAGCGCCGATCTTCGAAACGAGCTTTGAAGAAAGCGATCAACTCGCGCCGCTCGGATCGAATCAACGCTTCACCCGCTGGATGGCGCGGCCAATTGCCGATCGCAGCTCATCAGTCGATTTCGGTGCGGCGATTCTTAGTGGCTCGGAATTCACGCGGACCGGCCAGCACTGCGCGGCGATCGGCGTCGGTGTCTCGAGCCCGACCGCGGCGGGAAAACTCCCAGCGGGTTCCAAGGCGATCCTCACGCAGACGATCCGCAACCCGCGGGCCGGCACGTACGCGATCACGCTCCGCGCCGCGTGCGGTGGGACAAAGGCCGATTGGGACTGGTTCCAGACGCACTTCACTTGCCGGCTGTCGCTGTTCGGCTATCACGGCCTCGACAAGAATCCCTGGGACGGCGTGCGGGACTACGGTTCGATTCCGCTTTCCCTGACTTACCCGGAAACCGGCGAACCCGTGTTTCAGGAGTTTCAACTCACGCGCCCGCTGCGCAGCCAGGACGCCGGCGCGTCGGAGATTGAAATGGGCGTCGGCCTCGCCGTGTGGCTCGAGCGCAAGACGCCGGGCGAACTGGACATCCCCGCCGGCCGCCGCGCCTTCCTGCGGATCGACGACGTCGAAGTGAAATTCACCCCGCGCCCGCGCAACGACAACGTGACGGTGTGAAACCCAAGGCTTCTTTATCCGCAGATTTCGCAGATTGACGCCGATTCAAGCCAAAACAATTCTCTTGTCTTAGAATCTGCGAAATCTGCGGACCACTCTGCTCTTGCGCTTTACTCTTCCGCGACGCGCTGCAGTTTGTAGAGGTTCTGGCTGTCGGTCGAGCGCAGGTGCAGGTCGGTGTCGGTGAGGAGTTCGATCTTCTGCTCGTGCGTGTCGCCCCAGCCTTTGCTGATGAGGGCGACGGCGTTTTTCGGCTGGCCGCCGGTGAATTTCATCACGAGGACGCCGTCGCGGTTCTCCCAGGCGAGCTCGAACAGCAGCTTCTCGCCATAGATCGCCTGGCCGATGCTGTCGAGCTTGATGACCATCACGCCGGTCCCGTCGTCGCGGAACGTCATCGTCCGCTCGCCATAGAACTTGTCGCGCCAACTGCCGAGCATCGAAGGCCCGGTCGGTTCCGGCGGCGCGGTTTCCGCAGGCTGCGGTTCGACGGGTGCGGCGATCACGGGCGCGGGAACAGGCGATACTTCCGACGCCGCCTGCGAAGCGCCGCTGAACCACTTCGCACGGACCGCAAACGCGGCGACGAGCGCGAGCAGCATCAGCGCCGCATGGCGCCGCTTGAAACGCCATGCGGCGCGCGTCGCCGCGCCGGCGTTGGTCTCTTCTTTGACGATCGTCATGCCACGCAGTCCCGTGCAGAGAATCGAAATCCGAACTCAGCAATTGTCACGGAGGAGTGCCGGCGGGTCAACAACATTTGCCGGGTTTGGCAGTGGGCGCACCCGTGTTGCAGTTTTCACCCGGCCCGGAACGCAACCCGTTTCCCCGCACGTCGCACATTGAGCGCAGCAACCTCAGTCTGCGGATGTCAACGCAGCGGTTTCCCCGACTCACGAAAACGTTCAGCAAGAAGTGGGAGAATCACGATGCGGCGCTCGCCTTGTGGTTCGCGTTCTACAACTACGCCCTGAAGCACATGACGTTGAAGACCGAGACGCCTGCGATGGCGAGCGGCCTTGAAGACCATGTCTGGAGAATTCGCGAGTTGATCACGGAATCCGCGAAATACTGAGATTGTCGATCAGCAGAACACCCCGGATAATGTCCGAATGGTGCTTACTTAAGGATTCGCCGCCGGGTAGTGATGCCCGATCTGGCATCCGCTTTCCATTGGAGGAAATTTGCGTCAGCGCGTCAAGACCCTGCCCGCAATCCGCTATACTGGCGGCATGGACGAGAAGCCACGCAACACTCCGAAGCCTTCCGTGTTCGCCGTCTGGCGGTGGAAGTGGGACGCGTGGGTTGGATGTCTCGGGGCTATCATCGCTGTCGGACTTTGGGCATTATTCGCCAATTTGATCGGCACATTTGTTCCTATACCAAACGCAATTCTTAGCCTTGCCATCTCTACGTTTTTCCCTGGCATGCTACTTCCTAAAGCCTTGGCCCCAATCGTATCGTTTTTGTTGATGGCCTACCTGATGCAACGTTCGGATGAGTGGATTGTCTTTTCGATCATCGCTTTTTTGGGATCGGCCACCGCTGGCTATCTCCACTGGGTCGGCCGTAGCGCCCTACGCAAGTCCCGTGCCTCTTAACAATCCGGGGAGGATTGGAGATCACTACCCGCCGCCGCTTGAAGTCGTCTCGGATACTGATCCCCAATTCCAAAACTGGAAACCTGATTGACTCCCTCCGCTCCGTTCGGGAGGATGGTGGGCATGGATGCAGACGAGCTACCACCGCCGAATACCCGCCGCAACTGGTTCGCCGTGTGGCGGTGGCCACGGTGGGCGTGGTGTATCATCGCGCCGCTGATGCTGGTCGCGTATTTCCTGTCGTCTTCCCCAGTTCATTACGTTCTGAATCAGTCGGTCCCCGATAGTTGTGAGCAAGCTGCTTGGAGAACATACGACTTGATCTACGCACCAGCTAATTTCTGCTGTGATCGAATTAGCTTTCTTGATTTCGTCTGGCGGTGGGAAAGATGGGTGATGAGATCGACCTTTGGCCCCACTCGAATGTGGGGAGAACCACCACCGCCTCCAAACTACATGGAATATCAAGAACAAGATTGACGCGCCGCTACGGGAAATTCAAATCTCGTTCGCCGAGAGAATTTCAAAGGTTGCCACTACCCGCAATCACTGTTGGCACTCGGTTCCTTGACGCCGTGCAGCACGCGACGTGTAGGATGAGGCATTTCGCGATTGACTCCCTCCGCTCCTTGCGGGAGGATGGGTGGTATGGAAGATGATCGGAAACACAATCAACCGCGATCAGTGTGGCTGATGCCTTGGCGGTGGGGATGGCAAGAATGGCGATTGGCCATTGCGTTATGGATCTATCAATATCTAATTCTCTGCCCCTTCATCTTGAGTATTCTCGAAAAACCGAATACTCCCCCGTGGATGAAAACTGCCGTAACGATTCATTATTATCCGATTCTTTTGACTGGCGTTTACCGAGTCGATTATTGACACCGACACCGCCCATGCCGCAGTGACCGGCCGCCGGGTTCTCCTTAAGTAAGCACCATTCGGATAATGTCCGGGGTGTTTTTGTTTCGGGAGGCCAGAATGCTTTACTTCGCAATTGGACTGCTAGCTATCCCGCACGGCATCCTGGCATTCTGGTTGGCAACTACGGACTTGCGCGATAAGACGACATCCGGAATATACATCTCAGCGCTGCTCGCCGATGCGCTTGCCTTGGCCGTGGTGATTTACGGGTCGAAAAATCCCTGGCTGGTCTGGTTGGCAGTGATCTTAAATGCTGCTGCGACGATTGCCTTTTTTGTTGTTCCGTTTTTTCAAGCAGACCCCGAATATGCGGAAGGACTCGGAATTCTGATTGCCACCGGCTTGATCATACCTGCGGTGGGGCCGATGCTCGCCAATGCCGTGTTGCTTTGCGTCATGGCATCGGCCGGACAATCACCCATTAAATCCTGACCCCCGTTATTCAGGCACGGCCCGTTTTTGCAACACGAATTCACCCACGACCGCCGGGTTTCACCGTCACGTCATTTTCGCACAAAGATGCATTCTGCAGCGTTAGTTTCCTCGTGTCATGGATTTCAGCGCAAGAGTTCCACGACGGAAAATGACGGCGTGGGATTGAACCGGCAGGCCGTTTCCGGCGAGAATGGCGCGATTCCCTCGTACGCTGGTCGGAATTCGTGCGGCTCCTCAGGCCGATGGCGGACGCGGGAACAGAATTGAAGGAACAAGCGTGGTGCGGGCTGCGGGGCTGATTTTATTCGCCGTGGGTTGGATCGCGGTCGCGGCGAACTGGTCGCAGGCTCAACCGCCGCCGCTGCCCGGTGCACCCCCCGTGGGCGCTCCGGGGCAGAATGCTCCCGGACAAAATCCGCCGGCGCCGGCTCCGGTCGTGGCCAGTCCGCAATCCACTGGCCAGAAGTTCCCCCCCGTGCCGCGGGAATTCGGCGGGACGTTCTTCCGCGGCAGCGATCCGCAGAAGATCGCTTTCGCCGGGTTTTATTTCGGCCTGGGCAAGCTGCTCTATCTGCTTGCCATTCTGGTGCTGTGGCATTGGACGGCCGGTTGGATCGACGAGGATGCGCGGTCGCTCAAGATGAAATCCCCCTTGTGGAATTCGCTCATCCTGCTGACCGGCGTGGCGAGCATCCTGTTGGCCCTGTGTGCGCCGAATTATTTCCTCGGCTGGATCTCGCTCACCGCAGGCTACGCGGTACCGGCTGGCTTGTTCGTGCTGGAACGCAACAAGCGCGTCCCCGATTCCGGCAAGGTGCTGACGCCCCGGCATCTGCAGTCCGTCGCGGCGCGGCTGCTGGCCAAAGTGGGCATCAACATCGGCGGCAAGGAAGTCCGCGGCCCGAGCGGCGGACCGCCGATCCGCTTCATCGGCAAATCGGGCAAATCCGCCAATGAAGAAGACCGTTCGCGGCAGGTGCAGAGCTCCAAAGGCTATTCCGCCGCGCGGGAACTCGTCTACGACGCCATCCTCCGCCGTTCGACCGATATTCACCTCGAACCAAAAGAAGGCGAACTTTCGGTCCGCCTCCGTATCGACGGCGTGATGTATCCCGCGGAGCCGTTCGACCGGCCGACCGGCGACGCCATCATCAACATCTTCAAAGTCCTCGCGGCGATGGACATTACCGAGCGCCGCAAGCCGCAGGACGGCAGCTTCCGCGCCGAGATGGAAGGCCGCGAAGTCGACTTCCGTGTCGCCACGCAGGGCACGCAGGTCGGCGAGAAGATGAGTATGCGTATTCTCGACCAGGGAGGCGGCGTCCGCACGTTCGCCGACCTCGGCATGCGCAAGCAACTGCTCGAGCAGATTCTGGAGATCACGCACCAGCCGCACGGGATGTTCCTCTCTTGCGGCCCGACGGGCGCCGGCAAATCGACCACGCTGTACGCCGCCCTTAGCGAGATCGACTCTTACGAGAACAACATCATCACGATCGAAGACCCGGTCGAATACCGGATGGAAAACGTCACGCAGATCGAGATCAACACCAAGGCCGGCCAGACGTTCGGCGGCTCGCTGCGGAGCGTGCTGCGGCAAGACCCCGACATCGTGATGATCGGCGAAATCCGCGACGCCGAAACCGCGAAGATCGCCTGCCAGGCTGCAACCACCGGCCACATGGTCTTCTCCACCGTCCACGCCAACGACACGATCACCGCGCTCTTCCGCTTGATGGACCTGGGCGTCGAGCCATTCCTCCTGGCGAGTTCACTCTCCGCGATTGTGGGGCAACGGCTGGTGCGCAAACTCTGCGACGATTGCAAGGAATCGTACGCGCCGTCGGCCGATTTGTTGCAGAAATCGGGCTTGCCGGCGGACAAGGTCGACAAGTTCTATCGCCCGCCGAAGCAATTCGGCGCGGCGTGCCCCACCTGCGGCGGGCTCGGCTACCGCGGCCGGACGGGCGTGTACGAGTTGTTCGTCATCAACGACCGCATCCGCGATCTGATGCGCGAGAATCCGAACATGTCGCAGATTCGTGCCGAAGCCCGCAAGAACGGCATGCTCTACATGCGGGAAGAAGGCCTGCGGCTGGTCGTGAAGGGAACGACGTCGATCGATGAATTGCTGCGGGTCGTGAAATGAATGGAGTTGTTCCCTCTCCCCGCGGCGGGGGTGAAGGGATGGGATTCCGTAACAGCAACTTCCAACCCACAACCAACCACCACAACTCACTATGGTCATCGGCCTCTGCTGTCTCGCCGTCGTCGGCCTCGTCGCCTGGCTCCTCTCGCAGGAAGGGATCTTCGTCGCGGCGTCGACGTTTCTCATCGTCGTCGTCAGCGGCCTCGTGGCGATGAATTTCTTCGAGCCGGCGACTCTGTATCTGCAACTGCTCGGGCCGATGGTGGCGGAATACGCCGATATCATCGCCCTCGTCGGCATCTTCGCGGCACTCGTCATCGGCCTGCGGGAACTGACGGAATACCTCGCCCCGGTCGACATCCGCGTGCCCGATTTGATGGACACCGTCGGCAAATGGGGCTTCGGCGCCGCGACGGGCTACGTCACCATGGCGTTCCTGTTGACCGCGCTGCACACCGCGCCGCTGCCGCGGGAGTTCTTCGATTTCCGCCCGGAAACGCCCACCTTTTTCGGCATCGCGCCCGACCGGCAATGGCTGGCGTTCACGCAATACGTTTCCGAACATTCGCTGCAGAACCGCGTCCGGTTCACCGACACGTCGACCGGCCAGCCGTACGACGGGCCGAACATCTTCGACGGGCTCGTCCGCAAAGTGGCCGATTCCCCGAACACCGTCTGGTCGTCGTTCCCCATTCGCTACGCCACGCGGCGGACCATGATCGCCCGCGGCGAAGGCGTCGGCGGCGGCCCCAAACCGCCCCCGCCTCCTCCACCCCCCGCCGGCGTTGGCGGGGCCCCGGCAGGCGGCGGTTTCTGACGTCGATCCGCCTCCTCGACGCTACAATACCCTCATGGATGAGACGCCTCGCGATCCGTTGGAAAAAGTCCGGTCGTTCCCGACCACGCCCGGCGTCTATCTGATGAAAGACGACCGGGGCCGCGTGATCTACATCGGCAAGGCGGTCAACCTCCGCAGCCGCGTCGGCAGCTACTTCGGCCAGCAGGCGAAGTTCGACCGCCGCACGAAAGACCTCGTCCTCGAAATCCGCGACGTCGATTTCATCCCCACCGACAGCGAAGTTGACGCGCTGCTGCTCGAAGCGCGGTTGGTGAAAGACACGCAGCCCCGCTTCAACACCGAGCTCAAAGACGACAAGACGTTTCCGTACTTGCAGATCACCGTCCGCGAGCAGTTCCCCCGCGTCGAGTTCACCCGCAAGCCGCGCACCCGCGGCGTGCGCTTGTTCGGCCCGTTCACCAATGCCCGCAAACTCCGCGGCGCGATCGCCGTGTTGCAGAAAGTCTTTCGGTTTCGCACCTGTTCGCTGAACATCAAGGCGGAAGACGAGCAGTGGCGGTGGTTCCGGCCGTGCCTGCTGGCCAGCATCAACCAGTGCACGGCCCCCTGCAACGTGCGGATCACGAAGGAAGACTACCGCCAGGACATCCGCAAGCTGCTGATGTTCCTGCAAGGCAAGAAGAAACGGCTCTTCCGCGAGCTGACCGCCGAGATGCAGCAGGCCGCGAAAGACCTGAAGTTCGAGAAGGCCGCCCGGCTGCGCGACCAGATCCAGGCCCTGGAAAACCTCAACCTCCGCGGCGACCTGCGCGAGCACGCCCAGCCGGAAGTCTTCTACGTCGATCCGAAGCGCGGCCTCAAAGGCCTGCAGAAGATTTTCGACCTGCCCGAGATGCCGCGGCGGATCGAAGGGGTCGACATCGCCCATCTGCAAGGGGGCGAGACGGTCGCCAGCCTGGTGCAGTTCATCGACGGCCTGCCGTTCAAACACGGCTACAAGCGGTTCAAAATCCGCACGGTGGAAGGGGTCGACGATTTCGCCTCGATGCGGGAAGTCGTCAGCCGCCGCTTCCGCCGCTTGCAGCAGGAAGGCGAAGCCTTCCCGGACATCCTGCTCGTCGACGGCGGCAAAGGCCAGCTCTCGTCGGTGATGTCGGCGTTCCAGGACCTCGGCATCACGCCGCCGTTCGTGTTGTCGCTCGCCAAGCGCGAAGAGGAAATCTTCCTGCCGCACGACTCCGAGCCGCGGCTCCTCAGCAAGCACTCCTACGCGTTGCGGCTCCTGCAATACATCCGCGATGAATCGCACCGCTTCGCGCAGCAATACCATCATCTGTTGCGGAAGAAATCGACGCTCGGCGAATGACGGCGAATCAGTTCCGAATCGCCCACAGATGGTCGAACGAGCGCAGATAGATCGTGCCGTTCGAGATCGCCGGGGACGACGAGATGTCTTCGCCGATTTCGTTTTCGGCGAGGATTTCGAATTCCTCGCCGGTCTTCACCACGGTGACGCGGCCGTCGCGGGCGGTGAGATAGATTTTGCCGTCGCCCAGGATCGGCGAGGCCCGGTGCCGCTGCGGGTTGGTGCGCTTGGTGTAGATCTCCTTCCCGTCGGCGGCGTGCAGCGCCGTCAGGTTGCCGTTCTCCATGCAGAGATAGACGATGCCGTCGTCAATCACCGGCGACGGCACGTCGGGCGTGCGGGTGTAGTCCCAGATGCGGATCGACTTGTCCTCGGTCACATCGCCGTGGCCGTCCGGCTTCAGGCCGACGACCGGGGCCCCTTTTGCCGTGGGGACGACGATCAGGCCGGGAATCGCGGCGGGGGACGCGACGAACCGCAGCGTCGGGTCGTACTTCGCTTTCTTGTTGAGCTCGCCGCACCGCCAGATCTCTTCGCCGTTGTTCAGAGCGTGCGCGACGATGTAATCGGCCCCGTGCGTGAGCAGAAACTTCTGCCGGTCGTCGACGTACATCATGGGCGAGGCGTAGGAATGCTCGTTTTCCGCCCGGCCGTCGCTGGGCCGGTCGACGCGCCAGATTTGCTTGCCGGTCGCCGCTTCCAGCGCGACGACGCACGCCTCGCGCGTCGCCGGATCGCCCTCGCCGTGGATTAATTGCAGATACAGCACGCCGTCGTCGAGGACGGGGGTTGACGTCATGCCGAACGCGATATTGAGTTTGCCATAGCGGTCTTCGACGTTGATCTTCCAGACTTCGTTGCCGTCGAAATCGTGGCAGGCGAGGACGCCGTTCGCCATGAACGTCCAGACGTGCTTGCCGTCGGTGACGGGCGAGGGGGACGCCGAGTTTCCTTCGTCGCCGCGCACCGCTTTGCTGCCGGCCGCGATCGTCTTCCGCCAGAGTTCTTTGCCGTCCGTGCTGACGGCGATGAGAAGCAGTTGCCCTTCCGCGTCGACCGACGTCAGGAAGACGTGCTCGTCCCACACGACCGGCGTCGCCCCCGCCGGACCGGGCAGCGGCAGTTTCCACGCCACATGCTCCGTCGCGGACCACTTGGTCGGCAGATTTTTTTCGCCGCACAACCCGTTGTTCGACGGCCCGCGCCAGTTCGGCCAGTTGTCGGCGCGAACGTCACGAACGCTCGCCGCCAAAACGATCATGACGACCAAATATCGCACAACCATTCTTCGCAGTCCTTGGTTGAAACTCGCAGAAACTCCCGGCGTGGAGTGTCGCATTGAGAAATGTTGATGTCAACGGGTGGGTTAAGGGTGAAGGGTTGAGGGTTGAGAGTCAGAAAGGAGTTCGTTGGGTGCGTTTCTGACCCTCAACCCTCAACTCTCAACCCTCAACCTACTACAATGCCTCCATGCTCTCCCGCGCCCAACTGGTGACGCTTGGCGTCCTCTTGCTGCTCCCCGTGCTGCTGTTCGCCGGCATCGGCGTGTGGACGTTGTGGGAAACGAACCGGCTGATCTGGCTGAGCTGGTCCATTCCTCTCTGCTGGGGGGCAAGCTGGCTGCTCTTTCGGTTGTGGGGGAAGCCGCTGCTCGGCGCGCCGCCGGAGTTGGACGTCACGCATTGGACGCCGCGCGATGAAGAAGCCGCGGAGATCATCCGCCACGAGCAGGAGCGGGCCAAAGACATCCCCCCCGCGCAACTGGTCGACACGACGTTCTACAGCGAACAGACGCTGGAACTCGCCCGCAAGATCGGTCGGCGTTATCACCCGAAGGCCGCCGATCCGCTGGGAAGTCTCACCGTGTTGGAAGTTCTCGCGGCGACGCAACTCGTCTCCGAAGATCTGGAGCAGTGGTTTCAGAACAGCGTCCCGGCGAGCCATCTCATCACTGTCTCACAGTGGCAATTGTTGTCGCAGGCGCCGCAGTGGTGGAACCTCGCCAGCAACGCCGGCTGGATCGCGTCGATCGCGATGAACCCGGCGAATCTCGGGCGGTACTTCGTCTCGAAGTTCGCCGTCGATCCGATCTCGAAGCAGTTGCAAGGCAGCCTGCTCACCGCGTTCTACATGCTCTACCTTCGGCAGGTCGGCTACTACCTCATCGAAATGAACAGCGGCCGGCTGCGCGGCGGCGCGGCGAAGTACCGGCAGATCATGCGGCGGATGTCGCCCGGCGTTCCGATTCCGATCGAAACGCCGGCGAACAACGCCGAGGCCGCGGCGCCAGTCGCGGTCTCCATCGCCGTCATCGGCCAGGTGAAAGCCGGTAAATCGAGCCTCGTGAACTCGCTCCTCGGCGCACAGCAGGCGGCGGTCGACGTGCTGCCGAGTACGCGGGCCGTGCAGCGCTATCGGCTGCAATCGACCTCGGAAGTCGGCGCGTCGGAAGCCCTGACGCTGCTCGACACGCCGGGCTACGGCGAAGCCGGCGCGTCGCCGGAGCAATTCGAGGACACGCTGAACGCCGTCCGGCTGGCGGATTTGGTGCTCGTCGTGATGGACGGCAAGTCGCCGGCGAAGCAGGCCGACCAGCGCGTCCTGTCGCAACTCGCGGAGTGGTATCGCGCGCATCCGCAATTCAAGCCGCCGCCGATGGTCGGCGTCGTCAGCAAGATCGATCTGCTCAGCCCCGTGAGGGAATGGCAACCGCCGTACGAGTGGACGCGTCCGATGCGGATCAAAGAGGAGAGCATCGCCGGCGCGGTCGATTACGTCCGCGAGCAATTAGGCGCGCACTTCGACGCCGTCGTCCCGGTCTGCACCGACCGGTCGCATGACCGCATCTACGGCATCGCCGAGTTCCTGCTCCCCGCGATGACAGCGCTCCTCACCGAAGCCCGGGCCGTCTCGCTGCTCAAGACCCTCCACCTCGAACAAGACCGCGGCAAGTTCCTCCGCATCTTCGACCAGGCCCTCCAAGGCGGCCGGCAACTGATCGAACTGTGGCGCGCCAACGCGGCGACTCGCATTTAGGAAGGGCGTCTCTCGCAAAGGCGCGAAGACGCAAAGTTCGCAGAGAAAGACCAGAAAAAGGCATTTTCGCACAGAGACACAGAGGTCACAGAGAAAAGCAGAGCCTTGGG
>CAZDGB010000140.1:0-17653 GCA_964504645.1 uncultured Planctomycetaceae bacterium | reverse complement strand
CAGCGAGACGCTGCCGCGGCCTTCGCGAATGACGACTTCGCAGGCCTGCTCGTAGAGGTCGTCCTTGACGCGCGGCTCGCCCGATTTGCCGCCGGTCTTCGCGGCGGTCATCACCTGGGCGATCTCCGGCGAATACTGCGGCGGCTGGTCGGCGAAGAACTCGATGATGCCGTTCACTTCGTCGTCGCTGACGTACGTTCCCTGGCCGCGAATCAAGTTGCTTGTGCCCGGCGCAAGGTAGAGCATGTCGCCGTTGCCGAGCAGCTTTTCGGCGCCCATTTCGTCGAGTACGACGCGGCTGTCGACGCGGCTCGAAACCTGGAACGCGATGCGCGACGGCAAGTTCGATTTGATGAGGCCCGTGATCACGTCGACGGTCGGCTTCTGCGTCGCGAGGACGAGATGGATGCCGACCGCGCGCGACTTCTGCGCGAGGCGGATGATGTGGCCTTCGACGTCTTTGCCGCTGGTCATCATCAAGTCGGCCATTTCGTCGGCGATGATGACGATGTACGGCATGTGATCGGGAATGGCGTCGGCTTCTTCGGAATCTTCGTCGATGCCGAGCCGCGCGAGGATTTTCTCTTTGCCCATCTTGTTGTAAGCGTCGAGATGCCGGACGCCGACGCGGGCGAGCAGGTCGTATCGCTCTTCCATCTTGTCGACGGCCCAGCCGAGGACGGCTTCGGCCTTCTTCATGTCGGTGATGACGGGGTGCATCAAGTGCGGAATGCGCATGTACGGGCTGAGCTCGACCATCTTCGGGTCGATCATCAGCATCTTCACCTGCTCGGGCGAGCGGCTCATGAGCATCGAGAGAATCAGCGTATTGAGGCAGACGCTCTTGCCGGTGCCGGTGCGGCCCGCGATCAAGAGGTGCGGCATCTTGGCGAGGTCGACGACGAGCGGTTTGCCCGACACGTCTTTGCCGAGGAACAACGGAATCTGCTTGCCGTCGAAATCCTTCTGACAGGTTTCGAGGAGTTCCTTGAGACGGACCATCACGCGCACATCGTTCGGCACTTCGACGCCGACGGTGTTCTTGCCGGGAATCGGCGCGACCACGCGAACCGCCGGGACGCGGAGCGCAATGGCGAGATCGTCGGCGAGTGCGGTCACCTTCGAGAGCCGCAGGCCGGCTTCGAGTTCGAGTTCGAATTGCGTGATGACCGGGCCGGTGTCGATCTCGACGACCTTCACGTTCAGGCTGAATTCCTTGAACGTCTTTTCGATCTTCGCCGCCATCACTTGCGCTTTGGTGGCGAGGAGCTCGTACGGGAACTCCTCGGCGTCGGCGAGCATGGCCGGCTCGGGGAGTTCGAACGGAATCGGCGCGGCGATCGCAGCCGCCGGCTTGGCCGCGGCGGGTTGCGGTTTCAGTGTGACGGGCGGATTGACTTTGATCGGCAAGCGATCTTCGAGTTCTTCCGCGATGTCTTCTTTCGGAATTTCCGCGACGAGAGGTTCTTCTTCAACCTCGTCGTCCTCGACGAGCGGAATCGACTTGGGAATGGACGAAACGGACGCAGCCGCGGTCTGCGGCTCGTCGATCTCGGAGTTCTCTTCCTGAGCGATCTCCTCTCGCTTTCCGCCTCCATCAGGCGCTTGCGGTTTCGCCGCCTTCTTCTTGATCTCCTTCGGCGCGCACCCCTTCCGCGAGAACGCGAGGTACCCCCAAATCGTGATCGGCAGCAACAGCAGCTTGAGCAACTGGCCGAACAAGCGCAACTCGCCAGTGAGTAACAGTCCCGACAATCCGACGGTGCTGACGAGAATCAACGTGCCGGCCTGCGAGAAGTGGCGATCGAGAAGAATCGTACCCCATGCGCCGACGAGGCCGCCGTTGCCGGTGAGGGACGAGCTCGGCCAGGGAATCGGCAAAAGTTGTACGGCGAGGCAGACGGAAACGAGCATCATGCCGGCGCCGATCAGCCGCAGCCATGCATCGCCGACTTGTTCGCGGGTGAACAACCGCAGGTCGAACACGACGACGGCGAGCAGCACGAAGTACGCGCCGTGGCCGACGTGATGGAACAGTTCATGCGAGAGGTTCGCGCCGATTTCGCCGCAGAGGTTAGCGACTTGCCGATGGAGCGGGTAAACGCCGTGCGCAGGGGGATCGGCGGGGTCGTAACTGGCGAGGCTGAGTCCGAGGAAGACTGCCGCCGCCAGGACCACCAGGGCGAAGAGATCGGTTTTGAGCCGACCGGTATCGACCATGGTCAAGTGCCGCCTGTGTCAGTGCGCACGCCGAGCGGGACCACCGGTCGGAGTTTTCGCGCTGGCGCGCGGCTCCGCGGTGGCCGGAATCGCAACGATTTTCCGACCGCTCTGCGAACATGGGTTCCGCCGCCGCGACGAGCCTTCCGCCGCGGCTGAACATCAGCGAAACCGGCGTCGTGCCAAGTTTCGCTGCACACTGAACCCTAACACACGCCGGTCGGAATGTTGAATTTTTGCAACATCGCGGCGCAATTTCGCCGCGCGGGGGTCCGGTTGTAACGACGGGGCAATTCCATCAAAGCCCGCCGATGGCATCGGCGGGACGAGCGCTCCGCTCGCAAAGCCTTCGCGTCGCGGCTAACCGGCAGAGGCGATGTTGGCGGCGATCCACTGCCATAGCGCGTGCGCGACATCGGCTTTCGTCCCCGCAAAGTTGGCCACGCGGTCGCCGGCAGGGTTGATGACTTCGATCTCGTTCGATTCCGAACCGATCGCCGTCGGCCGGTTCAGCACGATCGCGTCGCAGTTCTTTTCCTTGAGCTTCTTCAAGGCGTTGATGTGGGCGTATTCGGAAGACTCCAGCGCGAAGCCGACGATCCAACGCCGGCCTTTCGTCTGGCCGAGATCGGCCAGCACGTCGGCTGTTTCGACCAGTTCGAGTTTGAGGCTTGTCCCCGTTTTGGCGAGCTTGCCGGAGAAGCGCTCGACCGGCCGATAGTCGCAGACGGCCGCCGTGGCGATCACGCCGTCGCAATGCGGCCACTCGGCGCGGCAGACGTCGAGCAACTCTTCGGTGGTTTCGATCTGGCGCACATCGCAGCCACTGGGTGGAGAGAGCGTGACGGGACCGGAAACGAGTAGAACGTCGTGCCCCGCGACGCGGCAAGCGTCGGCGAGCGCGTATCCCATGCGGCCGCTGCTGGCGTTCGACAAGTAGCGAACGTCGTCGAGATACTCCCGCGTCGGTCCGGCGGTGATGAGGATGCGCATAACGGCTTCATGCCTTCTTTTGCTGCGCGAGTCGTTCCACGAACGCCGCATGTTCCGGCGCAGCGAGCCCCTGATTCAGCGTCGCCATCGCCGCGGCGTGGTTCTGTTGCCACACCGAGACCGGATCGATCCACAGCCCCGGAAACTGGCGAGATTTCACCAAGCCATCCGCCAGTTCCAAATCGCGATTCTGTTCCAGATCGAACCAGAACAGCTTCTCCTCGAGCGGCACGGCAACGAGATACTCCTTCACGCCGTGGCGCTGATAGATCCGTTTCTTCGCATGCAGATCGAGGCTGCGCGTGGAGATCGCGATTTCCAGCAGCAGTTCGGGGGCGCCTTCCACGTAATCGGCCGGCGTCGTCCGCGACTGGCCGCCGTACTCCGGGAGGATTCGCAGATACAGATCGGGCTGCGGTTCGCTGTCGTCACTCAAGAACAAACTGCAATTGTCGCCGGGCTCTACGCCGGGAGTCTTGCTCCAGTAGTAGCCCAGCAACGCGCTCAGAAAGACATGCTGCACGCCGTGATTGCGTCGCAAGGGTGAAGCCACGTAGACGATCCCCTCGATGAGTTCGGCTTGGAAATCCTCGGGAGTCTGGTCGTAGGCGGCGTGGAACTCGGCGCGCGTCATCCGGTCGCCGTTCTGCAAATAGATCGGCTCGCTCAACGTCGGCTGCGTGATGGGTGCAGCGATAGACATGGCAGATTTCTCCCCCCTTCATTATGCCGGTTGCAGGCCGGTTCTCAATGGGGGATTCGGGCTTCTGCGAACCCACAAGCGTTCGGCGTCACAGCCGCGCGACTTTCACGTCCTCCGGGACTTCGAAGCCCAGTTGGGCTTTGCCGCGCTCGGCGGTGACGAGGCCCATGCGGACGTTGTAGCAGCCGTCGACAAATTCGTCCTTCTGCAGCGTGAGGACGACCGGCGCGCTGCGGCGCTTGCGGAAGGAAATTTCCGCTACGCCGCGCGAGACGCGCACCACCGTCACGACGATGTCTTCGATTTGCAGCCGTTCTCCCGGCCGGCGTGAGATCACCAGCATGCGTCCCTCCGTGAATTCCGTGCGCTGGTCGGCGAGTTGTTCCTCATTCGCGGGTGTGCGCCGCTTCGATCCGCTGCCTGGACCGGCGCAAGCACGGGCCGGGCGAAAGGCGCTGGATCACAACGGCGGCTCGACGGAAATGTCACCACGCGATGATCACGTCTTGAAACGAATGAGAAGGAAGGGCGAATGAATTGGCGATATTGTGGTCAGACCCGTTCACCGTCGCAAGCATGCCGATTCGAATTTTTAACGCGCCGTCAATCGGCGTTGGCGCACTGTCGAGACCCGTGCGGCGCGTTGCTAGGATGGTGCGACGATTCAGCCGACGGGAACCGCGAACCGATGCCAATCCCTCACGAACAACTCGCCGGCATGCCGGCGTTCTGCGGATACTATCCCGCGCCGCCCGCCGTGTATCGCGGCGTGCGGATGCAACTTCTTTCCTTCCGCGCGGACCCGGACGCGGTCGCCAGTTTTCTCCCGGAAGAGTTTTCACCAGACCCCGACGGCGAATGCGTCGCGTTCGGTCTGACGGTGCCGTGGTCGAGCAGTTATGGCGCATTCGAGGAAGCCGGACTCTACGTTCGCTGCCGCTGGCGCGATCAAGTTGGCTACTTGTGCCTGATTGCGTATCTCAATTCCCGCGGCAGCATTCCGGCCGGGCGCGAAATCTACGGCACGCCGAAAGTCTGGGGCGATGTCACGTTCGCGATGGACGAGCGCGTGCTGACGACGAACGTCCGCCTCGCCGGCGCGGACGTCTTCAGCCTGCGTTCCACGCTGCATCGTCCTGCGACGGCAGCCGATTTGCCGGTGTTGGTTCCGGCGTGGCGATTGAAAGCCATCCCGCGGGTCGACGGACAGGGCTGGGACGTCTTGCAACTGGTCGACGCTGCCCCGGCGATGAAAGACGTGGCGATTCACGCGGTGCGGGCGGGCGACGGCGTTGTCGCGATGTCGGCTTCGCCGATCTATAATCTCGCCCCGTTGACGCCGCTCGTCTGCACCGGCGCCTGGTACGCCGAGTTGGACTACACCGAAGACTACGGCGTCCTCGTGCACGATTTTCTGAAGACCAACTAACTGAGGATCCTACATGCCGACGAAAGTTCGCCTCGCCCTCATCGGCGCCGGATTGGTGTCCGATTTTCATCACGTGCCGGGCATCAAGCTCGATCCGCGCGCAGAACTCGCCGCGGTCTGCGATCCGAACGCCGCGCTCCTCGAACAACGGAAAAAAGACTGGGGCCCGGCGAAGTACACGACGAACTACGAGGACATCGCCGCGGACCGGGACATCGACGCGGTGATCATCGCCACGCCGAACTTCACCCACAAGCCGATCGCCCTGGCGTGCATCGCCGCGGGACAGCACGTGATGTGCGAGAAGCCGCTCGGCGTCAGCTTCACGGAAGCCAACGACATGTATCTGGCGGCCAGAGCGAAAGGCGTGCGGCACATGACGGCGTTCACCTACCGCTTCGCGCCGTCGATGCGGTATCTGAAGCATCTCTTGAAGACGGGGAAACTCGGCACCCCGCGGCACTTCCGCAGCCAGCGGTTTCTCGATCTCCCCGAAACGAGCTGGGGCTGGCGGCAATACAAGAAACTCGCCGGCGCCGGCGACCTGTATGACATGACGATCCACCGCATCGACTTCGCGCAGGACTTGCTCGGGCCGATTCGTTCCGTCTGCGGCGCGGTGCAAACGTTTGTGCCGCGCACGCAGACGCCCGACGGCAAGGCGTGCGAGCCGTCCGACGTCGACGACTGGTCGGCGATGATCGGCCGGTTCGAGAGCGGCGCCGTCGGCGTGTGGGAAGGGAGCACGCTGATGAAGGGCCATCACAACGAAGGCGTCGGCTTCGAGTGGGCCGAGATCAACGGCAGCGAAGCCTCCGCCGTGTATCAGCTCGTCGAGCCGAACCAGATTCTCATCGGCAAGCACGGCGGCTCGATGCAGAAGGTGCACGTTCCGACGGAGTTCCTCAAGCCGGCCGGCAGCCCGCGTGATCCTGCGCAGGGAAAGTCGAGCACGGTCTTCCGCTACGACCTGGTGTGGGAGTTCGTCTCGGCGATCACGGAAGGCCGCGACGCCGTGCCCGGCTTCGATGCGGGCGCGAGCGCCCAGGCCGTCGCCGACGCCGTGTTGAAGTCATCCGCGGAGAACTGCTGGGTGGACGTGTAATGTAGGGAACGCCCTCCATGGCGTTCCGGTTGAACGACCGACGAAATATGTTCACCGTTTGGCCCATCCGGCACGGCACAGAGGCCGTGCCCTACAGGGGAAATTTATATGGCCAGTTCATTGCCTGAACGGCGGAAGCACCGCTTAGCTGACGACTGCTACGCGAACCCTGCGAACGTCGCGTTCTTAACGATTTGCTGCGAGCAGTCCAAAACGCCGTTTTGTGATCCAAAGCTGGCGCAAGCGGTCGTCAATTCGCTGCTCTGGACTCGAGACCGACATCACTGGTTGTTGTTTTGTTACTGTCTGATGCCCGACCATTTACATTTCGTCTGTCGATGGACCGAACCTTCCGGCGAAATTGTCGACCGCGGCGTGCGCGGAAAATCTGCCGAGAACATTCTGGACCATGTCGCAAGGTTCAAGAGTTTCACCACACGGGAGGCATGGAAACTCGGATGGACAGGCCAGCTTTGGCAACACAGCAGTTATGACCGGCTCATAGACTTGTCGGATGTTGTTGCTCAGAAAATTCAGTACGTCCTGGATAATCCTGTGCGGGCCGGATTGGTGGCAACATACATGGATTGGCCCTATGCAAGAATTGTTGATGTCTTTGACGGTCAAATGTAGGGAACGCCCTCTGTGGCGTTCCGCGCTGGACGACCGACGAAATATGTCAGTCCATCCGACATGGCACAGAGGCCGTGCCCTACAAGGAGAAACCCGGCTGTGCGCGGCGATCGGTTTTCGCATAGACTTCGCGTCCCATGACCGCCGGCCCTTTGATTAATCCGGACGCGAATCAAACGTTGCCGCCCGTGCATCGCTGGGTGACGATCCCGCTGGCGATGTGCCTCGTGGGCGCGCTGTGCTTTGCGATCGACATTCCCGTCGCGGCGTACTTCCAATCGAAGCAGTTGCCAAAGCTGCTCATCAAGATTTTCAGTCTGGCGGAGGTCTTCGCCCACGGAGCGGGGGTGATCCTGATCGTCGTCGCTGTCGCCGTCGTGAATGCGCTGAAGCGAAAGCAGATCATGCTGCTGCTGGTGGGATCACTCGGCGCGGGATTGACCGCGGACGTGATCAAGCTCAGCATCACGCGCGTTCGTCCGCGGAACGTGGATTTAGCAAAGTCCACCGTGTGGGAAACGTTCGGCCCCTGGCTGCCCCTCAGCAACCACACAAACGGCGACAGCCACAGCTTTCCGTCCGGGCACACGGCGACGGCGTTCGGTTTCGCGGTCGTGCTCTCGGCCCTCTATCCCCGCGGCCGCTGGGTCTTCTTCACCTTCGCGTGCCTCGCCAGTCTGCAACGAATGGAAAGCCTGGCCCACTTTACGAGCGACGTCTGCTTCGGCGCCGCTGTCGGCTGGGTGATGGGAAACGTCGCGCTGCACTTCGCGACGCGAGACAGCAGCGTTCCCGCCGTCGCCGAAGGCGTTTGATTGTTTTCCCTTCTCCCCTGGAGGGAGAAGGTGGCCGAAGGGGCCGAAGGCCGGATGAGGGGGAGGTCACCGACGTGCTTCGTGGCTTGCACACGAGCCACGTCGATGACCTCCCGGCCCCTCTCCCCCACGAGGGCGAGGGGACCGCAGAGCCGACACCGGGCTTTGAGGAGAAAACCGTTTGGTGCTTTGACCGAGCGTCGGCTATGCTGTTGCAGAGGGAGAATCGACCGATGAACTCGCCGATAGCACAGCCAAGGACGTGGGCGGCCGCCGCGCTGATCTTCTGCGCGCTGGCGTTGCCGGGCGATGGACAATTCGGCAACACGCCGCCGGCGCCAGCCGACGGAATGCCGCCCGTGCTGATGGTCGTCCCGCCCAATCGCGAGACGTTGCAGGCGCTGCGTCACGCCCGCGAGGCGCTCAAGCAGAACCGGACCGCCGACGCGTTTCAACTGTTGCAGCGGCTGATCGAGTTGCCGGAAGATTACTTCACCGACAAGTCGATGAGCCAGACGCTGAAATCGGAGACGCTGCGGATTCTGGCGGAATTGTCGCCGGCGGAGCGGCAGGCGTATGAATTGCTGCAAGGCGCCGCCGCGCGCGATCTCGTGGACGAGGCCCGCACGACCGGCAACAGCCAGCGGCTGGAGGAAGTCGTCCGGCGATTTCCGTTGACGCAAGCGAGCTTCCAGGCCGCCGAGATGCTCGCGTTGCAGTCTTTCGATCGGGGGGAAGTCGCCCGGGCCGCGGCGCAATTCGCGCTGCTCCGCGCTGCGCCGCTCGCCTCGGCCGATCAAGCGCGGCAATGGGCCGTGCGGGAAGCGCTGGCCCGGCAGCTCGCGGGACAACCGCAGCAAGCCGCCGAGCTCTTGAAAGAAGTGAGCGCCTCGGGATCGGTTCGCGAGAAAGTGGCCGGCGAACCGTTGCCGATCTTCAAGGACGCCGAGCAGGCGTCGCGCTGGCTGGCTCAAGTCGCGGGACCGCAGCGCCGCTCCGAAGCCGCCGATCCGGGGAACTGGCTCGCCGCGCGCGGCAGTCCGACGGGAACGACGCCGCGGCCGTTAAACGGACCCATCGGCGGGCCGCAGTGGCACGTGCCCCATCTGGCCGCGCTCGAAGCCGAACTCTCGCCCTCCTCGCCCGGTCTGCTGCTGCAACGACTTAAGGACGCCGAGACCCCGCTCAAGGACGCGGAACAACTGACGTGGCCGACGACGGTCCCGCTGATCATCGGCGATGCGATCGTCTTCCGCACGCCCCGCGACGTCGTGGCGCTGGACGGCAAGACCGGCGCGGTGCGCTGGCGCAGCATCTTGCGCGACGCCGATTTCGATCAGCAATGGACGGCGGACGCCAAGGCGGCGAACGGTTCGAACGACGCGCTGGAACTGTCGCGGTATCTGCAGGAACGGCTGTTCGAGGATTCCGCGTTCGGAAATCTCAGCAGCAACGGGGAGCTGGTGTTCGCCCTGCAAGGCCTGCCGCTGGAACCCTCGCCGATGGTCAATAACTTCAACGGCATCCGCGTGTTCAACCCCGACGAAGCGGCGGCCGTGCGGAAATTCAATCGCCTCGCGGCCTATGAACTGCGCGGCGGACGGCTCGCCTGGGAAGTCGGCGGCGAACGGAACGACGCGGCCGCCGAATTTGCGGGCCATTACTTCCTCGGCACGCCGCTGTCCTGCGACGGCAACCTATTTGTGCTCGTCGAATGTCAGGGAGAGATCCGGCTCTTGGCGGTGGAGGCCACGCCGGCCGGACTGCGCAAGCTCTGGTCGCAGCCGCTCGTCGCGCCGCTGCTGAAGGTCACGGACACCGACGACCGGCGGCATCAATCGCTGACGCCGGCCTGCGCGAACGGCATCGTCGTCTGTCCCACCGAAACGGGCGTCGTGGTGGCGGTCGATTACGCACAGCGGCGCCTGTTGTGGGCCTATCAATACACTTCCACCGACGCCAAGCGCTTGGCCCAGGCGATGCAGAGAGGCGTCGCCTTTCCCAATGGGGCGTTTCCCGTCGATGAACGATCGGACCAGGGCTGGCTCGACGGCACGCCGATCATCGCGGACGGCCGGGTATTTCTCACGCCGACCGATTCCGATGAACTCTACTGCCTGAATCTCGCGGATGGCGAGCTGCAATGGAAGCTGCCCCGCGAACGAGCGGTTTATCTCGCCGGGGCCGATCAGCAGCGGGCCGTGCTCATCGGTCCGGATCAGATCGTCGCCGTGCGAGTGACTGACGGCTCGCCGGCGTGGACGGCCTCGGTTTCGATTCCCGCGCCGACGGGTCGCGGCTTGTGGATGCCGGACCGCTATCTCGTGCCTCTGTCGACGGGCGAGATCGCCACCATCGATTTGGAACGGGGACGCCTGCTGGCCCGCTCGAAGTTGCCGGGCGGCGAAACGCCGGGGAATCTGGCGTCGAACGCGCAATACCTCGTGTCGCTGTCGGCCCGCGACGTCGCGGCGTTCCGCGACCTGCGGGAAACAGAAGCCGTCGTCGCCCGGGCGCTCGCGGCCGATGCCGAAGACCCGGCCGCCTTGGCGCTGCGCGGCGAAGCCCGGTTGCATCGCGGCGAGTTCGAAACAGGCCTGGCCGACTTGCGAGTCTCCATCGCGAAGCGGCCGGAACCGTATGCGAAGTCGGTGCTCGCTTCCGCGTTGCTGGAAGGACTGCGCACCGACTTCGCCCGTTACCGCGACTCGGTGACCGAACTGGAAACCTTGACCGACGACGCGCAGCAGCGCAACGAGTTCGTCTGGCTGGTGGCGCGCGGCTTGAAAGAGACCGGCCAATCGCTGGCGGCGTTCGAGCGGATGACGCATCTCATCGAACAGTCGCTCGACGAGTTCTCGGCGGAAGGCGCGGAGAGTGCCTGGCAATCGCGGAACGATCGCCGCCTGCTGGGATTGTTTACGGCCCTGTATCAAGAGGCGAGTCCCCAGGACCGCGAACAACTCGACGCGCAGATTCTGAAGTGGCTGCCGAAAGCCGACAACACGCCGGACGGCGACTTCGCGGCGACTCTCCGCCGGTATCTGCGCGTGTTCAATTTCCATCCCTCCGCCGCCGCGGCGCGGCAGCAACTCGTTTCCAAGCTCGATCCGGAACTCAACTCGCTGGAATATGCCTGGGAATTGACGCGGCTGGCGAATTCAACGGACGCCGCTGTTGCCGCCCCGGCGACGGCGACATTGGCCCGCTGGTATCTGCAGCGCAAACGGTTCCACGACGTCGCCTCGCTGCTGAATTCGCTCGAAGGACGCTTCGCGGACGCGGCGTGCGCGCCCGACGCCACTGGCCGGCAAGTCGCCGAGCAACTGCGGGCCGATGAAGATTTCCGCGAAGCGCAGCGGATCCGCTCGGCCTGGAACGGCACCCCCGTAGCGACGGCGACCAACCAGCCGACGCAGGGGACGCGCACCACCCGCGTGATCATCGTCGGCAAGGTGCCGGCCCATTATCAAGGGTGGAGTTTCGAGACCGATCAGACGGGCACCATGCTGATCGCCCGCGACGAAGTGGCGCGGCAGCGGTGGGTACTGCAGCGGCCCAACGTCACTCCGGCCGCGCCGGGGTTCGGCTCCGACGCGCTGCCGGCCTTCCATCGCGTTCATCTGGGAGAACATCTCATCGGCTGGTCGGTAGGAACGTCGTTTGTCGTTGCAGCCGACCTGGAACCGCAGCGGGCGGGGCCGCGGGTCCTGTGGCAGGAATCGTTGTTGGCCGCCGACGGCGTCAACTCGCCGGAGCAGAACCGCATGCTTCAGCAACAGCGGATCATGGCCCGGCGGCGGGTGCTGATCAATCCGGGATTCAATTTCATCGCCCCCGCGGGAACCGGCTCGCTGGTCGCCGTCACCGATCAGGCGGTGATCTATCACAACGGCCGCAAGCTGTTCGCCGCCGACCCGCTGACCGGCCAGCTGCTGTGGTCGCGGCGCGATCTGTCGCGGTCGCTGCTCGAAATCCACGCCGATGACCGCACGGTCGCGCTCCTCTCTCAGGACTGGCAGGCGAACAACGCCGCGCCGATGCTGCACTTGGTCCGCACGGTCGACGGCGAATCGCTTCCCGCCGCGGAACTGCCGGCGGGCAATGTGGAATGGATCGGCGGCAGCCGCATGCTCGTCTCCGAGGACACCTCGCTGCCCGCGGCGGGGCCGGTCCCGCTCGCGCTGCGCCACGCTGCCGGCGGCGAGCCGGTGTGGAGCGCCGAGCTCGCGCGGCCCGCAGTGGTCCGCGTCTGGAATCAATCCGAGGTCTTCACGCTGGAAGAGAATCGCCGCCTGACAGTCCGTAATCTGGAAGACGGCGCCGTCCGCTGGTCGCAGGAACTGTCGCTCGACCTGAAACCGGATGCGCTCTTCGTGCAGCCCTGGAAAGACCGCTACCTCGTGATCGCCGGCATCACCGCGCGGCAGCCCGGTACGCCTACGGTGCTCGGCTTGAACGACAACCATAACGAGTCGCTCTCCGGTTACGTCGTGGCGCTCAAACAGGACACGGGCGAACTCGTCTGGCAGACGCCGATCAACGAGCCGGCCACCGATCCGACGGCGTTCGATCTGTCGCAGCCGGCCGGCTGGCCCGTGCTGCTGTTCGCCGGGCGGATGTTCCTCGCGACTCCGGCCGGCGCCGTGGTGCCGGGCTTCGCGGCCAATCAGGCACAGCGTTTGACGGCGACGCTCATCGACAAAGAGACCGGCCGCCGGATTTACGCTCGCGAAGAGGTCTCCAACGTGCAGATGTATTTCGTCGACGTCGACCCGGACCTCAACACGCTGACGGCGAACTTCCTCACGTGGTCCGTCGAACTGCGCTACAAACGCCGCAAGTAATCTTCTTCAGGAAGCCGCGGGGCTTTGTCCCCGCGGTCCCGACGCGGCGCAGCCCGTCGGCTTCTTTTGTCACCAAAGGATTGAACCGTCCGCATGCTTCGCACGCTGTTGAAATCGAAAATCCACCGGGCCACCGTCACCGACGCCAATCTGCACTACGAAGGCAGCGTCACCATCGATCGCGAGCTGATGCTCGCCGCCGGCCTCATCGAGTTCGAGCAGGTCCACATCTACGACGTGAACAACGGCCACCGGCTGGTGACGTACGTCATCACGGGGGAAGCCGGCTCCGGCACGATCTGCATTAACGGCGCCGCGGCGCATCTCGTCCATCCGGGCGATCTGATCATCATCTGCGCCTACGCGCAGTTTGAAGAGCGCGAACTGGCCGATTTCCGCCCGCAAGTCGTTCACGTCGACGAGCGCAACCGGATGACGTAGTCGCGCTCGCTTGCGCATCCTTGATCCCGCCGCGCAATTGCCGCATCATTCCGCTAATTCCTCATTCGTTGAAAGGATGCTTCGCATTATGGATTTGCAGTTGCGCACCGGAAGCTGGACGAACGCCGCCGCCGATTGGTTGATCGTCCCCGTTACCGAACCCGTGGAACTCGCCGGGCCGTGGCAGGAATTGAACGCGGCGCTCGGCGGGCAGCTCTCGCGTCTCATCGAAACCGAAGACCTCACCGGCAAGTTGTGTGCGGCCGTCGCCCTCCGCGGCGTGGCGGGCATCGCGGCGAAACGGCTGCTTCTCATCGGCCTCGGCAAGCCGGCGGATTTGACCGCCGGCAAGCTCGACAAGGCGCTGACCACGGCGGCTCGCAGCGTCTCGGACAAGAAAGAAACTCGCGTCGCCGTCGCCTTGCCGCCCGCGAATCTCGGGGAAATCACGCCGGCTCATTTCGCGGCATCCGCGGCGGTCGCGGTGCAAGTCGGCTCGCAGGGCCAGGACTTGTTCCGCACGGAACGCGGCCGCTTCCCGTTCGCCGCGGCGGAACTCATCGGCCCCACGGCGGACCAAGTCGCCGCGGCGTTGAACGAAGGCCGCATCCTCGGCGAAGCGATCAATCTCGCGCGCGATCTGATCAATCGGCCGGCGCAGGAGATCACCCCCGTCGGTTTCGCCCGCCGCGCGGAACAGGCGGCCCGCGACGCCGGCCTGCGATTCGAAGAATGGGACCAGGCGAAACTCGAACAGGAGCGGATGCAATCATTGCTCGCCGTCTCGAAAGGGAGCGACCAGCCGCCGCGGCTGGTGATCGTCGAGCATCAAGGGGCCGGGCCGAACGCGCCGAAACTCGCGCTGGTCGGCAAAGGGGTGACGTTCGACAGCGGCGGGTTGTCGCTGAAAACGCCCGACGGCATGCTCACCATGAAATGTGACATGGCCGGCGCGGCGACCGTTCTCGGCGCTATGACGGCCATCGCCCGCTTGAAACTGCCCGTCAACGTCGTCGGCCTGATGGGGCTCGTCGAGAACATGACGGGCGGCTCGGCGTTCAAGCTCGGCGACATTCTCACGGCCCGCAACGGCGTGACGATTGAAGTCCTCAACACCGACGCCGAAGGCAGGCTCGTTCTCGCCGACGTGCTGAGCTACGCCGTCGATCTCGGCGTGGACCGCATCGTCGACCTGGCGACGCTGACCGGGGCCTGCGTCGTGGCGCTCGGCGAGGATGTCGTCGGCGTGATGGCTAACGACCAGCCGTGGTGCGACGCCGTGCTCGCCGCCGCGAAAACGTGCGGCGAAGACGCCTGGCAACTGCCGATGTTCGACCTGTACGACGAATTGATCAAAGGGGAGATCGGCGACATCAAGAACACGGGGGGCCGCTGGGGCGGCGCGATCACCGCCGGGAAGTTCCTGCAGCGGTTCGTCGGCGGCAAGCCGTGGGTCCACCTCGACATCGCCGGTCCGGCGTTCGCATCGTCGAACAAACCGCACCGCGAGGGGGGCGCGACCGGCAGCATGGTCCGCACGCTGATCGAAACGGCCCGGCGGTTTGGCACGAAGTAAAGCCGCGGTTGGCAACCGCGGCCTTCGTGTTTCGCCGTGCGGGAAACCGCGGTTGCCAACCGCGGCTTTGAAAATCATTCCGCCCGCGGGTGTTTCGGCAGCGCCGCGAGCGCCAGCACGATCCCGCTGAGGATAAACGCCGCACACAGCGCGAAGCTCAGCCGGAAGCCGAGGTCCGTGCTGCTCAGGCCGAACAACGTCCAGTCGTTTTTCTTCGCGGCGTCGACGATCGTGCCGTAGAGATAGCCGATCGGCGCGGCGGGGGCCATCAGCATCGTCATGAAGGCCGTCGTCTTGCGGAGGTCGTCCTTGCGGGACGCGGAAACGAGATAGTTCGGCGCATACGCGCCGACCAGTTCGCCGGCGCCGTAGAGTCCGAACGCAATCAGGTAAGCCGGGCCGGTGACGAACATCGCCCAGAACTGCGACGACAGAAACACGAGCGACGTCACCAGAATGCCGGCCCGCGGATTCGTCTTCGTCAGCAGCCAGCCGTAGAAGATGCCGGCGAACATCTTGAAGCCGAACCGCAGCGTGTTCTGCACGCCGGCGAACTTGGCCGGCTCGTCGTCGAGGGCGATCTTCGAATAGAGATTCATGTTCGGTGGAATCATATTCCCGCAGTAAACCAGCAGCGTGACGAGCGTGGCGATCAACAGGACGCGCTGGCTCAAGATGGCGCGAAAGTGATAGGAGAGAGCCACGACAGACACGAGCAGCGACGCAAAGCCGGCGGCGCGCAGGTAGTCCGAACGAATGACGACCGGCGTCGTGCCCAGCGTGAAGCCGAATTCCGACGTCAGTCCCGCCAGGTACATCCAGAAGAAAAACGCGGCCATCGCAGGGACGCCGATCAACGCGCCCAGGACCTGGGAGATCGGCTCGCGCTCGGGCTCCTGGTCCGCCGGCGGAATGACGAGCAACTGCCCGAACAGGATCGCCAGCCCCATCATCGGCACGCCGGCGCTGAACAGGATCACGAAATTCCACGGATAAACGTAGCCGGGAAACTCCCAGAAGAAGAACGGGCCGCCGAGCAGCCACGATTGGCAGAACGACCCGATCACGGCGAGCAGCGGGCCGCCGCCGAACGCCATCCCCATCGCCAAGCCGCGACGCGATTCATCCGTGCCGCGGCCGATCGCTTCCCACAGGTAGGCCGTCGTCGCCGGCATCACCGCGCCGACGACGCCCCCTTGCAGAATCACCATGCCGATCTTCACCTGGTCCGACAGGTCGAGCGCCAGCGCGGTCGCGAGCGCGGCGAGCATCGCAGCGCAACAACTGTAGCAGATCGTGAGGTTCCGCTTCAGCGACGAGACCTTCGGCGAAACCCAGGCGATGAGCGTCACCATCGCCGTCATCGCGAAGAACATCGTCGCGGGGAGATTCGACGTCGCCGTGTCGGCCTTCAGCTTCTCGCACAGCGCCGCGTGGGTGATGCCGATGTAGAGCACTGGCGCCGCGAGGTAGTTCATCCCGATGCTCAGCGCGAACAAAATCAGATTCCGCCGCTGCTCCGGCCAGGAGAGAGGGCACGTCGTCGGTGTCGCGGCGTCGGGCATTTTGTAGAGGTGCCCACCAAGGTTTTGGCTGTGAGAAGGAAAACTGGTGGGCACAGCCCACCCTGCAAATCATTTCAACGGCAGGTTCACCGCTTGTCCCTGTTTCGACGACACGAGGCACGCTTCGCACATTTCGACCGCGGCGCGGCCTTCGACGCCGCCCACGTGCGGCGGGCGGCGTTCCCGCACACTGTCGACGAATTCCTGGATCACGCCGATGTGCGGATGCAATCGGATCGGCGATTTCGGCTCCTTGAGGTAATCGAACCGCTCCGGCGTGTAGATCCGTTCCCACTTGTCCCCTTTGCCGAGATCGAGGAACTCGAAGTTCTCCAGGTCGATCATCGCATCGCGGCCGAAAACCTGGAAGCGGACTTCGCTGCTCGGCAGGCTGGGATTCGGGAACTCCGACGTGATCAGCATGTGCGCCATGATGCCCCCTTCGAACTCGAACTGGGCCATCACCGATTGGTTCGCGGCGGCGACGTCGCTGTACGTCGTCGCGTGGGCGAAGACCTTCGTGCAGTTTTTCCCAGTGAGCCAGCGGAGGAAATCGGTGTTGTGCGACGCCATGCCCATGAACAGCCCGCCGCCGCGCGGATCGAACATCCATTGCCGCTCTTCGAACAATTGTTTCGTGAGCGGCAGCGGAAACGCGGAGACGGTCCGCATCATGTAAATCGGGCCGAGGACGCCGTCGTCGATGAGTTGCTTCGCCTTCTGCGTGATCTTGCGATAGCGCTCCGTCTTCACGACGGAGAGATTCACCTTCGCGGCGTTGCAGGCGGCGATCATCGCGTCGCATTCGGCGACGGTCGGCGCCATCGGCTTCTCGGCGAGAACGTGCTTCCCCGCCGCCGCCGCCTTCTTCGTGAGTTCCAGCCGATCCTGATCGGGCGTCGCAAGAACGACAGCATCGACGTCTTTCCGCGCCAAAAGTTCGTCGATCGTCGGGCAGAACGCGGCTTCGTAATCCTTGGCGAGCGACTCGGCCCGGCGTCCCCCGGCGACGGCGACGAGTTTGCTCCCCTGCGCGTGCCGGGCCGCGACTTCGGAGTACGTCAGCCCCATGAATCCGCTGCCGATCATCCCGACGCCGACGGTGTCGCCCATGGGTGCAGATCTTTCGTGTAGGGTCCGCTGTGCGGACCGTTGTGAATGGAGTTCGAAATACGGTTTCGCCGTCGTGATCAAATGCCCGGAAATTTCGTGTAGGGAACGCCCTCTGTGGCGTTCCGCGAATGTTTCACACGCGTGATGTCTCGCGGAACGGCACAGAGGCCGTTCCCTACATGGCAACTCTTATCGGTCCGCACAGCGGACCCT
>CAZDGB010000139.1:0-17737 GCA_964504645.1 uncultured Planctomycetaceae bacterium | reverse complement strand
TTTCGGTCAGGACACTCTCATAACTCCTGGATCATTTCCAGGGAGGCAGTCCAAGAAGATTTCGACGAAGACGACAAAGGGGACGCCGTGGGATGACGAGTGGCACCACGTCCGCGTCGTCCGCGACACGAAGTCCGGCGCGATCGACGTCTACTGGGACGACATGGAGCAGCCGGTGATGCAGGCGGTCGACAAGACGTTCACCTGGGGCCAGGTCGGCATCGGCACATTCGATGATACCGGGATGTTTGATGACGTCGCGGTGTATGGCGTTAAAGTGAAACCACCGGAGTAATGGCGAAGGAACAACTCCAGGCGATCGTCGTGGCGTAAGCCCGACATGTTGCTCCCATCCGGAAGCGTCCCATGCGAATCCTCTGGATGATTTCCATCACCGTGATTGCGATCGAACGACGCAGAGTCATCGGCACTCCACCAAGTTCATGTGAAGATCGTTTTTTGAATCACGATGACGGACATCCTTCAAGGCAGCCAGCGCGCATCGCCTTCTTCAACAACTTGTCGCGCAACCCCTCACAGAATAGAGAGGCGAGTTTTCGCCGCGCGGCCGTTTGCGACAGCGTGTCTGGAAATCGAACTTGCGCGGAACCCCCCACATTCCTAATGTTCGAGTCGATCGCCCAGGTTGCCTACGCAACCAAACACGCATCGACGGGCGCTAATATGTGGCCGGCGAATGCACGCCAAGCGACAGAGAACCGTCAGCGAAGCGACGCTCACGCGTCAAACAGCGACACTCGGGCGTCAATTATCGGCAGGCTGCGGAGGCCGGACCAATGGCTGTTTGGACATGCCTTGTCGCGCAACACCGGCCCGTCGAGAAACATTCTCGGCCGATCGGATTTTCCGGCGCTCCGGCCATGAGCCGTCACGCCGCCGGCCTCAGCGGTTGCAGCGGCACGAGTTGCTCGGCGACGTTCTCCTGCACGAGTTGCTCGTAGATGCCGCGTAGTTCCGGGTGGCCGTAGTGAACGACATACTGGTGGATGCCGTGCGCCGTGCAGCGGTCGCAGGCCGACGCCGTTTGCTTGGCGGCGTTCACGTCGGCGGGCGTCATGTCGAGGTATTTGCCGAGCGAATTCTTTCCGTAGTTGTAGACGGCCGAGCACGGCATCAGGTTGCCCTGCTGGTCGAAGACGATCTGCGTCTTCTTCAGCCGGCACGGTTCGTGCCGATACGGGGCCGTCGCGTCGATCGCCCGGCGGACCGGCAAGGCGTAATTGAGATCTTGTTCGGCGGACGGATCGTCGCCGCGATCCAGGAAGTCCATCAGCTTTTCGATGCCGGCGAAGTAGGCCCACACCTCTTCCCATTTGAAGCGGAGGCTCTCGGCGTACTGCCGCATCGGGGCCAGTTCGTGCAGATTGTGCTTGTACTTGTGAAAGAATACCGAAATCCGCGTACGGGTCTTCGTCCGGTCGCGGGCCTCGGCGAGTTTCTGCATGTTCGCCTTCACCCGCTCGATGTTCCCCCCGGCGTGCGATTTCGCATACACCGGCTGCGTGAAGCCCGAGAGCGAAATCCGCAGGCCCGTCGGCTCGGCGAGCAGCAAATCATCCACGTTGTCGCGGAGCACGTTGAGGTTCGTGCTGAGATACGACTTCAATCCCAGCCGCGCCACGATCCGCACCAGTTCCGGGAGCTCCGGGTGCAGCAACGGCTCGGCCCAGTTGTAGAGATGGACGCCGATGACTTTGTAGTCGCGGTCCGCCTTGGCGATCAGGTCCGCAAACAGTTTTTTGTCGATCAACCCCGCCGGGTTCGTCTTCGGCAAATGTCCGACCGGACACGATGGGCAGCGCAAGTTGCAGATGCCAAGGACGTCGATCACCACGTCGCGTTCTTCGCGGCGATCGAGGGGATTCAACTTCCGATTGGCCCGCTTGGCCAGCTCGGTCAAGCGCGAGCGAAGATGCCCGGCAGCAGCAGCGGCGCGCAGTTTCGGAGTGGCTTCCTGGGACATTGAGGGCTCGCGCGGAAACACATAATTGCCGGACGGTCGCGGAGCATTCCACGAGTCTCAGCCAGGAGAGAGCGGCTTCGCGCGGATTTCGCAGACAATTGGGCGTTTTGCTTAGGCTGCGAAATTTCGGGAAGCGAGGCCCCTACAGTGATCGTGCTTTTGGCAAGCTACTCAACATGCGGGATTGGCGGGCTTGTCCAGAAAGCCCAGCAACCCCTCAATCGCGAAAGCAAATCGGCGATTATTGCCGAACGACGTTCGCAAATTCCTTTTTGATCGATTCGAGACCCGCTCGCAAAATGCGGATGTCCGAGCAGGGGGAAATCATGCGGCACCCTTTGTCGACCAGCATCTGCGCGTGCTGGTTCCCCCACGAGACTGCGCCCCAACTCTTGCCGTGCTTCTTGCAGGCGGCGGAAACTTTGTCGAGCGCGGCAAGACATTTGTCGTGCATCATTTCGCCGACGACGCCGAGATTCTGACTCAAGTCAGCCGGGCCGACGAACAGTCCGTCGACCCCGTCGATCGCCGCGATGGCGTCGGCTTCTTCCACGGACTGGGCCGTTTCGATCTGGATGTAGACCAGCGATTCCTCATTCGCTTTGCGGCAGAACTCGGCGAGCGGCACGCCGCCGAACTTCCCGTCCCAGCCGCCGCTGTTGAGGCCGCGATTGCCGCGCGGCATGAATTTCGACCAGCGGACGAATTCCTCCGCCTGTTTCGCCGTGTAGATTTGCGCCGCCATCACGCCCCCCGCGCCGGCTTCCATGCAACGGGTGACGGTGGCGTAGTCGGTCGGCGCGACGCGGCAGAACGTATCGAGGCCGTGATGCCGGGCCGCGAGCGTGCCGAATTCGAGTTGCTCTGTCGTGAGGCCGACGTGTTCCATGTCGAACCAGACGCCCTGGAATCCGCCCGACAGTCCCAGAACGTGGATCAAGTTTGGATGGAAGATGCGGCCGATGCCGCAGATGAGGACGTGTTCGCCGTCGGCCAGTCGCTGCTTGATGGTGCGCATGATGGAGAGATCTCGCGGTTGGAGGCAATCGGCAAGTGGCGTTAGGATCGGTGATCGGCGGGGAAGTTTCAAGCGCTGCGAACTCGCCAGCGCGGACCGGACATTGAGACTTGGTATTGGCTACGAAGCCGCGCGGTCATCTGATATCATCAAATCTCGCCAAGTTTACCCCGAGCGCTGAAACGTCGAACTGGAAATTCATCATGCCGCTTGACCAGATTTCCCGCCGAGATGTCCTGAAAACCGCTGCCGGGGCGGCTGCCGTCTGGTGCGCCCCGACGTTGTTCGCGAAGGATGCCCCCGTGACCGAGCCGATTCCGATCATCGATACGCACCAGCATTTGTGGGATTTGACGAAGTTCAAACTCCCCTGGCACGACACGGAGGAAGGGGCGGACGTCCTGCGGCGGAGTTATGTCACCAAGGACTATCTCGACGCGACGAAGAACGTGAACGTCGTGCAGACGGTGTACATGGAAGTCGACGTCGCGCCGGAGCAGCAGGACGCCGAGGCCGATTACGTCCTCGACTTGTGCCAGCGGAACGACAACCCGATGGTGGGGGCCGTGATCTCCGGCCGGCCCGCCGACGCGAAGAAATTCGCCAAGTACATGGAGCGGTTCGCCAAGAACAAGTCCATCAAAGGCGTGCGGCAAGTGCTGCACGGGCCGTCGACACCGCCCGGCTTCTGCACGCAGCCGCAATTCGTCGAGAGCGTGAAACTCCTCGGCGAAATGGGCAAATGCTTCGATTTCTGCATGCGGTCCGGCGAACTGCTCGACTGCGTGAAAGTCGTCGATCAGTGCCCGAAGACGAAGTTCGTGCTCGACCATTGCGGCAACGGGCCGGTGGTGCCGAAGGACAAGGCCGAGTTCGATCAATGGCACACGGGGCTGAAGGAACTGGCGAAGCGGAAGAACGTCGTTTGCAAAATTTCCGGCATCGTCGCGTCCGCCGCCGAGGATTGGAAACCGGCCGATCTGGCGGCGATCATCAATCCATCTATCGAAGCGTTCGGCGAAGATCGGATTCTGTTCGCCGGCGATTGGCCGGTTTGCCTGTTACGGTCGAGCTACGAAAAATGGGTGGATGCACTCAAGGAAATCGTGAAAGACCGCTCGCCGGAATTCAAAAAGAAGCTGTTCCACGACAACGCCGTCGCGTTCTACGCCCTGCCGGCGAAGAAAGGGTGAACCTGGAATTCCGGTGCGATGTCGAGAGCAAAGGATTTCGAGCGGGGCGTAAGCCACCTGATTGTGCGCAATTACAGCTAACAACCCGTATATCGGGGGCTCACGCCCCCCGCCCGCATGAAGATCGAGATACTCCAGGGAACGCATGAGCCTCTTCCGTCCCGACATTGATCGCATCGCCGGGTACATGCCGGGCGAGCAGCCGCAGGAATCGGGGTGGGTGAAGCTCAATACCAATGAGAACCCGTACCCGCCGTCGCCGCGCGTCGTGGAAGCCATCACGCAGGCCGCGCAAGGGCGATTGAACCTCTATCCCGATCCGCTGGCGACGAAGTTCCGCCAAGCCGCGGCGGACGTATTCGGCGTCGATCCCGAATGGATCCTCCCCGCGAACGGCAGCGATGAGAATCTAACGATCATCACCCGTTCATTTGCCGACACCGACGATCTCGTCGCCTATCCCTACCCCAGCTACATCCTCTATGAGACGCTGGCCGATCTGCAGGGAACGCGGCACGCCCGGCTGTTGCTCAAGCCCGACTGGTCGTGGGATCTCGAAGCCAACAAAGCGTTCTTGCAACAGGCGAAGATTCTCTTCGTGCCCAACCCAAATTCGCCGTCGGGGAACCGGTGGAGCGACGAGGAACTGCTGGCGATCGTGCCGCAGCACGGCGTCCTGGTTCTCGACGAAGCCTACGGCGATTTCGCGGACCGGCCGCATCGGGCCGAGCTGCTGCAAAGTTCCGCCGGCGGGCGGATCATCGTTACGAAGACCTTCAGCAAGTCCTACAGCCTCGCCGGCATTCGCTTCGGCTTCGCGATCGCGCATCCCGATCTGATCTGCGGCATGCGGAAGGTAAAGGACAGCTACAACTGCGACGCCGTCTCGCTGGCCGCCGCGACCGCTGCGATCCAGGACCAGGACTGGATGAAGTCGAACGCGGCAAAAATCCGAGCCACCCGCGCTCGCTTGACCAACGCCTTGACCGCGCTGGGCTTTCATGTCGTGCCGAGCCAATCGAACTTCCTCTGGACGACACATTCCACCAGTGAGCACCGGCGAATCTACGAAACTCTCAAAGCAAAGAAAATCCTCGTCCGCTACATGAAATTCCAGGGCATCCCCTGGGCGCAGAACGAAACCCTCGACGGCCTGCGAATCACCATCGGCACCGATGCGGAAATCGATCACTTGCTGATGAATTTGAACGACGTGCTTTGAGTAGGAAAGGCATCTCTCGCAAAGATCGAGAGATGGATTTTTGAAAGCATTCCATGCCCCGTACCGCGAACATCACCCGTAAAACGGCTGAGACCGACATCACGCTCGCGTTGAATCTCGACGGCGCCGGCGTATCGAACATTGCGACAGGCGTCGGGTTCTTCGATCACATGCTGACGTTGTTCAGCAAGCACGCGCTGATCGACCTCGACGTGGCGGCGAAGGGCGATCTGCACATCGATGCCCATCACACGGTGGAAGACGTCGGCATCTGTCTCGGCAAGGCGATCGCCCAGGCCGTCGGCGATAAGGCCGGCATCACGCGGTACGGCTCGATGACGCTGCCGATGGAGGAGACGCTGGTCACGTCGGCGCTCGACCTTAGCGGGCGGATGAAGTTCGTCTACAAGGTCGTCATCCCCGCCCAGAAGATCGGCGAGTTCGATTCCGAGCTCGTCGAGGAGTTCTGGCAGGCGGTGGCGTCCAACGTGCCGATGAATCTGCACCTCGTGCTACATCACGGCACGAACAGCCATCACATCGCGGAAGGGCTGTTCAAAGCGACGGCCCGCGCCCTCCGGCAAGCCGTGACGGTCGACCCGCGTCAAACCGGCGTGCCGTCGTCCAAGGGAACGCTCTGACACGAAAGCCGCGGGGGTGCACTCGCGGTACCGACGGGGCGCAGCCCGTCGGCTTATCAAAAGCGTTCATTCCTCGCCGCGGTCCAGGCGGAAGCGGCGCGGCGGTTCCTCGGACGGCGATTCCGGCACGAGCGTTTCATAATGCGCGGGCTGCACGGCATTCGCACCGTTGACTTCCCGTTCCGCGAGGACGTTCTCCAGCAGCCGTTCCATCCGCGCCAGCCGGTCATCGGTCGATGCGTTCCTGGTCGAAGGCATCTTTGCGCCCGGCGAATTCCCGGCGATGCTCATATTGCCGGAATTGGAAATGTTCAGCGGGATCGTCGTCGATTTTTCTATGGCCCGCGACAGAGTTTTGTTGACCTCAACCTGCAGTCGCTCTTCTGGAGCAGGTTCTGAGATAATTGTCGTCTCGGATGACGTGCTCGGGCCGCGCAGCGGCAGCGTCGTCAGTTCGGAGAAAATCACCGGTCCGTTTTTCGGCGTCAAGCGGACCCGTAGCGAGCATTGGGCATTGGATTGGCCGCGGCGGACATACGGCACGAACACGCTGTAAGACGGCCCGACCGCCGACTTCGTCAGATGCATCTTCCAAGCTTCCGAACTGAAGTCGTATTGCCGGAGCGGCTTCGACTGGTCGTCCGCGTCGCCGACGTTGTCGAACAGGTAAATCCGCACGTCGCCGTCGATCTCGAGCGGCGCTGCGTGGCGATTGGCCAGAAACAGGATCTGACCGGCGAACCCGCGGCAAGGAATTCCGTCGGGGTCGCGCCCCTCCGCCTGTTCCCAGAGACCGATGATCTGCACGGCGGGATTCTGGGCCGTCGCCTTCGCGAACTTCCCCGTGACCCAGGGAAGCGTCAGCGACGCGCAGCCGGAGGATCCGCCGACTGCGAGGCAGGTCAATACGAATGGAACTGTCAATCGGCACATCGCTCCAGGCCCTCCATTCAGGAACGACTCGGACCGCGCACGGCCCACGATTTCTTCGGCTTCACCGGCTTGTCCGATGGGTTCTGGCTCCGCACCGCGGGTTCCTCGTGCGTCGCCTGCTGCACCTTCGATTCCGGCTTGAGCGGCTTGCGGCGCGTGTCGGGAACTTGCAAAGGTGGTTCATCCTCCGCAGCCGGTTCCGGAGGTGATGGAACCTTCTCCCCACCGTTCGGTACCGTCGGATCGGGATTCGGCGGCTCGATTGTTTGCGGTGTCGCCGGCGGAGCCGGTCGCGTGATCGCCCCCGGGCCGACCCATGGCGGGATTTCCTCCATGATCGGCATCTCGGCCGGAATCGCATGCAGCGGACCGTGGATTTCCTCGGCCTCGGCCTCGATGAAGTGCATGCGGGCCATTTCGACTTCCTTGATCAATTCCGAATCGGCGTCTTCGCGAATCAGCCGCGGCGTCAGGAAAATCAGCAGTTCCTTGCGGCTCGTGACGACCGAATCGTAGCGGAACGCATAGCCCAAAATCGGAATATCGCCGAGGATCGGCACCTTGCGCGTCGTGCGATCGTCCGACTTGGTGATCAACCCGCCGATGACCACCGTCTGGTTGCTCGGCACGCTGACGACGGCACGGGCGGTCGAAATGTCCTTGATGGGCGAGAAGATGACGTTGCCGTTGTTGGCGTCGGTGAAGATCGGCACGCCGTCGGTCTGATAGGCGCTTTTCTCCGCGACCAAATCCATGACGATCTGCCCGTCGGGACTGATGCGCGGCGTCACGGTAAGAATGATGCCCGCTTCCTGCTGCACGACGATCGGGTTCGCGCTGCCGGTGCCGGTAACGTTCACGCCGTTGACGATCGGCACAACCTGCCCCTGCAGAATCGTCGCCGTCTGGTTGTCGAGCGTCCGAATCTGCGGCCGGCTCAAGACCTGCAGCCGCCGGCTGGCGGAGAGCGCCCGCAACAGCACGTTGACCGATTCCGATCCCGCCGATAGCACCAGTCCGCCGAAGCCCAGGTCGCCGTTCACGCGGCCCAGCGAGAAGTTGCTGAGTCCCTGGCTACCGACCCGGCTGGGATTGGCGACGTTGGCCGTAATGTTGTTCCCCAGCGGAGTTGCTGGGTTGCCGAAGTTGAAGCCAGGCGAGCCTTCCGTGGAAATGATCCGCTGCGTCGTCGTCTGCACGCCGTTCGGGGCGGTGTTGGTCTCGGAGATGGTCTGGATGTTGTTGATCAGGCTACGGTCGAACAGGACGGAATCCTGGAAGCCGAACTCGATGCCGAATTCGTCCGTATTGTCGAGCGTGACTTCCACGAGCAGCGCCTGGATCGTGACCTGGGCCGGCGCTTCATCCAGCTTCTTCACCAGCCGCTGCACCTCGTTGAAATACCGCGGCGTAGCAGAGATTAACAGACTGTTACTGACCGGTTCCGCGACGACGATGACTTCCCGTTCCAACTGCTCGACAGAACTGATGAGATTCGGGTCCTGCATCGACAGGTCGCGCTGCGACGTAAGAAACTGCGTGACGGCATTCGCGATCGCCACCGCCGGGCTGTTTTTCAGCCGGTAGACGGCCTGCTGGCGTTCGCGAATGTCGCCTTCATCGAGCCGATAGAGAATGGCTTCCACCACGCCGAGCGCCTCCGCGCCGCCGATGGCGATCACGCTGTTCGTGCGGGTGTCGGTCGAGAAGCGCAGCGGGATTAAGCCGCTGCCGGCGTCTTCCGCTCCAACCACCTGGATGCCGAGCGCCTGACGCTGCTGGTTGTTGAATCCGCCCCCTTGCTGCGACGGCGTCGCGAACAATCCCTGCAATTGCTGCACGACTTTTTGAGCGTCCGCGTTCGTCAGCGGAAAGACTTTGATCTCCGCGACTGCCGCCGACGGACGATCCAACTGCTTGATCAATTCCAGAATCAGTTTCATGCTCCGTTCGGGCGCGGCGACCACCAAAGCGTTGACGCGCGGATCGGGTGTGATGCGGATGTCGGACAGCAGCCCCGAACGAAGTTGCCGTTCACCGTCGGCGTCGACGGCGAGAAACTGCAGCACGGTCGATTTCACCTGGCGAAATTGCTCGTCGATCTGGGCGCCGGCTCCCCCTCCTCCGCCCCCACCTTGTCCGCCGAGGCCGCCGAGCGCGTTCGATCCCGTCGTGGATGGCGGGGCGAGGACGCTTTGAATCGCCTGATTCAAAATCGCCGCGAGCTCTCCCGCCGCGGCATGATTCAAGTTGATGATCTGCACCTGGCTGACGGCCGCCGTGCTGTCGCGGTCGATCCGGCGGATCAATGCCGCGACTTCATCCAGATCGCGCGGCCGCGCGCGGACGATAACCGAATTGCTGCGGGTGTCAGCGCGGATCAGAATCCGCGTGTCGAGTCCGCCGCGGTCTTCGTAAAACTCTGTGAGGAGCGTTTCCACCTGCGAAGCAATCGCCGTCTTTAAGGGAAACACCTGAAACTCGGTCCGCGGATCGACTGGCTGATCGAGTTCCTCGGCCAGATCGAGAATCGCGTCAAGATCGCCCGCCGGCGCGATAATCAGCACGGAGTTCGGCTTCGAGACCGGCAGAATCGCCACGTTCTCCCGCGGCTGGGTCGCCCGGCCGGGGAACTTCGTTAGCCGCTCGTACACCGTCGTCAGCAGTTCCGACAACGCATTCGAATCGACGTGTTCGAGATAGAGCAGATGAACCTGCGGCGCGGTCAATTCGCTCAATTTTTCGAGCTGCTTGATGACCTGCATCACCTGCTCAACGTCGTCCGCGGCGCCGATGAGGATCAGCGCCCCCAGATCCTCGAACGACTGGATCGTCACTTCGCCCTTCAAGTGGCCGACGATGTCGGTCAGATTCGGCGGCAGCACCTGACGGATTTTCTGCTCGTCGTCCGGTTCCTCAGACACATCCCGCGCGGTTTCTTCCTCGTCGTCGAGCTGCGCCAAGCGATCGCTCTTGGACTTCGGCGCAGGCTTGCGGGCTTTGGTCTTCTCGGGTTGAGCCTGTTCTTGTTGCTTGGCCCGCAGCGCTTCGAGTTCCGGAATCAATTGCTCGGCGATGCGGCACACGGCGGGCGTCTGCGCATAGAGATGCCGTTGGTCCCGGTCGCTGCGCGGCACGTCCAGGGCGCGAAACAGCTTCATCGCCGCATCTGTTTGCGATTTCGGAGCTTGAATCTGGACTTCCTCATTCGTCGCATCGATCATCACGTCGAACTGCACCGTTTTGCGTTTGTCGCCCGTCGGTTGCCGCACGCGGAACCCAGGCAAGCCATCGCGGGCGGTCGTGAGCAGTTCCCCCTTCTGTGGATAGGCCCGATAAATTTCGCGGGAAATGTCCATCACCGGCCGATGCCGCGAGCGGAAGAGCGATTTCGAAGTCTCCAACTCCGCCACGAGTTGCTCGGAAGCCTTTTGACCAGGCATCCCGTCTTCCGTTTCGTGATTCACCGGGCGCACGGCCGGATCGCGCTTTGGCCGCGAGGGCGTTTCCTCCGGGGTTTCGACCGATGCGGGCTTTCGCGCCGCGGTGCCGTTCATTTCCAGCGGCTGATAGCGGGGACGCAGCGACGGAATGTCCATCACGATCAGGAGTTCGTCCTGCTCCACCAGTCGGAATCCTTTCGGCTCGATCTCCTTGTTAATGATCCGCACGGCTTCTGACCGCGTGTAGAGCTTCGTATCGCGGCGGGTGTATCGGCCCGAAGGAATGCGATTGCCAACCAAACGGGAGCCGCTGGCGTTGGCGACGTCGCGGAACACGGCGTCCCAGGTCGCGGAGAGATAATTCAGTTTGACAGTCCCCGTCGATTCCGCCGCCGGACTTCCGGCGTCCTCTTTCGCCGTAGCGTTGGTCTGGTCTGGGACCGTCGCCGCCGTCTTGTTCGAGGGCTTTTCTGCGGCCGATTTCCAGATCGACTTTCGTTGCGGCTTTGTCTGGGCCAGCGTCGGTTGCCCGAGCAGCCCGAATCCGAGGCAGGCCGTTCCGCCGAGCGCCAGCAGACTCGACCAGACTCGCCAGTGCTGGCGAGGCGGGTCGGTCACCGCCAGTCGGCCTCGCATTTTCATGGGAATCCAGTCCGTGCTTGAGGGATGAAATGCCATTCAGCAAAGTCCGCGTGGACGGACTCCTCGGTGTTATCGGAAAGGTCTTCCCAAGTTCTTCAATCGAAAACAGGCGGTTGCGAACGGATAAGTTAAATAAGGCAAATGCGCAAACTTTTTCGTCTGACGAATTCTTTCACACAATTTCTTGAAATCGATCTGGCAATCTGGGACAGGACTTGCGAAACGGGAAGACACCTATCAGGGTTTAATAGAAGTGGAATTGGTTCATCCCGCAGGCTGACCGTCCGTCTTGATTTAACCTAACTCGTTGTGTGAATGGACCATAATGCGAAGCTTCGTCTGTGCTGGAGTTCTGCTCTCGCTGGCCGCGGTCTGGGAAGGGAGTCTGACCGAGGCCCAGGAGTCTGAACCGTCTCGCCCAGTCGAGCCGCCGTTGGTCATCCTGCACATGGCGGGCGTCGACCAGATTCAGCAGCGACTGCAAACCGTCTTCGCCATCGCCGGCCGGTCGGAGATTACGACCAAGGTCGACGAGTGGATGAAGAACTCGCTGAACGACCTGAAGGGGCTCGATCGCAGCCGTCCGATGGGGGTGATGTTCTACCTGAAGCCCGGCTTGGCGGGGCTGGCGAATATCGGCTTCGTGCCGGCCTCCAACGTCGATGACCTGCTCGGCACGCTGGCGATGGGCAAGGGGGCCTACCGCAAAGTCGAGGGGACAGCCGACCGGTACGAATACACCAACGACTTCAACCAGACGTTCTTTGCCCTGTACCGGGACGGCTACCTGCTGATGACGTCTGAAGACAACGAAGACGAACTCGACCGGAATTTCCCCGCGCCGGAGAAGATGGTCGCCCGGCTCAACGGCCGGTACGACGTCTCGGCGAGCCTGATGATCAAAAGCGTGCCTCCCGCGACGCGGCAACTCTTCGTGACGTTTCTGCAAACGCAGGTGATGGCCGAACTGCAGCGCAAGGACGACGAGCCGGAAGGGGCGTACCGCGTCCGCAAGGCGAACGGCGAGAACACGCTGGAACTGCTCGAGAAAGTCGTGATGCAGGGCGAGGAACTGACGATCGGCGCCCGCCTCGATCCGGAAACTGAAGTCGGCGAAATCGACGTCGAAGTCGCCGGCACCCGCGACAGCAAGCTCGCGAAGTTTTTTCAGAACATGGTCGGCAAGAAGAGCCTCTTCGCCAATCTGCTGCAGGAACCGTCGATGATGACCTTGGCGGTTTCCTGGCAGTTGGACGAAAAGCAGCGCAAGACGTTCACGGAGCTCTTCAGCGTCGCCCCGGCGGAAATCGGCCGCGAAGCCGCGAAAGACGGCGTGGAAGGCGCACAGACGGCGTTGACGCCGATTTTTGACACGCTGCTCCGTTCCGCCGAAGCCGGCCATGTGGACGGTTTCGTGCAGATGGCCGGCGACGGTCCGGGCGGGTACGTCTTCGTGGCCGGCGCTCGCGTGACGGGCGGCACGAATTTCCCCAAGCAGCTTCAAGAGGCACTGCAATACAGCAAGGACAAATTCGGGCATCACGACCGCATTGCAGCGCTGGAGCTCGACGTCGAGCGGATCAACGGCTTCCCGGTGCATCGCGTGCCGCTCACGCCGCCCGATAAGCCGGGCCAGTGGATGTTCGGCGAGGGTTCGCAGCTGTTCGCGTACGCGACGACGCAAGCGATTTGGATCGCGTTCGGCGGCGATCAGGCGTTGGACACGCTCAAGGAAAAAGTGGCTGAAGCCAGCAAGCCAAGCACCCAGGCGGAAGACCGCAAGCAGCGCGTGCCGTTCGTCTTCCAGACGCGGGCCAGGCAATGGGTGACGGTGCAGAATGAATCCGGGGCGTACGAAGAGCCGGTGAATCCGAACCGGCGGCGGTTGGACTTGATCGTGCGGAAGGAGATGCAGACGGCTTTCGACGAGCAAAACGACGGTTTAAGGATGGAAGTTCGCCCGACCGACTCCGGCGTGCGGGTACGAATGGAGTTCCAGCCGGGATGGGTGGGGTTGTTCGGACGAGTGTTTGCCGGTCAGATCGAGCGGGCCGGTCAGCCCCGCACAATTCCGCAGCCCTCCGCGGACACCCCTGCGACGGAATGAACTGGCCGCAATGTTGACCAATAGCATCATGCCGCTTCAAACCCAATGTCCGCCCGATTTGCAGGATTGCTCAGACGAGAGACCTCAGAGGCGTCTTGTTCCACTCGCCGATGCGACATTAGCATGATTTGCAGTTTGAATTCACGCTGGGGAGGAGGTCTCGTCATGCCGGCTCATTCTCGCCACTTGAGGCGATGGCTCGTCGCCGTATTGATTTGCGGTCTGTTGGTGTCTGCGGTTTCGTTGCTCGAAGCACAACCGCGCGGCGGTTCTGGGCGAGGAAACTTCGGCGGAGGTTTCGGGGGCAAACCGTTGTGGGAGCCGGGATCGATTCTTCCCGAACTTCGCAAGGACGAATTCCTCAAGGAGATCAATTTCACCGGCGAACAACGCGACCAACTCGAAGCGATTCGCAAAAAGGTCGGCCCGTCGCTTTTCGAAGGAACGGAAGACGAGAAACGGCAGAAGTTCAAAGACTATGAAGCTGAGGTGCTTGATCTGTTGACGTCGGATCAAGCGCAGTTCTGGGAAGGCCGCAAGGCCGAAATCCTCGTCGAAGCGGAAAAGGACAAACCGAAAGACGCGGCAGCCGAGTCGAAGGACAAGCCGGCCGAAGCACTGCCGAAATCGATGCCGCGCGAATCCGCTCCTCCGCCGGAAGGCGCGAAAACGATTGTTTCATTCGCGACCTCAGCGGAAGCGCCCGACGATGACGGCTCGGGGCCGAAGCTCGCCTTCAACTTCCAATACGCGCCGTGGACAGACGTCCTAGACCTGTTCGCCACCAAGGCAGACTTGACGCTCGACCTGAAAGACACGCCCCCCGGCACATTCACCTATCGCGACAACCGGTCTTACACGCCGACGCAGGCCCTTGACGTCCTCAACGGCTACTTGTTGCCGCGCGGTTACCTGCTGGTGCGCCGCGATCGATTTCTAGTCTGCCTGGCGATCACGGACGGCATTCCCCCCAACCTCGCGCCGCAAATTTCGGCCGAGGAACTCGAAGAACGCGGCAAGCACGAACTCGTCAGTCTCGTGATTCCCGTGCGCGGCTTGCAGGCCGATCAGATCATCGGCGAAGTCCGCGAACTGCTGGGTCCACAGGGGAAAGCTTCCGCTCTCAAGAACACGAATTCCATCGTGGTGACCGATATCGCCAGCCACGTGCGGCGGATCAACGGGCTGCTGGCAGCCGAATCGGCTGTCGACACCCGCGACACGGCGTTCAAGTCGATTCCGCTCAAGCACATCTCCGCCAATGAAGCCGAACGGATGGTGCGCCGGCTGTTCGGATTGAATTCGATGTCGAATATCTCTCAGCCCGCAGCTCCGCAGTGGCCGGGCCCTGGTGGTCCGGGTGGCGGGGGATTCCGCGGTGGCTGGGGCGGCCGCCGAGGCGGTGGAGATCGAGGCGACCGCGGAGAAGGCGGCGGCGAACAAGATCCGTCGCAGCAAAATCCGAATCAGGGCCAGCCGACTCCGCCCCCGCAACCCGCTCCGACGGCGGGAGGCTCTCAATTCGCGAACAAAATTCACGTCGCGGCCGATCTCCGCACCAATCACCTGCTGGTGACGGCCTCCGCGTCGTTGATCAAGGTCGTGGAAGACGCCGTGCGAACGCTCGACACCGACACCGATGCCAACGGCAATCCGCTCCGCCGCGTCGATGTGCCGGTGACGTACAAGTCGTACACCGTTCCCGGCGGCGACATTGCTGTCATCGCCCAGACGATCAATCAGATCGTGCCCGGAGTCGTCCTCGGTCAGGATGCCCGGTCCGGAAAACTCCACGTCGAAGCCACGCCGGATGAACACGAGCGGGTGTCGCAACTGATCCAGGAACTCGGCGGAGAAGGCTCCAGTTCGGTCGCCGTGATCCATCTCCAGAAGATGGACGCCGTGCAACTCTCGAACACGCTCCTCAGTCTGTTCTCCCGTGACGGCGCCCGCGCGCCGACCGTGGAGGCCGACCCACTCGGCCGCCGGCTGATCGTCCGCGGCACGCCCGATCAACTGCTACAGGTGAAGACGATCCTTGCTCAACTCGGCGAAAGCGGCGACGGCATGCGCAGTCCGTCCGATCGGGGCAACGTGCGAACGCTGACGTTGGGCGGCCGCGATCCCGACGAAATCCTGCCGCTTCTGAAGGACGCCTGGTCGGCGTCGCGGCCGAATCCGATCCGCATCCGCATTCCGTCCCGTCCGCAGCCGATCCGCGACCGCGCCGTTCCAGGCGCGGAGCGCCCGCTCGAAGAGAACGAAGACGCGAACGAGAAAACGGCTCCTCCCGCGGAGAAGCCCGTGTTTCGCAAGGCGTCGCTCGAAACCGAATTGCAGAACAGCGAGACCGCCGAAGCGGTTGAAGACGAAGAGGAAGAAAAAGAAGAAGGCTCGACTAAGGGCTCGGCGCCGGTGTCGATGCAGATTCTTGGCGACCAGCTCATCATTTCCTCGGACGACCCCGCCGCGCTTGATCGATTGGAAGAACTCTACGAACGCCTGAGCGCCGCCGTGCCAGCCCGCACGAAATGGACCGTGTTTTACCTGCGCTCCGCCGATGCAACCGAAGCCGCGCAGATGGTGGAACGGCTCTTCCCGCAGAGCAACGTCTCCATGTCGACGAGCGCCTCAAACGGTGGCGGCATGCTCGGCAGCTTGACGGGAGGCATCAGCACGCTTGGCCGCGGGTTGATGAATGCCACCGGATTGAATCAGACGTTGAGCGCCTCGCAGACGCTGAAGATCGTCACCGATCTCCGTTCCAACGCGCTCTACGTCTCCGGCCCGTCCGACCAAGTCGCCGAAGTCGAGCAGATTCTGGAAGTCCTCGATTCGTCCGAACTCCCCGAGTCGCTCCGCGACCGGTTGCCGCGGACGATCCCCGTCGAATACGCCGACGTGCAGGAAGTCGCGGAAGTGGTGGAAGACGTGTTCAAGGACGCAATGACGCCCGAAAACCAGGGGCAGATGCCCGGCCAGCGCGGTTTCAATCCGCTGATGATGTTCATGGGAGGCGGTGGCGCGGCGGCCGGTCCTGGCGGACGCCGGCAACCGTCCGTGCAGTTGACGGTCGGCATCGACAAGCGGACGAATAATCTGATCGTTTCCTGCAACGAGTCGATGTTCCAGCAGATCGAATCGCTGGTCCGCGGCATCGACGAGCGGGCCAAGCAGTCCCGGCAAACCGTCCGCGTCGTCAAGCTCGATACGGCCGATCCGACGATCGTGCAGCAGACGCTCGGCTCGATTATGCCGAAGGTCACCGTCGGTACGACGCGCCGCTCGCGGCGCACGACGCCGGATGGCTCAACGGCTGCTCCTGACAATCCGATGATGCCGAGCAATCGGGGTCCGTCCGCCAACGGCGACGCGATGCGCGACGCTTTCATGCAGCGGATGATGAACGGCGGAAACAACAACAGCGGCGGTAGCGGCGGATTCGGAAACCGCGGCAATCGCGGCGGCGGAAACTTCGGCAACGCCCCTGGCGGTGGTGGACGCGGAAATAATGGCGGCGGAAACGGTGGCGGCGGCCGGCAACGCAACCGTTCCAACTGACAGGATGCGCGTCTGACATGGATATTGCTTCCGTCTTGCTTCGCCACCGGGTCGTTTCCCGGGACCAGCTCGACGCCGCGCTTCCCCAGGTGAACGGCGAACGGCTCGACCATGCGCTCATTGCGCAAGGTGTGATTCCGGAAGACGCTGTCCTCAAGGCCTTTGCCGACGAGCTCGGCATGAAGTTCGTCGACATCAAGCAGGCTGAAGTCGACAAGGAACTGTTGCTGCAATTTCCGACGACGGCCGTGTTCCGGCACGCGCTCCTGCCGCTCGGCCGCCGCAACGGCAGCGTGATCGTCGCCACCAGCGATCCGTTCAATCTCGAAGCGCTGGAAGAATTGAGTTCCGTCAGCGGCTTCCATCTCGAACCAGTCCTCGCCTGCCGCGTCGACGTCGTCGAGATGATCAAGGAACAACTCGGCGTCGCGGGCGACACGCTCAACGAACTCGTCGCCCAACGCACCGCAGAAGACATCAACTTCGCCGGCGAATTGCCGACCGACGACAACGACCTCGCCCAGATGGCCGAGGCCGCGTCGGTCATCAAGCTGGTGAACGAATTGTTGCTCGAAGCCCTCGAACAGGGCGCGAGCGACGTTCACGTCGAGCCGGGCGAGCGCGGCGTCGTCATCCGCTATCGCGTCGATGGCCTGTTGCGGGTGCAGCCGGTGCCGGAAGCGATTCGCCACTTCTTTCCGGCGATCGTCACGCGGCTGAAGATCATGTCAAAGCTGAACATCGCCGAGAAGCGGCTGCCGCAAGACGGCCGCATCCAACTCAAAATCGGCGGCCGCGACATCGACGTCCGTATGTCGATCATCCCGATGATCTTCGGCGAAGGGATCGTGCTGCGTCTGCTCGACAAGCGGAAGATGAAATACAGCCTCGCCAACGTCGGCATGCCGCCGTTCATGGCCAAAACGTTTCACGAACTCATCAGCTTGCCGCACGGGATCGTGCTGGTCACTGGCCCCACCGGCAGCGGCAAGA
>CAZDGB010000138.1:0-17746 GCA_964504645.1 uncultured Planctomycetaceae bacterium | reverse complement strand
AAATGCCGCAGGCAGCGGCGGCGGATGAACGGCTCGGCGACCCCTTCCATGCGGATCGCGCTCTGCACCCGCGTCGGCACGCCAAAACTTTCAAGGGCGTCCTGCAAGGCGAGGGCATTGATGATCGTCGCCAGCATCCCCATGTAGTGAGCGGTGGACGGGGCGACGACCGAATTGACGGCGGAGAATTGCTTCCCGCGAAGAATGTTCCCGCCGCCGCAGACGATCGCGAGCTGCACGCCGGAATCGACGACGCGCTTGATCTGCTCGCAGATCCCCAGCACTTCGGTGATGCTGATCCCCGATTCCCCACTGCGGCAAAAACTCTCGCCGGAAAGCTTGAGGAGGATGCGTTTGGGCTTTTCTGAGGAAGCAGGGGCCGTCATGGATGACTCGAAGATTGCAACATCGTCGTTGTTTGTTGCGGGTTGTTGGTGGGGAAAGGCTTATCGCACCAACCGACAACTCACCACCCACAACCTCCCACTCACACGTTCCCCAGGATCCACCGCGTGAACTTGTCCGCTTTCAGGCCCGCTTCCGCGAGAGCCTGGCTGACGGTCTTCGTGTCGTCCTTGGCGAAGAGCTGGAACGTGAGGACGCCGTTTTCGGCGTAGAACGTCTTCATGCGGCCGTCGACGATCTTCTCGACGATGTTCGCCGGCTTGCCCGACGCCGCGGCTTCCTGCGACAGCTTATCGCGTTCCTTCTTCACGTCGTCGGCGTTGAGCTCTTCCGGATGCGTGGCGATCGGCTTGAGGGCCGCGACGTGCATCGCCACGTCCTTCAACACGGGAGCGGCCTTCGCGCCGGTCCCCTGGAACAACACGCCCGTCTTGCCGTCATGATGGACGTAACCGCCGACCGGGCCGGTCACCTTCAGGACGCGGGCCAGCACGATCTTCTCGCGGATCTTGTTGACGACGTCTTCGTAGATTTCCTGCAGCGTCTGGCCCGGTTTGTCGGGCGCGGGCTGCTTGAGGAGTTCCTCAGGCGTCGCCGCGCCGGGGCCATTCAGCAACTGCTTGGCGCACTGCTCGGCGAGGAAAATGAAATCGTCGGCCTTGGCGACCGGGGCCGATTCGCACTGCAATTCGACCATCGCGGCGGCGCTGCCGTCCTCTTTGACGGCGATGCGGATCAGACCCTCGGACGTGGCGTTTTCAGCACGCTTGATCTGAATCTTGGCGAAGTTGCGCTTGAGGATTTCGATCGCCTGCTTTTCGTCGCCGCCGGCTTCGATGAGGGCTTTCTTGACTTCCATCATCGGGAGGTTGGTCTTGTCGCGCAGCTCTTTGACGGCTTGGGCGGTGATCTCGGCCATGAGCGGGAATCCGTAAAAGGGGAAACAAACGACGAAACGGAAGTCTGTCGTTCCTCGGGGTGGATGGTGGGTTGGAGGTGGGAAAATGCTTTTCCCAACCCCCAACGAACAACCGACCAAATTACAGCGACGGCACCGGTTTGTATTGTTCTTCGGTGGGCGCGGCTTCTTCTTCCTTCGGCAGCGTGCTGCGGCCCAAAGCGATGGCGTCGGTGAGGTGCCGCAGCACCAGTTGGATCGACCGGATGCTGTCGTCGTTGCCGGGAATCGGCAAGTCGATGTCCTGCGGATCGCAATCGGTGTCCAGGAGCGCGATGACTTTAATGCCCATCAGCTTCGCTTCGTGAACCGCGTTGTGCTCCTTCCGCGGATCGATCACCACCATCGCTTCCGGCAGACGGTTCATCAGCCGCAAGCCGTTCAGATTGCGGTGCATCTTGCGGCGTTCGCGGGTGAGGGCCGATTGCCGCTTCTTCGAGTACGTCTCGATCTCGCCCGAATCGAAAATTTGATCGAGCTCTTCCAGACGCTTCATCCGGCTGCGGATCGTGCGGAAGTTCGTGAAAAGGCCGCCCAGCCAGCGGTAATCGACGAACGGCATGCCGGCTGCCAGCGAATGTTCGCGCACTGAGTCGGCGGCCTGCTTCTTCGTGCCGACGAACAGGATGAGGCTGCCCTGCGAGGCGACTTTCTGGAGATACCGCTTGGCCCGCAAGAGGCCGCGAATCGTTTCCTTGATGTCGATGATGTGAATCAGGCTGCGGCGGCCGTAAATGTAGGGCCGCATCCGGGGATTCCAGCGGCTCGTGCGGTGGCCGTAGTGAATGCCGGCATCCAAAAAATCCTTGACGACGATTTCTGACACGCTGTACCGCTCCTGAACAAATGGCGAGTTTCTCGCCCCGAAATAGACCCTGTCCCGACGAACGGAACATCTTACCTCCCGCCAGACGAAAGTGTCAAATCAAGCGTCGGGATGGGAAAACTGGGTAGTGGCTCAGTTTGAATATTAAATCGAAAAATCGGTCGGGGCGACCAGTTTGCTGCCGTCTCAGGCAATTGACGCTATTCGTTTCGCGAGAGACAATTTAATAGATGGCGGCAGAAACCGACGCGATTGATGAAAATGAGCGAAACCGCCTTGCGTTCTTGCAAGTGCTGGCAAAACAACGGAAGGTGCGCGATGCCTTGGCGGGCTGCGTGATCGGCCTTTGCCTGTCGCAGTTCTTCTCAGTGTCTGTCAATTCGTGGATAGCCGTCGCCACAGTAGCCTTTACGGCGCTCCTCATTTACAGCGCCACCAAGTTCCGACGACTATTTTGCCCGGCCTGCTCTAAGCCTCTGGAGAATGGGTTCGGCGAGTTTTGCCCTGTTTGCGGCGAGCGCAGCTTAGAGCGTTTCAGTTGCCGTTCTGCGCGGTGCATACGCTGCACCAGATGGTATCACGGCAAGGGGCCGCGGTTGTCCGCAATCAGGTCTTGCACGTATTGCGGTATATCGCTTGATGATGAAGATGAGATTTAGAGAAATCGCATCCTAGATGTTGAACATGTCGATCAGCCCGACCATCTCTTCCAGCGTCCACAGGTGATCGGCGACGCCTGCTCGCATCGCCGGAGTGGACCGCAACGTCTGATGGACGCGGACAAAATTGTAATGCATGAAGTATACCGCGAGGGCGTGTTCGTGGTTCTCCAGTTTCTTGGAGAATGCGTTCGTGAGCCGCGTGAATCTTCGCATCCGCATTCTCATCGTGAGGTTCGCCCGCTCGACGAACGACGTTGAAATATGTTCGTTGTCCGGGCTGCCGGTGATCCAGTCTTTCTTGCAGCCGATGCATTCCGGCGGACTGTACCGCGACGGCCCTTCAGATTCACCGTGGCCGTACTGCTTGACCAGTTGGGCGAAATCAATGTCGATGCCGAATGCCTCATCGACAGCGGACAGATAGGACTTGTGGCCGTCACTGGTCAACTGGACGCGATTGGCGAGCCGCGATGCCAAGTCCTTCATAAAGATCGTGGCGCTCTCGGCGTCTCGCAAGCCGACGTGCCAAGTCGGAATGAGCTTCGTGTCGGCGTCGATTGCGGTCCACGTCCACACGTCGCCGCGTCCGAGCGTACCCTTTTCCTCTTCTGTCTTGCGCTTCTCTTTGCAGCCGACGAACGACCAGATTTCGTCCACTTGAAGCCGACGGCAAGGCAGGTCGCGGAGCTTCATATCCTGATAGCAGGAGCAGGCCGTGCCGAGATCGCACAGCAGTTTCGTCACCGTGTTTCGCGACGTGCCGGTCATCCGGGCGGTGGAGCGGATCGAACATCCCTCGCATAAAGCGGAGACGATTTGAACTCGGTCAACGGTTGTCAGTTGATTCATACTGACTATTATGCTTGAGATAGCCGCTTTTTCAATGGAAAAGTTGACATTATTCGAGAGCTATTACAAAATAGTTTCAGTTACTTGGCGTAACTTGGTGTTTCGGCTGGCGTCGTATGGAGGTGGTCATGACAGCGCCTACTTCTGATCGGGGATGGGAAGAACTCGGCTTCAAATTAGGGACCGTATTTAAGCCTACGTCCCCACTCAATCGCGACGACTTGTTCAAAGGACGCCGTGAGCAGATGCGGATGGTGATCGATGTCATCAACCAGCCAGGACAGCACGCGGTCCTGTTTGGGGAAATGGGAGTAGGCAAAACGACGGCAGCGAACATGATTTTTTCCCGTCTGCATTGCACGGGGTTGCCGCGAATCATGCCGCACGTCAATTGCCAAAACGGAGACACCTTCGACGCCATATGGCGTCGGGTTTTTGAAGAGATCGTTTTCAATGCTGATACAGGCGAGGTTGACTTCCAACTGTCCGAACAGGTCGACACCGCACTGAGAAAAGCGGTGGACCCGGTTCTATCTGATCCGATCACGCCGGACGTGGTGCGTCGTGTTCTTTATCTACTCGGCCAAGAGCGTGTCGTCGTCATCATTTTAGACGAATTCGATAACGCGAAAGAGCCCTCTGCCCGGCTTGAAATCGCAAACACCATCAAATATCTGTCTGATCGCAACGTTCCCGCCACCATCGTTCTTGTGGGAGTCGCCGATGACATTGAAGACCTGATTGAAAATCACCGCTCAATCGAGCGATGTCTCGCACAGATACATTTGCCCCGCATGTCTCGCGACGAACTTGAGGGCATCATCGTGACTGGCCTGCATCAATGTGACGAAATGTCCATAAAAAAAGAGGCGCTCCACGAAATCTCGCGAATCGCCAAGGGCTTGCCGCACTATGCGCACTTACTTGGCCTTCATGCCGGGCGCGCTGCGGTTGACAAGCGCTCGATGGTCGTGCTGCCAGAACATGTTCGCGCGGCTATCAAAAGTGCAATTGCCCAAGCCCAATCTTCGATCAAAAATCTCTACATCGACGCCACCACAAGCGCAAGGAAAGACGCCAAGTTTAAGCAGGTTCTGCTGGCTTGCGCGCTGGCTGACGCAGATGAACTTGGTTACTTCTATCCCGCCGCTGTTAGGCCAGCCTATAGCCGCATCGAAGGAAAGGACCGAGACATTGCTGATTTCGCCAAGCACCTCAACGCATTTTGCGAAAGCGAGAAAGGTGGCGTCCTCATAAAGGACGAGAGAACCGGCAGGCCTAGATACCGCTTTGATAACCCGATGTTACAGCCGTTTGTGCTGCTTCGCGGGCTGGACGACGGAACGCTGACGGAAGACGATCTCCGCGCCACCCGTAACCCCAAAGATACTCAGGGGCGTTTGTTCTGAGCCGCTTCCTCTTGCTCGGACCAGCGCGCTTTCGCAGCCTTCTTGGCAATTGACCTACGTTCTTCCGCCGTCAATTTCTTCGCACGCGCCGCTCCACCCTTCTTCCCGCCAAGCCGCCCGCGCTTCACGGCAGCGCTCTCCGGCTCGTCCTCCTTCTCGTTCGTAGCGGCTTCCACGACGGCGCGGGCGAGTTGACTGAAGTCGGCGTTCTTGGGAGGCTTGGCTTTCTTGGTCATGATTCCCCAAGCATCGGGCAGTGGAGGAATCGTGTCAAGGTCCGGTCGGATCACCGGGCGAATTGTGAAGACTCAAACTGAGCCACTACCGAAAACTGATAACTGGCGGCCTCAGTTTTCTGGAGGGAACGGCGTCTGTGCCGTTCCGCAGGAGATCACACGGGGCAAGCCGTTCGCGGAACTCCATAGAGGGCGTTCCCTACATACCGGCTGGAGCTTTGAGCCGTCCGTTCGGCAGAGACCGCCGATTTTGGCGGCGGGGGCCCGGGAATCGCTACGATGCGGGGTATGAACGAACAGACTCGTCTTGACCGCTTTGGCGGCATCTGGAAAATACCGTCGATTCGTCTGAAATTCTCGGCAGGAGCAGTTCGGGGACCCGGCTGCCGGCGTGTGGATCACGCCTTGTTCCGTGCCGAAATCGAGTTCGGGTTCTTTACTCGGCCCAGCAAAGGAGTGCCTCAGCCGTGAAGAAGCTCATTTCGTGGATGTCCGTGGCCGCCGTTCTCACCGGCCTCTTGTTGCTGGATGGCCCCGCGTGGTCACAGACAAAACCGAAGGCGCCGGCGGCTGACGCCAAGCCGCACAAGGTGGGTCTGATCGACATGGCGCATGTCTTCAAGGAATACAAGAAGTTCGAGTCGCTGCGCGAAGAGCTGAAGATCGAAATCTCCGGCAGCGAGCAGCAGGCCAAGGCCATGGCCGAAAAGATCAAGCAGCTGCAGGCCGAGCTGAAAGAGATCAAGGAAGGCCGGGACGGCTACGACGAGAAAGAGAAGGAGCTCGCCAAGGCCTCGGCGACGTTCGAGACGTTCCGCCGCTCGACCCAGCGGGACATCCTGAAGAAGGAATCCGAAATCTATCATCAGGTCTACATGGAAGTCTCGGATGCCGTGAAGAAGTACTCCAAGTACTACGGCTACACGCTCGTCCTGCGGTTCAACCGGGAAGACCTGAATCCGGAAGATCCGCAAGGCCTGATCCAGGGCATGAACCGCCAGGTGGTGTTCCATCAGCCGGAAGACGACATGACCGATTCCGTGCTGTCCCATCTGAACGAGAAGTACGGCGACAAGGCTCCGAAGCGCGAAGCCGCCGCCGGCGCCGCCAAGAGCAAGAACTAGCCGGGTTTTGCGGGTTGCAGGTGGTGGGTCGTGGGTTGGGAACAAGACAACGAACGGTCGTCTGTCTTTCCAACCCACAACCAACAACCCACCGCCATCAACCTGCAAGGAAATCTTCTTGCTGAAAGTGGTTCTTCCATGTCCGTACGTCGCCAACGGACGATCGCTCGACCCGCGGGGGTGACCGGCAACGGTTTCCTCACCGGCGCCGAAATCTCGTTGCGGTTTCTCCCCGCCGACGATGATTTCGGCATCGCGTTTCAACGGGTCGATCTGGCCGGCACGGCTCCCATTCCGGCGAGCCTCGATTTCGTCGTCCCCCGCCAGCGGCGGACGGCGATCTCCCGCCAGGGTGCGACCGTCGAAATGGTCGAACACGTGATGGCCGCGCTCGCCGGCCTGCAGATCGACAACTGCCTCGTGCAACTCGACGGCCCCGAGCCGCCGGGCTGCGACGGATCGAGCATCGATTTCGTCCGCGCGTTATTGGACGCCGGCATCGTCGATCAGGCCTCGCCTCGACAATTGCTGGTAATCGCCCAGGATGCCAAAGTTCTCGGCGAACGGGACGACAGCGAAATCGTGGCGACCCCGGTGTCGCGGCGGACGATGGTCATCACGTTCGAGCTCGATTACGGCTCGCGGTCGCCCATCCGGCCGCAACTGCTCACCGTGGAGTTCAGCCCCGAGCTGTTCGTCACGAATCTCGCCTACGCCCGGACATTCGTGCTGGAAGCCGAGGCCCAGGCGCTGCGGCAACAAGGCTACGGCACGAAGGTCACGGAAAAAGACTTGTTGATTTTCGGCCCGCAGGGAGTCATCGGCAACTCGCTGCGCGCCGTGGACGAATGTGTGCGGCACAAAATTCTCGATTGCATCGGCGACTTCGCGCTCCTGGGTTGCGACGTGCACGGCCACTTCCGGGCTTACCGGTCGGGGCATGCGCTCAACCATGCGATTTGCCGGCAAGTCGCGGCGCTCGCCGCGCAATCGGAGCCGGACGCGTTCTCGAATCGGGCCGCTTGAACGAATCTCAGGATAGGCGCTTCACCGATGCCTCGTCATATTTCACCTTTGGCGCAAGTCGATCCCCGGGCGCAGCTCGGGGACGATATCGAAATCGGGCCGTTCTGTTACGTCGGGCCGCAGGTCTCGCTGGGCAGCGGGTGCCGGCTCGACAGCCACGTCACGATCGTCGGCCACACGAAGGTCGGCGAACGTAACCGCTTCTGGCCGGGCGCGGTGATCGGCGCGGAACCGCAGGACTATACCTACTCCGACGCGACCACCCGCGTGGAAATCGGCGACGACAACTTCTTCCGCGAAGGAGTCACCGTCAACCGCGGCGCCGTGAAGGAAGACGGCGTCACCCGCATCGGCAATCACAACTTCCTCATGGCCAACAGCCACGTCGCCCACAACTGCCACGTCTTCCATCACGCCGTCCTGTGCAACGGCGTGCTGCTCGGCGGGCACGTCCACGTGCACGACTATGCGATCGTCTCCGGCAACACGGTGGTCCACCATTTCGCGTCGATCGGGACTTCGGCGTTCATCAGCGGCGGATGCCGCGTGCCGACCGATGTGCCGCCCTACATGCTCGCCGCCGGCAGCGACAACCCGGAGATCGTGACGATCAATGCGGTCGGTGTGAAGCGCCGCGGCATTCCGGACACGACGATTCAACTGTTGCGCCAAACGCACAAACTGTTGTTCCGCGATCACAAGTCGCTCGCCGAGGTCCGCGCCCATTTCGCGGAGGCGCTCGACGGCGCGTTCCCGTGGGAACTCTCCAACCTGTTGAACTTCATCGATCTCTCGCGCAGCGGGAAAAGCGGCCGGGCGCGGGAAGCGTTCCGGAACACGACCCCCGCCGCGACCGATTCGCAGCCCAGGAAGGCAGCATGACCGATCTGCGCGTGGGGGTGGTGGGCGTCGGAGCACTGGGCCGGCATCACGCCCGCATTTTCAGCGAACTGGACGGAGTAAACCTGGCCGCGGTCGCCGAATCGCATCCGCAGCGCGGCCCCGAAATCGCCGCCAAGTTCGGCGCGAACTGGGTTCCCGATTTTCGCCAGCTCTTCGGCGAAGTTGACGCGGTCTCCGTCGTCGTCCCGACAGTCGCTCATCTGGCTGTCGCGTCGGAGTTCCTTAAGGAAGGCATTCCGGTGCTGGTTGAAAAGCCGCTGGCGCCGAATGTCCGCGAAGCGCAAGCGTTAGTGCAGCTTGCCGCCGATCACGACACGTTGCTGCAAGTCGGCCATGTCGAACGATTCAACCCCGCATGGCAAGCCGGCGCGCCGTTCGCGCAGCAACCGAAATACATCCGCGCCGAACGGACCAGCCCGTATTCGTTCCGCTCGACCGACATCGGCGTCATCTTCGACCTGATGATCCACGAAATCGAATTGACGCTGTCGCTGGTCGACAGTCCGGTCCGACGGCTGGAAGCGTTCGGCATCGGTGTGATGGGCAGCCACGAAGACGCCGCCCAGGCGCGGATCACGTTTGAAAACGGCTGCATCGCCGATTTGACCTCGAGCCGCATCAGCCCGACCGTCGCACGCTCGTGGCAAGTCTGGTCGGCGGCCGGGTGTGTGACGATCGACCTGCATCGCCGCGAAGTTTCGCGATTCTGCCCGTCGGAAGTGCTGTTGTCGGGCGCGAGCCCGCTCGACCTCGCCCGGCAACCCGGCGCGGACATCGAGCAGCTCAAGAAAGAAGTCTTCGGCAGCTTCGTGAAGATCGAAGCCGTTCCGGTTCCCGAAGGGGACGCGCTCACTGCCGAGCTGCGCGAATTTGTCGATTGCGTGAAAACCGGCCGGCAACCGCAAGTTCCCGGCCATCACGCCGCCGCCGCTGTGGCCCTCGCCGAGGACATTCTCGCCCAAGTGCAATCGCATCAATGGGACGGCCACGCCCGCGGCGCGATTGGGCCGTATGCGCACACGCCGCGCCCACAGCGCAAAGCGGGCTGACTTCCGCATCCCGGTTCAGCTCTGTTAACCGGGATTTGCTTTTGCGAGTGCCCCCAAAGCGAAACCCGGTTAGAAGACGAACCGGGTTTCTTAGACGCTGCGAACCCTTCATCCGCTACGTTTGCCGATCACCGGCAAACCGATCACAATGGTCACATGTCTGCAATCATCATCGACGGCAAAGCCGTCGCCGCCGAACTTCGGGAGAAACTCGCCGTCGATGTGCGCGAGTTCGTCCACGCGACCGGCGTTGTGCCGAAGCTGGCGACGGTGCTGGTCGGCGACGATCCGGCGAGCGCGGTCTACATCAAGAACAAGAACCAATCGTGCGTGAAGGCCGGGATGCAGAGCCTGCACGAACATCTCGCCGTCAGCACGCCGCAGGCGGAATTGCTTGAGCTGATCGGCCGCTTGAACGCCGACCCGACGGTGCACGGCATCCTGGTCCAGTTGCCGCTGCCGAAACAGATCGACGAGACGGTCGTGCTCGACGCCGTATCGCCATGGAAGGACGTCGACTGCTTTCATCCGGAGAACGTCGGGCGGCTCTCGCAGGGCCGGCCGCGGTTCCTGCCGTGTACGCCGCACGGCGTGCAGGTGCTGCTGATGCGGACCGGCGTGCCGATCGACGGGGCGCACGCCGTGGTCATCGGCCGCAGCGAGATCGTCGGGAAGCCGTTGGCGTTGATGCTCGTGCAGAAGGGCATCGGCGCGAACGCGACGGTGACGATCTGCCATAGCCGGACGAAGCATCTCGCGGACATCTGCCGCTCGGCGGACATTCTGATCGCGGCAATCGGCAAGCCGGAATTCGTCACCGCCGATATGGTGAAACCCGGCGCCGTGGTGATCGACGTCGGCATCAACCGCGTTGACGGCAAACTCGTCGGCGACGTGAAGTACGACGAGGTCTTTCCGAAAGCCTCGCACATCACACCCGTCCCCGGCGGCGTCGGCCCAATGACCATCGCCATGCTGCTCCGCAACACGCTGACGGCGGCGAAATTACAAACCGCTAGCCACGGATGACACGGATTTCACGGAGAAGAGATTTACCACGAGAAAGCTGCGACGAGTTTCTCATGATCTTCGTCTCCTTCGTGGTGATCTGATTTTTCTCCGTAAAATCCGTGTGATCCGTGGCAAAGAAAAGATTTCAGATGCGAATCGCGATCCTCGGAGCACACGGACAACTCGGCGGCGAGCTGCGGCAGCGGTTGGGGAGCGAATCCGTGCCGTTTTCGCGGCATGAGATCGACATCACCAGCCAGGCCCGCCTCGAAGGGGCATTGACTTATGCGAAAGTCGACGCCGTCGTGAATTGCGCCGCATTTAACGGCGTCGATCTCGCCGAATCGGAACCGGAAGCCGCGTTGTGGGGCAACGCGCTCGGGCCGCGGCTCATCGCGGCGTACTGCGAACAGCAAAATCTCCCGTTCGTGCACATCAGCACCGATTACGTCTTCGGATTGGACGCCCAGCGGAAGACGCCGTATCGCGAGACCGATCTGCCGGGCCCGCAAGGCGTCTATGCCGTGTCGAAACTCGCCGGCGAAGAGCTCGTGCGAGCCGGTTGCCAGAAACACTTCATTCTGCGGACGTGCGGGCTGTATGGCTCGCGCGGCCAGAGCGGCAAACGGAATTTCGTCGAGACGATGCTGAAGCTCGGCCCCGAAAAGCCGGAGCTGAAGATCGTCAGCGACCAGCGCTGCACGCCGACGTCGACGAAAGACTTGGCCGAGGTCATCGTCGCCTTATTGGAAACGACGTCGTATGGAACGTATCACGTCACGAACGCCGGCGACTGTTCGTGGGCCGAATTCGCGACGGAGATCTTCCGGCAGGCTAAGCTGTCGCCGAAAGTGATCCCGATCACCACCACCGAATACGCCGCCAAAGCCCCGCGACCGCCGTACAGCGTGCTCGATTCGGGAAAAGTCACCGGCGTGATCGGTAAACCGATGCGTCCGTGGCAGGAAGCTTTGGCGACCTATCTCAACGAGCGAAAAACGTAGGGTCCGCTGTGCGGACCCTACTTCGCGTCAATCCATTTCACCCGACAGCGACGCCGGGACCGGCGCTGCTTCGATATCGGGATGACGCACAGCTACGACCACGTAAATCGCCGCGATGACGCTGGCGACTGCACTCGAAACGAAGAACATCGGCGGGAAGCCGTAGTCATCGATGATGCGGCCCATCAGCGGCGCGAAGATGAACTGGCCGAAATCGACGAAGGCGAGAATGATCGCCGTCCCCGAGCCGCGGGCGTCTTTCGGAAACGCGCCGGAGCCGAGCGATACCACGGCCGGAAACAACAGCGAGTGGCCGAAGCCGCAGATAATCGAGGGAATTACGAAGTGCCAGCCGCTGCTGGCGAATGCCAGGAGAAAATGCCCGACCGTGTGGCCTGACAGTCCCAGAACGAGCATCCAATGCCGGCCGATCTGCCGGCTCCACGTCGACACCAGAATGCGGAATCCGAATGCGGAGAGCGCATAGCCGGAGAAGAAGACGCCGATCCCCTCGATGTTCTGCTCGGTCGCGAAGCGTGTGAGAAAGACCGTCGTCACCACAACGCCGAGGCCCATGATCATACCGGCGAATACCACCATGCCGGGCCAATGCCGGACGATCATCAAAAACGCCGGCGCCGCCGACTTCCGCCGCTGCCACTGTTGGCCGTGCGTCATCACCAACACGATGCCGAGATAGAGAAATCCGATCAGCGTCGCGCCGCCGAAGAGAATCTGAAACTGCAACGGCCCCGGCGGCACGGAGCGCACGATCCAGTCGCCGAAGTTCGAGCCGAGGATCAGGCCGATGAATCCGCTGCTGCCGAGGTTGGCGATGACTTCAGTCCGTCGATGGGCCGGCACCTGGTTTTGAATGTGCGTCATCGAGCAGGCGAACATGCCGGTCAGCCCGACGAAGTACGCCGTCCGCGCGAGATATAACAGCCAGTCTATCTCGCGGCAGCGCAGGAAGAGGATGCTGCCGCAGATGAACAGGATCGTGGTGAGAATCCACATCTTGCGGGTGCCGTAGTCGTCGATGACATGCGACACCGACAGCCGGACGAGGACCGAGACGATCAGTCCGACGGCGACGATATCGCCCGTCACCTGTTCGCTGCCGCCGAGGAAGTGGACCAGTTCGGCGAAGCGGAATGTGAGGGCGTTGGCAAAGACGACGGCCGTATTGGCCAGAAAGGCCAGCCAGAACGTCCGGTTGTAAATCGTCTGTTCCGCCGACTCGTGGGCGAGAACCGGCGCGGAAGGATTGCTCATGCGGCGTTCAACAACCAAATCAGACATTGGACAGTGCGCCGCGATTTCGACACGCCTGCCGTGACATTCTGCGGCCCCGGAACCGTCCGGGGGCATCGTACACGGAGAGAACGTGCGGAGGTAGTGGGAGTTACGGCGAACGACGCGAGGTTCATCCGCCGAACGCCGAATATCTTCGCAATCCCCGTGCCAGCGTCCACCGGTTGAGCAGCCACAATGCGATCACCCACGCGAACTCGCCCGCCAATTCCCGGCCCATTTCCATCAACGAATACTTCTGCAAGAAAATCGCCGCCGGCACAAAGGCCAGGTATTTGAACGGCAAGAGCTGAATCACCTGGCTGATCGGCCCGGGCAGCCAATCGAGCGGCAACATGTGGCCCGACAGAAAGTAATTCAGCAGCATGTAGACGAAAATCAACGAGCTGACTTCCAGGAACCAGAACGCGACGAGTCCCAACAGGCTTTCTATGAGAAACCCGATGAGAAACGCCATGATCAGCGACGCGATGCCGCCGGCCCACGTCCAGCCGTCGGGCCAGCCGGGGAAGAAGCCGCGGCACATCCAGAAGACGAGCGCATACGGTCCGATCGCCACGGCGTAGTAGACGAGCTTGTGTGCTACGCGGTGCCAGAAGAGCCAGTCGAGCAGGTCGATCGGCTGGATCAGAAATTTCTTGATGGTGCCGTCGCGAATGTCGCGGGCGATGCCGGTCGTCAGCCCCGGCATGCTGGAGAATGCGCGGCCCACCATGACCAGCAGATAGTAGGCGACCATGTCGCCGTAAGTGTAGGAATTGATTTCCTTCTGGCCGGTGGCCTCCGTGCCGGCGCTGTAGATCGCGCCCCACAGGAAGATCTGCGTGACAATGGGCAGAAACCGCACCAGCGTGGCAAACGCGAAATCGGCCCGATACACCAGCCGCTCCTCGATGCAGGTGCGGAGGATGAAGAGCTTCGTTTTCCAGGTTTGCCAGGCGATTGCCGCGCTCATCGTCGTTCTGTCTGACTCTCGACGTTCGACTGAAACATCTCCGCCATCACGTCCTCCAGCGGGCGTTCCTGCACGCTGACGTCTTCGATCACGTAGCGGCCGAGAATGGCAGCGAGTATCTCCGAGACCTTTTGCCGCGGGACTTCCAGTTTCGCCCGAGGCGGCGTCCGGTCGAGGACTTTGCCGAACCGCTCCAAATCGTCGGGCACGGCGGAATCCGCGAATTGCAGGCTGATCTGCTTGTGGCTGCTGAACCGGTCGACGATCTCCGCCAGCGGGCCGTCGTGCTTGATCTCCCCTTCATTGATCACGATCACCCGCCGGCACAACGCTTCGACGTCCTTCATGTAATGGCTCGTCAAGAGCACCGTCGTCTGCTTCTGTTCCTGGTATTCCTTCAGAAACACCTGCAGCTTGCGTTGCGAGACGACGTCCAGCCCGATTGTCGGTTCGTCGAGCAGCAAAAGCTCCGGCGAATGGAGCAGCGCGGCGATCAGTTCCATCCGCATCCGCTCGCCGAGCGACAACTCCCGCACCGGCTGCCGGATGAGATGCTTGACTTCGAGCAGCGACGTCAGCTCATCGACGCGGCGATCGAAGTCGGCCGGGTCGATGCGATAGATTTCACGGTGGAGCTGGAATGAATCGAACGCGGGGAGATCCCACCAGAGCTGGTTTTTCTGTCCCATCACCAGCGAGAACCGCAGCCGGAAGGCATGCTCACGCTTCCAGGGGATATGGCCGAGAACGGTCGCCGTGCCGGAAGTCGGATAGATCAGGCCCGATAGCAACTTCAAGGTCGTCGTTTTGCCGGCGCCGTTCGGTCCGAGGAAGGCGACCATTTCGCCCCGTTCGATGGAGAGGCTGACGCCGCGCACGGCGCGGACTTCGGTGTATTCGCGATGAAAGAGCCCTTTGACCCCGGCGAACCAGCCGGCCGGCTTGCGATAGACTCGATACGATTTCACGAGGTGGGAAACGTCAATAGCGGCCATGCACGGATGATATCGCCGCGCCGCAGCGATGTCGCGTGGTGCGCGGTACCGAAGTCCGAAGAATTGTCTCTCGCAAAGGCGCGAAGACGCAAAAGGATCGCGAAGAAAGCCAGGAAGACAAAATCTGTTTTCTGCTTTGCGTCCCTTTGCGTCTTCGCGCCTTGGCGAGAGATGCCTTTTCGCCTAAGCCGGGCTGCCGCTCCTTGAGCGAGGTTCCGCGACGGCCTAGACTATGGGCAGTGCTCAAATCGCTTCTGTCGCCTCCAGAGATCGACTTCATGCGACACTTGACGACCGGCGGTGGATGGCCCGCGATTCTCTACACGCTCCGCAAGATGCGCGAAGCCGGGCCGTGGAAGCTCTGGAAGGCGATGCGCTCCAAGAACGCCTGCAAGACATGCGCGCTCGGCATGGGCGGGCAGAAAGGGGGCATGGTCAACGAGCGCGGCCTGTTCCCCGAAGTCTGCAAGAAGTCGCTGCAGGCGATGGCCGCCGATCTGCAAGGGGGCATTCCGAAGAAATTCTTCGAGACGTATTCGCTCCCGCAGATGCAGGCCTTCTCGCCGCGCGAACTGGAATTCGCCGGCCGTATCACCCAGCCAATGCTCCATGTCCAGGACGAAGCGTATTACCGGCCGATTCCCTGGGAGGCGGCGTTCGAGAAAATCGTCGCCAAGTTGAGTGGATTGTCGCCCGACGAAACGTTCTGGTACTTCAGCGGCCGCAGCAGCAATGAAGCCGGGTTCCTGCTGCAGCTCTTCGCCCGCATCTACGGCACGAACAACGTCAACAATTGCAGCTACTACTGTCACCAGGCGAGCGGCGTCGGGCTGAACAGTTCGCTCGGCACGGGCACCGCGACGCTGAACCTGGAAGACGTCGAGCACGCCGATTGCGTCTTCGTCATCGGCGGCAACCCGGCGAGCAACCACCCCCGGCTGATGACCACGCTGAAACACGTCCGCCGCAAAGGGGGCGAGGTCATCGTCATTAACCCCATTGTGGAAACCGGCCTCGTCAGCTTCAGCGTGCCGAGCGATCCGATCAGCCTCTTGTTCGGCACGAAGATCGCGTCGCTCTACGTCCAGCCGCACATCGGCGGCGACCTGGCGCTGCTGACGGGCATCGCCAAACGGATCCTGGAAAACGGCCAGCACAACGAATTGTTCCTCACCGAATACTGCGACCACTGGCCGGACCTCAAGCAGCGGCTCGAATCGCTCGAATGGAGCGAAATCTGCGCGAAGGCCGGGATCGGCATGGACGAGATCAATGTCATCGCCCGGAAGTATGCGAAAGCGAAGCACGCGGTCTTCGCGTGGACGATGGGCATTACGCATCACACCTACGGCGTGGAGAACGTCGAAGCGATCTGCAACCTCGCGCTGATGCGCGGCATGATCGGGCGGCGGAACGCCGGTGTATTGCCAATCCGCGGGCACTCGAACGTGCAGGGAATCGGCTCGATGGGAGTGACGCCGAAACTCAAGGATGCCGTCTTCGATCGGCTGCAATCGCATTTCCAGGTGAAGCTGCCGCTTGCGTAGCCGGCACTCTCCGAGTGCCGAAGTTCCGCACTCGGAGAGTGCGGACTACGAAGAAGGAATCCGGTTCCGGCTGCGCGTCACGAAGTTTGACAAAATCCGCCCCGGCAACGCGGCGATGTACTACCCGGAAGCGAATGTCCTCGTCCCGCGCACCGCTGACCCGCGCAGCAAAACGCCGACGTTCAAGTGCATCCCGGTGACGCTCATCCCGGCGGAAATCAAGCCGAAAGCGAAACCGAACGCCGTGCTGCCGCAGGTTGCCGAACGCCGGCATCGTCTGCCCGCCGAGGATCCAGATTTTGCCGTCGTGCACGACGGTGTAATGCAAGGCCCGCGGTCCCCACGGGACCGGTTTGTCCGGATTGACGAAGGTCCAAGTCTTGCCGTCGGACGAGTTCCACACGTCGTTCTGATAATGTCCCTGATTCACGTCGCCGCCAATGATCCACATTTTGTCCTTGTAGACGACATAGCCGGCCGTATGCCGGCCTTCCCAGTCCTTCGCCGCGTCGAACTTCTGGTCGAGGAACGAATTCGGTTTGATGAGCGTCCACGCCGCGCCGTCTGTCGAGTTCCAGACTTCGTTGTTGCAGATTCGCGGGAAAAACTTCTTGTCGCCCGGATTCCACCCGCCGATCAGCCACATCTTCCCCTGAAACGTGAGCGATCCCGCTCCGTCCCGCGCGGCGAACGGCGCCGTCAGCGTGACCTTCTTCCATTCGTACTGCGGCTCGGCGGCGAACAGCGGCGCGTTCAGCAGCACGGCGAGGGCCGCGAAGCGGCAAGCGACATTCATGGCGTTCTCCAAATCATCGCCCGTTGAGGACGATGTCGTTTTTCGTGCTGTTGACGATGGCGACCAGTTCGGATCGTTCTTGCGCAGGAACCTGGAACTTGTCGAATGTCTGATTCAAATCGTCCAGAAACGCGTCCCATTCCGGGCTGGTGATCTCCAAATGGACGTGGGAATCGTACATCGACCGCCCCGTGTATTTCTGCGGCCCGCCGGTCGCCCAGCCGACCATCTCCGTCACCAGATATTTGAACCCGGCCTTTGAGACCTTGTGATGGTACTCGTCGACTTTCGGATTCGCGTTCAGCCGCGGATCGACCATGATGCGGTCGATGAAATCATCCACGACCGCGGCGATCGGATAGATTCCCCCCAAACGCTCGTACAGCGACTGCGGCCCATCAGTCATCGGCGTGCTCCCCTGCGGACAGTAAGACCGAACAGAGTATCACCCGCCCCGGCACGAATGAAGCATGCGAAGAGGCTTGAGGCCTGAGACGTGAGGCTTGAGGGCCGGCTTTCAACCCCTCAAGCCTCAGGACTCGAGCCTCAAGCCTCAATGCGAACTTGATGCCTCAATTGACTGTCAGTACAATTCGACCGAAGCCGCCCCTATAGCTCAATCGGTAGAGCAGCAGACTCTTAATCTGTTTGTTGTAGGTTCGAGTCCTACTGGGGGC
>CAZDGB010000137.1:15048-17782 GCA_964504645.1 uncultured Planctomycetaceae bacterium | reverse complement strand
CATCCCTCGCTGACGGGCAAGATAGTTGCCGGCGTGAGAGTCGAAGTACCGCTCGACGGAAATCAGCCGATCACATCCCAGATCGGTTCGCCGCCGTGAGCGACGGGCATAGGGCGGCCGGCGCGGTCCGGGACCATCGTGTGGGCGTCGATACCCAGCTGATTGTAAATCGTAGCCACGATGTCCGCGGGCGTCACGGCATTGGCGATTGGATAGCCGGCGATGGCGTCGGTCGCGCCATAGACCGCGCCCCCTTTCACGCCGCCTCCCACCATCAGGCAGAATCCGCACTGCGGCCAGTGTTCGCGGCCGGCTTTGGCGTTGATCCGCGGCGAGCGGCCCATTTCGCCCATGACGTAGATCAGCGTCGAATCGAGCAGCCCGCGCTGCTCCAGATCGTTGACCAGCGCCGGCAAGAGCGCGTCGAGCACCGGCAGGTTGTGCTCTTTCAGCATCGCGAAATTGTTCTCGTGCATGTCGTAAGTGTACGACCCGTTCGGCGAGAAGTTTTCCGCGTGCACGCTAATGAATGGCACGCCCGATTCCACGAGCCGCCGCGCCACGATCATGCAGTTGCCGAACAGCGAGTTGCCGTAGCGCACTTTGGTTCCTGTGGGCTCCTGCGACAGATCGAAAGCGTCGCGGGTCTTGCTGTTGCAGAGCATGGCGAACGCGCGCTGCTGGAACTTGTCGAGCCGCTCGACCGACTTCGAGGAAGACATCCGCTCGAATTCGCCGTCGATCTGCTGGAGCATCGACCGGCGGCGATCGAGCCGATTAGCGGTCATATCGGGCAGGCCGTCGCTGGCGGGCATGATCGGTTCGCCTAGCGCGATGGCCGTGTCGTAATAAGGACGATTCGGTTTCTTGCTGTAGGTCGGCTCGCACAGGCTGAAAAGAGGATCGTACTGGCTGCCGAGATAGCCGCCGTACGGACCGGGCCGCCGCAATCCGGGATACATGCTGCTCTCACCCCAGCCGGGATAGCACGGCATGCAGACCGCGCCGGGCATGTCCTGCGGGCCGAGACCGAAATACTGGCAGACCGCGCCGATATCGGGCGGATCGTTCGGATCATCCCGCAGCGACGCCGGATTGCCCAGGCTCCAGCCCGTCATGATGTTGAGCGGATTGTGCGCGTTGTAGCCGTGCGTCACGGTCCGAATGAGGGCCGCCTTGTGCATCAGTTTGGCGGTGTTCGGCAGATGCTCGCAGATTTGCAGGCCGGGGACCGTCGTCTCGATCCCGGTGAATTCGCCGCGGATTTCGACCGGCGCATTCGGCTTGAGGTCGAACATGTCCATGTGGCTCGGACCGCCGAGCAGATTGAACAGGATGACCGATTTGGCCGGCCCGTCCGGCTTTCCGCCGCGGGCATCAGCGGCCCGGACGAGCTGCGGCAACGTCAGCCCGCTGAACAGCGACAACCCACCGATCTGCATCAGCTCACGGCGAGTGACGCCGTCGCACGCCGTTTTCGCCTGACCAAGAATTCTGAGCATGCCGATTCCTTCAGGGCGGCGCGCCTCCTGCGCGCAGACAAATCAACCGATGTTGATTTTATCGACATTTGACACCGGGCGTCAATGAATAAAACTGTCTCGTAGAGCAGACGGCTCGCCTGCAAATTCTGGATTTGACGGAGACGCAGGCGAGACGCCTAGTCTACGAGGGATCACGCCGACGACGCCACATCGGCCAGGCACTCCACGAACTGCGGGCGCCCGACGAGCCGCGCGGCGATTTCCGGCGCGGCGAAGACGCGGACTCGTTTCACGAAATCGTCGAACTGCGTGCGCGCCAGCGTCGAGACGACGGGTGAAATCTCATCGAACGGCAAGTACCGCTTCGCCTTGGCGTGGTAAGTCTCCACGGCGAACTGCACTTCTTTGTGGACCGGCGGGCCGTCGATCAGGATGTCGGCCGGTTGCGTGGCGACGCCGCAGCGGCGCTCAACTTCGCCGCGCAGGCGCTCGGCGAGTTGCACTAAGTCCGCATAGGGCCGGCTGGCCAGCTTGCGGTAGAGTTCCGGCTCCTCGTGCAGGCTGAACTCGACAACGCGTTTATGCAGGCGGCGTTTCAGGCCGAAGATTCCTTCGAAGAGGGTGGCGATGGGGGTCTCTTGCGCCGCGAAGCGCAAGCGTTGGATGAAATCGAACTCGCTCAACTGGAACAACTCGCGCAGATCGAACCGCGCATGAAGCTCGAAGAATCCCCGTGCGAACATGCACGTCGCGGAACGCACCGCATGATGCCAGTAGACTTCGCTGAACATCACATAGCGGGCAAAGACCATCAGTTCCGCGGCGGTTTTCCCTTTGGTGCTGATCGCCAGACCATCGCCGGCTTCGTTTACCAGCAGCGATTGAATCAACCGGTTGCGGTCGAAATTGCGGCCGTATGGTACGCCGGCATGCAGGCTGTCGCGCTCCAGGTAGTCGAGTTTGTCGATGTCGATCGGTCCCGAGAGGATCGAACGCATCAAGCGAATGGCCGGTGAATCGGTCCGCGGCGCGAGCACATCGAGCACTTCCTCCGGATCGATCCGCCAGTCGTTCAGCAGAACCTGGCCGCCTACCGCAATCCCGCCTATGACGCGCTGATGGACGAGTTCGAGTACGAAGACGCTCCGAACTAGTCAGAGCGCGCTCTGCGCGACAGCGAACGTGTCGCACTGCCGGCCGTCTCCGCTGTCGAAGCCGCGACGGAACCAGCGCATGCGCTGCTCCGACGA
>CAZDGB010000137.1:0-15038 GCA_964504645.1 uncultured Planctomycetaceae bacterium | reverse complement strand
GGCCAAGTTCCCGGCGCGGCGACAAAAACTCCGCCGCGAACTCTTCGTGCGGCGGCAGGTTTTCAAGCCCCATGTCTTCAATGGGATGGCAGAACGGCCAGTGGCCCAAGTCGTGCAAGAGTGCCGCGACGAGGACGATTTGAGCCTGATGTGGGCTGACGGTCTGAGCAAATCGCGCATCCTTGCCGAGTTGCCACAGATAACGAATGGCATTGTGAAAGACGCCGAGCGCGTGCTCAAAGCGGGAATGCGTCGCGCCGGGGTAAACTCGCGACGCCAACCCCAACTGCGTAATCTGCCGCAGCCGCTGAAACTCGGCCGTATCGACAATCGCACGCACGCGCGGCGTGAACGGAACGTCCTGCTGCATCGGAATGCGAACCAGCGGCCCGCCCACCTGCCACTCGGCCAATTCCGGAATCGTGCGATACGGATGGGACATGAACGTATGGTACTTGAAAGCGGAAAGACAGGAACCGCAGATGACGCAGATTTTCAGCAGATGAAAAACAGGAGATTACCTCACGAACGATGGGGCTACTTCCCGGCGATTCATTATTCATTCTGAATCTCCGTCAATCTGCGAAATCTGCGGTTCCTGTCTTTGATCCTCTTTGATCCGGCTTCCTCTCGGCAAAAATGGCCGATTTTGGTAGTTTGAGGGGATGTCCGCGGAAAAATCTGAAGGCCTGATTCTGCGTGTGACCGACTTCAGCGAGACCAGTCGGATTGTCGTGATTTTCACGCGGGATTTCGGCAAAATCTCGGCCCTCGCGAAGGGGGGGCGGCGGCTCAAAGGGCCGTTCGAGTCTGCTCTTGACCTCCTTTCTGCCTGTCGGATAGTGTTCCTGCGTAAAGCCTCTTCAGGATTGGACCTGCTCACTGAAGCCCAACTGTCGGAACGGTTTCGACCGCAGGAAAAAAGCCTGGAGTGTCTCTACGCGGGATACTACGTCGCCGAGTTATTGTTGAGTCTGACGGAGGATTACGACCCTCATCCGGAGTTGTACGACGCCGCGCGGGAAGCGCTTCGCAGCTTCACGTCGGCGGAATCGCTGCGATTGGGGCTGTTGCGTTTCGAACTGGTGGTATTGCGCGAGATCGGACAGTTGCCCGATTTTGAAGTGTGCGCCGCCTGCGGCGCGATGTTGACGGAAGGTCGGACGTTCGGCTTCTGGGTGTCTCAAGGAGGACTGATCTGCCCGACGTGCCAGAAGGACGAGTATTCGCAAGTCGAGATTCACGCGGGCACGGCGGCCGTTTTGAGAAAGCTCTCGGAAGTTGAAACGCAAACCTGGCAGCGGTTGCAAGTGACGCCGCAGCAGTTCAAGGAAGTCAAACGAATCACGACGACCTCGATTACACACATCCTGGGCCGACGGCCCAAAACGCTGGCCTTTCTGAATAACGTCTGACATCTTTTCGATATCTGAAACCCCTGGCCGCAAAACGTCACGGATGACCGAACTGCGTTCTCGCCCCCGTCGCCAATCGCGGCGCGCTCTCGCGTGCGCCGCGTGGGTCTTCGCGCTGGCGGGATGCGTCACGCCGTGGGAACGCTCGGCGCTGCTCAACGACAAACGGGCGGAAATCGGCAGCGTGCAGGGCCCGACGGAACGGAACCTGCGCAAGAGTCTGTTCGAACGGCGGAAGAAGGCCGAGGACAAGGACGAATCGCCGGGGAGCAATCTGCTGCAGCCGATCGTCGGGATCGACGAATACCACGCCGCCGAAGAACTCTACAACAACGAACGCTACGTCGAAGCGGAAAAAGCGTTCAAGAACGTCGCCAGAAAGTTCAAGAAGAGTGAGATCCGCGAAGACGCGCTGTTGATGCAGGCCGAAGCGGCGTTCGCTCAGGAACGCTTCGCCAAAGCGCACGATCTCTACGCGACGATTCTGAAGGAATACCCGGCGACGCGGCATCTCGACAAGATTTCGTCGCGGCTGTTCAAGATCGCCATGCTTTGGCTCGATCATCCGCAGGTCGCGCAGCTCGATGAAATCCAGCAGGTCAACCACGAAGACTACGGCAAGCGCAAACCGGCTCCCGAACCCGGCAAGGCCCCGAAGCGCAACATCTTCACGCCGAACTTCACCGACAAGAAGCGGCCGGTGTTCGATACGCCGGGCAACGCGCTCACGGCGCTGCGCTCCATCTGGACGAACGACCCGACGGGCCCCTTAGCCGACGACGCGTTGATGCTCGCGGCCAGTTACTACGCGCGGAGCGGAGATTTTGTCGAGGCCGACCGCCATTACACAATGCTCCGCGAACAGTTTCCGAATAGCGCGCACGTGCAGAAGGCGTTCGAACTCGGTTCGCATATGAAGTTGATGTCGTATCAAGGCGCGCCCTACGACGGCAAGATGCTGCACGACGCCGAACAATTGAAACTCGCCACCATGCGGCTCTATCCGGAGATGGACGGCAAAGACCGCATGCGGAACGATCTGAAGCGGATCGAACACGCGAAAGCCGATCGCTTGTGGGCTATGGCCGTCTACTACGAACGCAAAGGCAAGAAGAACTCCGCGGCGATCTATTGCCATATGCTCGTCTCGGAATTCTCTGGGACGCCGTTCGGCGACAAAGCCAAGGCCAAGCTCGAGCAGATGGGGCCGGGGTACGCCGATGGACGGTCGCTGCAAAGTTCGTATCCCGATCCGGCGCCGACGCTCATGACGGCAATCTTTCCGCCCAACGATCATGGCGGTATCCCGCAGCCGCCGAAGGTCATGCCGAACGCACCAGTTCAAACTGAGCCGTACGGGTCGAAGTTCGCAATGATCAAACCCAGGAAACAATCGCCTCCGAGCAAAGCGGATGCAGATGTGGCGTCCCCCGTCGCCGTGCCGCCGGCGAATGAAGTGATCACCGAAACAAAGCCGCCGGCGCGTTCGATCTCGCCGCGCATGACTCCGCCCAGGCCGTTGCCGGACGACGTTGACAGCGGCGCCAAACCGGCCGGCAAGGCGCGACTGATTCCGTCCTCAGCCGGCGACGACGACGGCGGACACACGCGACTGAATGAAGAGTAGCGTCCCATGCAACCTGCAAATTGCAAATTGCAGACGCAACGGTCTGGCGAGGTATCTCGTCGGTCCGTTTTGCATTTGGCCCTGAGAATTTCGCAGTTCGCGTTCACGGCGCTGCTCACTGGCTGCGGCTACATTGTCGGCAACGGCTTCGGCCCGGAAATCCGCACGGTGTCGGTGCCGATCTTCCAGAACGACACGTTCCGCCGGAACATCGAATTCCAACTGACCGAAGCGGTGCAAAAGGAAATTCAGAACCGCACGCCGTTCCGGCTCGTGAAGGGCGACCAGGCCGATACTCAACTGGAAGGGCACATCGTACAGGTCCGTAAGGACGTGCTGGGCGAAACGAAATTCGACGACCCGCGCGAATTGCAATTCACGATCATGGCCCGCGTGACGTGGAAAGACATGCGGACCGGTCAGATTCTCGCCACCGAAGAACTGCCGATCTCGCCGGAAGCGATTCCCGTCATCGGCCAGGCGGAATTCGCTCCCGAAGTCGGCCACTCGCTGGCGACCGCAACGCAGGACTCCGTCAACCGGCTGGCCCGGCGCATTGTCAATATGATGGAAGCGCCGTGGTGACTGCGAACTCGCGAGCGTTGATCGCGAGTCGATGAACGCTTGCGAGTTCGCGGGCCTATTTTTCCTCCGACGACATTTCTGCCTCGTCGTTGTCTTCGGACATCGATTCCTCATCAGACTCAGTTTTTTTCGTCTTCTTCGTCACAGGCTTCAGTTTGAGGTCCTCATGCGGCCGGAGCTTCACGCTGCCGGTAACCGTCACATCGTATACTCCCGGAAAGTGCGCTTCGTCGCGCCGGGCCGGGTTGCCGCGGATCTGAAATCGATCGGCGTCGCGCGGCAGGAGAAAGTAGAGCGCCTCGTCGTCTTCATGAACGCAGGGATACATTTGCTGGTGATAGGCAGCAGCGACGAAGTACCCCAACCCCTGCACGGAGGCGGTAAAACCGACGCTATCGCGGAATTCCTGCAAATCGGTTGCCGCGGGCTGATGCGCTGTGGACTCGGTCTCTGGCTTAATCGCCAGGAACATCTTGTTGACGGACTTCGACAAATGGTCCCGCCGAATTCGTTCGTAGTCCTGGGCATGCGAGCGTAGAAAGTTTTGCAGTTTCTGGTCACTGAGGATTTCCACGCGATACACCGCTGTGGCGGAGCCGGGCAGTACGGTCACCAGCAATCCGCGGCGGTCACCATCGAAGTTGATCGTCGCCAGACCAACCCTGCTGGCGAGCGAACGGGGATTCTTTCTCAGGTGGTCCAGGACGACTTCTGCATCGTCCGGCGAGAGCTCGACCAGGCTTCTCGGCACCGTGGTGATCGGCAGCGTGTCTTCGACCGTCTGAGCCTCGAATTGACCGATCAGTTGACTTGATTGTTGAATCCAATAGATCGTTCCGGCGGCGCCCCCGCCTCCCGCCAACAAGACAACGAGCAATCCCCAGGCCCCCGCCGGTGTGCCGCGACGCGAACGGCGGTGCGTCAGGACCGCATCAGGCAACTGCCGCGCTGCCGTCGGGAACACGGGCATCTCAGGCAGCGCCGGCGTCGGACCGCCGAAGTCGGGTAAGGCGATGTCGCCCGGCGGCAAGGATGCCTGCAATTGCAGATCGATGCCGGCAGCCCGGGCCGGGTCGAATTCCTCGAAGACTACTTCGTCGTTGGGTGGCGCTATGATCGGGATTTTGGCTGCGAGTCCTGCTAAGCCGGGAAGCGGCAGCTCTTCGGCGGTCTGTTGAATCTGCCCCCGCTTCGGAACGGTGAGTCGCGTGGCGCAATTAGGACAGCGGCCGCGCTTTCCCGCCGCATTGTCGGGCACGCGGATCGTGGCGCGGCAGTAAGGACAGTTGAACTCCAGGGCCATCCGGAAAACTTCTCGCAATTTCAAAAATGGGGAATCGTCGGCACTGTTCGTACTGTAATGGGTTCCGCAGCGAGAATCACCGTCCGCTTGTCTCCGAGCGGGCGCGGACGTTACGCTGCGGAAGGTTGAGAGTTGAAGACCGAACGCCGGGAAAAACATGACTGCTCAAACGTCGCTCGTCTTGTGCTTGGTGGGTTTCTCCTCTGCGCTCGCCGCCGAACCCGTGTCGTATCCCGACCATTCCAATCTGCTGATCGTGCGCGATGAGCAGGGCCAGGAACGGCCGGTGAAAACGCCTGCCGATTGGGCCGTGCGCCGGCAGCATCTGTTGGACAACATGCAGCTTGTGATGGGGCCGTTGCCGGGTCCGGATCGCCGCGTGCCGCTCGATCCGCAGATCATCTCCGAAGAGAAGACCGAGAACTATTTGCGCAAGAAAATCTCCTTCGTGCCAGAGCCGTCCGACCGCGTGCCGGCCTGGTTGCTCTTGCCGAACGCCGTGCCGGATCAATTGAAATCGCCCGACGGCAAAGGCCCGGCGATGCTGTGCCTGCATCAGACGACGACGATCGGCAAGGACGAGCCGGCCGGCCTGGGGGGACTCAAGAATCTGCACTACGCCCACGAGCTGGCCGCGCGGGGCTACGTCTGCCTCGTGCCCGATTATCCGTCGTTCGGCGAATACCCTTATGACTTCAAGACGAAGGGTTCGCACTACGCCAGCGGCTCGATGAAGGCGATCTGGAACAATCTTCGCGCCGTCGATTACCTCCTCACGCTGCCGCAAGTCGATCCCGACCGCATCGGCGTGATCGGCCATTCGCTCGGCGGACACAATGCCTTGTTCACGGCGACGTTCGATCCACGGCTGCGGGCCGTCGTTTCGAGCTGCGGATTCACGCCGTTTCCCGATTACTACGGCGGCAAGCTCGCCGGCTGGACCAGCGACCGGTACATGCCGCGGATTCGCGACGTCTATCAGAACGATCCGGCGAAGGTGCCGTTCGATTTCTATGAGATCGTCGGCGGACTGGCCCCGCGGTCGTTCTATTCGAACTCCCCGATCGGCGACAGCAACTTCGACATCGGCGGCGTGCGAAAGGCCTTCGCGGAAGCGGCGAAGATTTTTGAATTGCACGAAGTGCCGTCGCATTTGAAGCTCGCCACGCCTGACGTCGGCCACGATTTCCCGCCGGAAATCCGCACGCAGGCCTACGAATTCCTCGACGCACAACTGAAGCCGCGCCAGTAACTCGCTGCTTAGCGACGCTTCGCGGAAGCGTCGTATCGAATTTCGCCAAAACTCGACCAACTTTCCGGCAGCGGCGCGCAGAGCGAAATCGGGTCGTAGCGGATCGGATGTCGCAGGTCGAGGCGAGCGGCGTGCAGAGCGATGATCTCGGTCCCGGCGTCGCCGACGCCTGGCTTTGGACCGGGGAAGGGCGTGATGGCGCCGTAACGAACGTCGCCGACGATTGGCCAGCCGCGTGAGGCGAACTGCACACGAATCTGGTGCATCCGCCCGGTTTCCAGTTCGATCTCGACGAGCGCCAAAGGCCGGTTTTCTTTGTCCAACATCTGCAGCACCCGATAACGCAACGACGCCCGCTTGGCCCCGGGCGTTCCTTCCGGCGCCACTTCGGCCAGCGCTTGATCAGGAACTTTGATCAGCCAATCGGTCATTGTCCCTTCATCCGGCCTTCGGCCACCCTCTCCCTCCAGGGGAGAAGAAAAAGACGACGCCATCTCCACCACGGCGAGATACCACTTTTGCACTTCTCGCAGCCGGAACTGCTCGGCCAATCGGGCGGCGGCTTTCGAGTTGCGGGCGAAGATCACTACGCCCGAGACCGGCCGGTCCAGGCGATGCGGCACACCGAGATAGACGTTGCCCGGCTTGTCGTACTTCTGCCTGAGATACGCTTTGACCCGCGCTTCGAGGCTATCGACGTGGACCGGCACGCCTTGCGTCGGCAAGCCTGCCGGCTTGTTGACGGCCAGCAACGGGCCGTCTTCACAAAGGAGATTCAGTGTCGGCAAACTCACTTGAGACCGGTTTCCGCGGTGATGAGCGGCTGGCGATTGCCCCGTTTCCATTCGCCGTACTGGAAATCTTCGCGATAGCGGCTGAAGCCTTCGCCCGGTCCGATGATCGATGCGCGCACGCCATACCGCACGGTCGATTGAGCCAGCTCCGACTTCTCCGAAAAATCCCAATCTTGCGGCGCCAAGCCGTGGCCGAATGTGCCGTTCTTATGCGGTTGTGAAAACGTGATGGTGAGCTTGGAATTGTCTTGATCGGTTCCGCCCCAGAACTTGCTCCAGGTTTTGGGATCGGTGACGGAGCCTTTCTTGCCGCCGGCGCCGACCCAACTGCCGACGTTGTAGACGTTGTTCAAACCCTGCCACGTCCGATCGGCGGGGCGATTGGCGACCGCGAGAAACTTCAAACCGATGGCCTCGCACTTGTAGACGCACAGGGCGCTGTCGATGTCGATGGTGCCGCGAAAGTCTGCAGCGCTGAAAACTTCGGCGCCGTTCACAGTGGACTGCGTCAGAATCACTTTCGTGTTCGCCGTCTCTTTCGAATCGGGAGCATTGGAGAACAGAATTCCCGTGCTGCAGAACAGGATTGAATTCTCGATCGTGAGCTTCTGTTCGCCGGGGTTTTGCGAGTGGATGCCGGCCGCGCCCCCGATGATCAAGCTGTTGCGAATCGAATGCTCGCCCGGCGCGGCGAGGACCAGATGCGTCGTGCCGCGGCGATTCGCTTCCGACACCGCACAATTCAGCAAACGCAGATTGCCGCCCGTGACGTAGATGGTTTTCCACGGGACCGGCGTGCTGGAGACCGGCGGGTCCATTTGCAGCCGCAGTCCTTCGAGGACGACATTGCCGCCGGCGATCTTCAACAGATGTTGAGCGCGGGGATCTTTCTCCGGCTTGTAGCGCAGGCCTTCCGGCGAGATGCCGATCTGCAATTCGAAGACCGGGTCGTAGCCCAAACCCGCTTGAATCGTCAGGTCGTGTTCGATGACGTCGTGGCTGAATTTGAAAGGGCCGTTGCCGTCGACGCGGATGACGTCCCCTTCGCGGCTTTCTTTCAGAGCGTCCTGAATCGTCTCGAAGCGAGGTTGATCGTCCCGGTTGATGATCTGGAAGACCTTATCCGGTTCGCCCGCCATGATGCGGGAGATATCGCTCCCCAGGTTGGCCTTCCGCAGGAAGAGCAGCGCGAACGACGTGTCGCTGAGTCCGTTCTTCCCGAAGGCGTCCGGCCAGGAACCATCGTCCTTTTGCGTCTTGAGCAAAGCGTCGGCCCCAATGCGATACCAGTCGGTATCGCCGAGTTTCTCCAAGCCGAGCAGCACGCCGAGCCGCTCGAACGACCACAAGGTGTAACGCGGCCAGGCGGGATGAATCCCTTTGACCTGGCTGCCGACGCGCTCGAAGCCCTTTGAGAACACCGGATCGTTCAGCAGAACTTCTTTTTCGCCGCGCCGCGGGTTGGTGGATTTCTCCCGCTGCTGCTGCCGGATGCGCGTTGCGCGGGCGACGGTCAAGCTGAAGAGTCCGGCGCACGTCATCGATTCGCGCGTACTCGCCGCTTCCGACGTGTCGGAATAGCCCCAGCCGCCATCGTTATTCTGGCCTTCCGTGAATCTCCGGGCGACCGCAACCATCGCATCGTCAATCGGTACGCCGTAACGGGAGGCGACCCACAAGCCGAGCACGGCGAACTGCGTGTTGCTGTTGTCGCCGTAGCCTTCCTTCTTTTCAATCTTCTTGACGTCGGCAAGGATCGAGGTCTCCGCGGCGGGACACGAATAGGTCCAGCCGCCGGAATGAGTCTGTCCCGCCAGCAGCCGCGCGCCGAGACCGCGGATCAGAGTCCGATCCTGCCGATCGCCGAGCCGAGCGAGCAGCAGAATGCTGAGGGTGATGTCGTAGGTATCCTTCACCGTCGATGCTTGCCGGCGCACATAGCGATAGCCCTTGTCGATCACCGGATCGTACGGGGCGGCGCCGTTTTCCAGCAAAGCCAGCGTGCAGAGCGCCGTGATGCCGGCGTTGTGACCTTCGTAGGGCCAACTGCCGTCGGTGTCCTGCTTGCTGCGGATGAACTCCATCCCTTTCTGCCGCGCCTCGCTGATCGCTTCGTCCGTTTGCGCTACGACGGTGCCGTTCCATGCAAACGTCGCTAACACACTGGCGATGACGAATGACTGGGTTTTACCGTTCATACCGACGTGTCCCCCGCGAGCGTGCGAATGACCGCGGCGAGTGCCGCTGCCGCGTAGTCTAAATCGGGACTGGGGCAACGGGAAGGGGGATCGCCAACCGAATCTTGAGTTGGCGGGTTATTCTTCGCTCGCCGCCCGCTCGTAGATCGCCGTCTGCCAGCCGGACAAGCCGGCATATGGAAAGACGCGGCGGAGTTCATAGCGGCGCTGCTGCGGATCGACCAGCGCCGGTTCCCATCTCCAGGTGCGATCCAGTTCGTGCCGTAGTATCCATCGCGGCCCCGCGGGCGGCCAACCACCGGCTGGGAACTGGACCAAACGATCCGTCAGGCCGAGACGACGGCCATAGAAGCTCAGCAGAAACCCATGGCGAAAATCGTGATCGGTGCCGATGAGGATCGGCCTATCGCCCGAATGATCCCGCAGATACTCCACGACAGACTTCGCGTGCCCGCGGCCATCGCGGATCAAACGCGTCACTTGGACGCCATTGCCAATGAGCGTCGCCACCAACACTCCGAAGACGGCTCTGCGCCACGCTTGTCCCCATCCGGCGATCCGTGCGGCGAAGAGAGACAGGATGATGAGCAGCATCAATACCGCACCGAGCAGATAGCGCGGATAGACCTCCAATTTCCCGGTCACCGCGAGTGCCAGAGCCGGCATGAGGATCGCTGCCAGGAAGCAGACCCACCGGTCGTCGTGCGACTTCGCCATGTGGACCAGTTGCACGATGACGGCCGCGGCAACGAGAGCTCCGATCAGCAGCGACGCATCGCCGTGTTCCGGCCCGCCGACCATTAGGGAGAGGGTCGACACGGCGACGAACCAAGGAATCTCTTCCGGCCCGCCGCCGATTTCGAGGCTGGAGAGATTCACGACCCACAACAGGAACAGCAGGACGGTCGGCGCAAGGAAGACGCCGAATAGCCAACGCAACGCGAGCGTCGGCGCTTTCGTCGAGCCTATCGTCACGAACACGGCCCAGGCGCCGAGCGACGCGAATACGAACAGAAACGTCGGATGGGCCAACGTTCCCAGCACGCAGCACACGCCGAACAGAATCTTTTCGAAGAGATCGCGGCGACTGAGGGATTGGCCGCTGCGAAACGCCGGCCAATCGCGGCGCAGCAATCGCTCCAGCAAGAGATACGCGGCATAGACGAAGAACATCTCGTAGCCGTAGCCGCGGGCCTCGGAAGAGTAGTGGATCAACAAGTACGACGGTACGGAGAAGATCGCCATCGAGAGCTGCGCAATCGCTCCGTCGGATTTCACGGCGGCGAGCGCCAACAGCACGGCAAGACTGCCGCAGACGATCGGCGGCAGACGATACCACAGCTCATTGACATCGGGGCCGAGCAGCCAGATCCACCACGTATTGAGCATGTGGTTGTTGTCGTGCCGCAGCGTGATGAGCACGTCCCACCACTGAGTGACGCGGTAGCGTTGCAGATTGACGAACGACCAGATTTCGTCGAACCACAGATCATCGCGACTGGCGAGATAACGCAGCGCGGCGGCGAAGATCAGCAGCAGCGCCGCCAGGAAAGCGTCTCGGCGAGTTCCAGTCATAGCGGTTCACGGTACTGCGACGCGCAGCCGGTCGCAACCGGCTGCGCGCCGCCTGATCAATTCCACCGGGTTGTCAAAGAGCGTGGAACGACGCCGTCGCTCCCCACCCGACCGGCCGGTGTTGCGCGACAAGGTGTTTGCAAACAGTCAGGCGGCCGAGACGACCGTCTGCCGGATATTGACGCTTAACTGACGCTCAACGACGCCTTCGCGACGCTTGACTGACGCTTATCGGTCGCTTGGCGTGCCGTCCACGAGAACGCATCGGCAGTTGATGATGCGTGTTTCGGAATGCGCAATATGCAACTCCCAACTACCCGTCGCTGTTGCGCAACAAGTTGTTCAGGAAAGAGCCGTCAGAAAGCGATTCCCTGTGAGCAGACGAACCGGGATTTGAAATCACGGCGGGCTGACGCCGCGCCGCTCGCCTGACGCACCGTTCGCCGCAGTCTCCCTGCGTAGCTTCTCACGGAGCGCGAAGGCGGCGATCCGCTTGGAAACGGCGTCGTCCGGAGCGTGCAGGGTCACCCATTCCCATTCGCGCGCGGCGGCGGCGTAATCCTCCACCTCCAGCAACACCTTGCCGAGCAGCTTGTGGATCGCCAGGCATTGCGGATGATCTTCGAGCGCCCGTTCCGCGGCGGCGATCACCTGATGAGGCTGTCCGGCTTCCTGGTACATCCGCAGCGCTTCGAGCCAGGCGAATTCCGACGGCGAGCCGGTGAGTTGCCGAGCTTGCTCCAGGCTGGCTGCCGCGTACTCGTCGCGCAGCAACGGCAGTTCGTCGTCGCGGCCGGCCGATTGGAACGCTGCGACCACGACCTTCAAACCTTGCCAGTCGGGTTCGAATTGCTCGAGGAACTCCTCGGCGGTGTATGCCGTCGCCATGCCGGACGCGATCTCCTGGCGGAAGACGGGACTGCGTTGAAACGCCGGCTTCAAGCGGACAATCGCTTTCTCCAGGTCTCCCGTCAGCAACGCCGCTTTGCCGATTTCGAAATCGACCAGCGCATCAAACGGTCGCACAGTGCGCGCCTGTTGGCGCAGCGGTTCCGCCAGCCGCGATTGGGGATCGCTGAGGAAATCGAGCCGGGACAGGTAGATGTATCCCAGCCCTTCCAATGGGCAGTTGCGCATCGCCTTCCGGGTCAATCGCTGCGCGGCTTTGAGGTACTTGAGATTCGGCCCGACAGCCGCGTCGAGCCAGTCCTGCAGGGCGTCGACCGAGGCGAACTCCGAGGCGACCGCGGCGTCGCGCACCTGGTCGAGCGACATGCCCGATTCGCTCTCCTTCTGCTGCTGCTCGAACAGCTCCAGGTATCCGGCGGCGGCGCCGAGCTGCGCCCGTACATCGTGCGGATTGGCGCGCGCCGCTTTGAAGAGCAGGGCAATCTCCTGCCGTTCCTGCTGGGCCTTGCCTTCCAGATAGTCATCGTCAAATTCTTCATTCGCGCCGTGATGCCGCAGGTTCAGATACGCCGTCCGCAACGGTTCGGCGGTTGCGCCGGGCAGCTTGGTCAGAATCATCCAATGGCCGAGCAGCGCGAGTCCGCACGTTGATACGACGAAGGCCAAGCGCGGCCGCGGGCAAATCGGTTCCGCGACGGCGAGCACCCGGCTGCGGGCCATCTGCGCCAGACGGCAGGCGCATGCGGCGAGCAGCGCGATCACCAGCATGCACGCCGGCGCATACCAGAAGAAGTCGCAGGCGGCATGCAGCAGATGGGCTGCGAAGCTCGAGATGATGGCGGCCGCCGCGGCCGTGCGGCGGGAATTCGTCTCCAGACAGTACGCCTGCCGGCACCAGTTGAGGCACAGGAGGATCATGAGCGCGGCAATGGCGGCGCCGGCGGCGCCGCATTCGGACGCAACCTGCAGATAGCCGCTTTCGGCGTGAGAGAATTCCTTGCCATCGTCGATGCGGTCGACCTCCAGCGGATGCGTGAAAAGATGCGTGCCGATGCCCGTGCCGAACCAGGGAAATCGCGCCGCCAAGCGCAGATTCGCGTTCCAGATCAAAATTCGCACGTCCGCGTCGAGATTATCGATTCGGCCCGAGAGCGCCTGAAAATGCGTGGCGTAAATCGCGCCGCCGACGGCCAGCGAGACGCCCAGGACGAGGGGAATGATGCGCGCCGGCAATTGATCGCAGCGCGCCAGCAGAATGAGCGACAGCACCAGCGCGACCGCCATCGATGCGCAGCCGGCGCGCGACAGGCTGAGCAGCCCGGCGAATACCACCGCCGCCAGCCCCGCCGTGAGCAGCGCGATGGTGAAAACTCGTTGAGACGCGGGTTGGCCGAAGCCGACGTGATCCGTCTTGCGGACCGACACCTCGTGGGTCAGCCACCAGAGAATCGGGCCGATGGTTGCCGCCAGAAACTGCGCGAAATGATTGCGGTTCGTAAAGCTGCCGAGCGTCAACTGGGCGGTGTGGACCGTGGGATGCCGATAGACCCAAAAGAAGAGTCCGTTACTGAAGAAATACTGCAAGAGCGCGAACACGGCCATGCCGATGCCGAGGCACGCGACCCCTTTCAGCATCCGTTCGACATCGTCTTCGGATTGCAGCCGTTGCACGGCGACGAGGAAGATCAAGGCCAGGCTGCAGAACGTCACCAGTCCGGAGACGGTCTCGGACGGGTTGAACGACAGCGTGCGCCAAGCGGGGAACAGCCGGGACGATCTGTCGCCCCACAACGTCAGCAGTTGCGCGTGTTCCGGCGACAACGTGTCGAGCCACGCCGCGGACAACGGCCAGACTTGCACCAGGGCCAGCGCGACTCCGGCGAGCCACAACCATAGCGTTCGCGTCGGACGCCACGAGGGATTGTCGCGAAAAAGTTGCTGAATTGACCAAACCACGGCCGTCGCGACGGCGAGCCCGGCGAGCACGAGCTGGCCGATCGCCGTGCGGCCGCCGAAGCAGGCCGTCGTCATCACGATGGTGAGCCACAACAGAATATCGACGAGCCGGCCAGCCGCAGCGGCGAGCGCGTTCTCCGCCGGCGGTTTCGGTTCGCCGGATCTCCGAGACCTGTGCCGAGGATTTGCCGATTTCGCAGTCGCGCTCGGCATGAGTGCTCTTCGCCTCTGTAGGGTAGGCTGTGCCCACCAGTAATTGCTTGTCCTGCGAATCTGGTGGGCACAGCCCACACGACAAATCTCACCATGCGACAGCTTCGTGAAGCGCTCGCCCCTCACCCTTACCCTCTCCCTCGCGGCGGGGGCGAGGGACCGGAATAGGCATTACGCCGCGGGCTGCGGCATCACGCGGCGAGGCGCTGGTCGTCTTCCTCGGCGGGGTCGTCGTGGCCATAACCGTAGCCGTAGCCATAACCATATCCGTATCCATAACCGTAGCCGCCGGGTGTATCCGGCGCGAGATGATTGACGACGAGTCCGACCACGTTCACGCCGGTCGAGACGTATGACTGCACCGCCCGAATCACCATCTTGCGGCGGTTCTTGTCGGGCCGAATCACCAGGATCGCGCCGTCGAGCAGGCGGCCGGCGATGGCGGCATCCGTCACGGCGAGAATCGGCGGGGCATCGATCAACACCTGGTCGTAGATGCTTTCCGCCCAGGCAATCACGTCCGACAACCGATCGGTCGACAACAGCTCCGACGGATTGATCGGCCGCGGACCGGACGGAATGATGTCGAGGTTCTCGACGCCGAGATGAAAGAGATTGTCGAGACAGCTTTCGGCGACCGGGCGGTGATCGCGCAGAATCTGCGACAGGCCGCGCGTCCCCTTCAACTGCATCAATTGCGTCATGCCGGGGCGGCGCATGTCGGCGTCGATCAGCAGCGTTTTCTTTTTCGCCTGGGCGAACGCCACGGCGAGGTTGGCCAGTGTGGTGGTTTTGCCGTCGCCCGGCTCGGTGCTGGAGACGACCAGCCGCTGCGTGTCTCCGGCAGCGAACGTGATCGCGGTCCGCAGCGTGCGGAACGCTTCGGATTCGACGCTGTCGGGCTTGGCGAACGTCATGACGGTGTCGAGACCGTCGCCGGGCAGTTCGGTCATCTGCCGGATCATGGCGAGGACCGGCAGGCCGACCTGCATCTGGATTTCGTCCGGCGAGCGGAAGCGGTCGTCGAGACTGTCGAACACATAGATCAGGCCAAGCCCCGTAACGGCGCCGCCGACCACAGACAGGATCAGCATCGAGCTCAGCCGCGGGAAGACCGGCTGCTTGATGACCCTGGGCTGCGTGACGATGCTGATTTTCAGCCCGTTGTCGGACTCGAGATCGATGTTGCTCATCTTCTCGAGCACCAAGTC